>NC_015161.1:175000-545000 GCF_000190555.1 Deinococcus proteolyticus MRP
TTCCTGGAAGCCTGCACCACCCGGCTATAAACACGTGGTGAGCGTCTCCCTGGGAGGCAGTAAGCGCAATGCCCGCGAGGAGATAGAGGTGCTGGGGCAACCTTTCGTGCTGGAGCGTATTGGAACCGATGGGGACAGTAAGAAGGCGGCTCAGCTGTTCAGCGAACTGGACGGCCGTGTGGACGCTTTTGGCCTAGGCGGGGCGGACCTGTATGTGCTGGCGGACGGTCGACGCTACGCTTTCAGCAATATTCGCAAGCTGGTGGCGCATGCCCGGCAGACTCCGGTGCTGGACGGCTCGGGCCTAAAGAACACCTTGGAGCGTGAGGCTGTTGCTCAGCTGGATCCATTGCTGAACTGGAGAACCCGGCGGGTGCTGATGGTGAGTGCTGTAGACCGCTTCGGCATGGCTGAGGCTCTGGCAGAGGTGGGGGCCGACGTAGTGTATGGTGACCTGATTTTCGGGCTGAACCTGGACCTGCCGATTCGTAATATGGCGGCCCTGCGGCGGGCCGCCAGGGTACTGCTCCCACCGCTGACCACCTTGCCGCAGGACTGGTTCTATCCCACTGGGGCCAAGCAGGACACCAGTGTGCAGGGCAAGGGGACGCGCTATTACACCTGGGCGGATGTGATTGCCGGAGATACCCATTTCGTCAAGCGCTACGCTCCGCAGGACCTGCGCGGCAAGACGGTGCTGACCCAGACCATTACTGAGGCGGACCGCCAGTGGATGCACAACCGCGGCGTGGCCCGCCTGATTACCACCACGCCGCGCATGGGGTCGCGTAACTTCGCGACCAATGTGCTGGAAGCCTTTTTCGTGACTCTTAGTGGGAAGCGGGAAGCCCTGACGCCCCAAGAGTACTTGCACTACATCCATCAGGTGGGGTTCAAGCCTGAAGTCAGCGAGCTGAACTGAGGACGTCTGCAGCTGGAAAGATCAGCTACAGCACGCTGGCCAGGCGTCTGCTGGCCTGCTGCAGTTCCTCAGGGGTGAAGGCGGCGAAGCCCAGCAGCAGGCCTGGTGTTCTGGCGCTGCGGCCCCATTGGAACGCCTGCACGGGTGTCAGGTCCAGCCCCAGGGCTTCGGCCTGTTGGAGTAGGCGCGCCTCCTGTACTGCGGGCCAATGGGCAGTGAGGTGAAGCCCCCGTCCAGAGGAGAGAACCTCGGCCCCTAGCCCTACGACCTCCTGCACCAGGACCTCGTGCCGCGCTGCATAGATTCGCCGGGTGCGGCCCAAGTGGCGCGTGAAGTGGCCCTCAGCCATGAAGCATGCCAAGGTGGCGCTGTCACGCAGCGAGGAACCACCGTCCATCGCCTGTTTGACCGTAGTAAAGGTGCTGACCAGATGCGGCGGCACCACCAGAAACCCCAGCCGCAGTCCGGAAAAAAGGAAGGCCGAGAAGGTGCCCAGATGGATGACCCGGTCGCTGAGGGCCTGTAAAGGCGTGAGTGGTGGGCCAGCGTAGCGGTACTCGGAATCGTAATCGTCCTCCAAGATCCAGCCGCCACGCTCCGAAGCCCAGCGCAGCAGCTCCAGCCGCCGCTCGGGGCTGAGCAGGACTCCGCTTGGGAACTGGTGGGCTGGGGTCACACAGACCATGCGCAGATCACGCTGCCGCCAGAGAAGGGCCGGGTCCAGCCCCTGATGGTCAACCGGCAGGGGCACAGGCACCAGCCCAGCACCCAGCAGGGCCGCGCGGGTGCCGGGATACCCGGGCGACTCCAGCGCAGCCCGCTCGCCCTGGTCCAGCAGGGTGCGGGCAGCCAGGTCCAGTGCTTGCTGGGTGCCGGTGGTGATGATGACCTGGTCGGCCCGGCAATCCAGCCCGCGCTCCTGGCGCAGGTAAGCGGCCACCTGCTCGCGCAGCGGAGGCCAGCCTGCTGCCGAGCAGCGCTGGGCTGGGGACCAGTCGGCCTGAGCTTCAAGCCGCGCCCAGGTTTTCCACGGGAACAGCCGGGCGTCAGGGCGGGAGTGCCGAAAGGGCCGTAGGGGTCCAGTCTGCGTGGGGACAGTGGGCAGCTTGGCCAGTGCCAGCGCGCGTGCTGAGGGCTGGCCGGGCGCGTGGCCCGCTTCCGGCAAGAAACGCACGAAGGTGCCGGCCCCGACCCGGGCTTCAAGGTAGCCCTCGGCGCACAGGGTCTCGAAAACTTCGGTGACGGTGCCGCGTGAGACGCCGAGCAGCTCGGCCAGCTGCCGGGTAGGGGGTAAGCGCGTGCCGGCACCCAGCTGGCCAGTGGTGACCTGGGTACGCAGTGCAGCCGCCAGCTGCCGCGTAAGGGGCGTATCTGAGGCGCGGTCCAAGCGGAATTCCTGCCAGTCGCTCTGCATTGGTCTAGTGTAGTGCCCCAAAATTGGCTCTGTTATTGGACCAATTCCACCGGCATCATGACGGACATGACCGAGCAAAATGGAATGAGCGGACAACCCCAGGGCACGCAGGCTCCCGACGTGCAAAAGGTGCAGCGCGGCTTTGCCGAGATGTTCAAGGGCGGCGTGATTATGGATGTGGTGACTGCCGACCAGGCCCGCATTGCCGAGGAAGCCGGTGCAACTGCCGTGATGGCCCTGGAACGCGTGCCGGCCGATATCCGCAAAGACGGCGGCGTGGCCCGCATGAGCGACCCCAAGATGATTAAGGAGATCATCGGCGCCGTCAGCATTCCCGTGATGGCGAAAGTGCGTATCGGGCACATCGTGGAAGCGCAGATTCTGCAGGCCATCGGGGTGGACTTTATTGACGAATCCGAAGTGCTGACCCCCGCCGATGATCAGTATCACATCGACAAGCACGCCTTCAAGGTGCCGTTCGTGTGTGGGGCAAAGAATCTGGGCGAGGCGCTGCGCCGCGTGGGCGAGGGAGCAGCCATGATTCGCACCAAGGGCGAAGCCGGCACCGGCAACATCATTGAGGCAGTGCGCCATGCCCGCACGGTGCTGGGCGAAATCCGCCAGATTCAGGCCCGTCCGGTAGAAGAGCTGATGACCGTGGCCCGTGACCTGAGCGCCCCCTACGACTTGGTGCGCTACGTACACGAGCACGGCAAGCTGCCAGTAGTGAACTTCGCGGCCGGTGGTGTGGCGACCCCCGCCGACGCCGCGCTGATGATGCAGCTGGGCCTGGACGGCGTGTTCGTGGGCAGCGGCATCTTCAAGAGCGACAATCCTGAGCGCCGCGCCAAAGCCATCGTGCAGGCCGTGACGCACTACCAGAACGCCGAACTGCTGGCCGAGCTGAGCGAGGACCTTGGGGCTCCTATGACGGGTATCAACATCGACGCGCTGCTGCCCGAGGAGCGCCTGGCGACGCGTGGCTGGTAACCTGCGGCCTCAGGTGGGCGTGCTGGCCCTGCAAGGGGCCTTCCGTGAGCACCGACAGGCGCTGGAGCGGCTAGGGGCCGAGGTGCGCGAGGTGCGCCTGCCCGCTGACCTGGCGGGCCTGAGCGGTGTGGTGATGCCCGGCGGCGAAAGCACCACCATGCGCCGGCTGCTGGCCGCGACTGGGCTGCATGGGGCGCTGCTGGAATTCGTGCAGGGCGGCGGGGGGCTGTGGGGCACCTGCGCGGGGGCCATCCTGCTGGCCCGCGATATCACCGGCGATTCGGACGTGCCGGGGCTGCCGCCTGCGCTGGGGCTGCTGGACATGGCCGTGCAGCGCAATGCCTACGGGCGGCAGGTGGATTCGTTCACCGCCTCCCTGAACGTGCGCGGTCTGGAGGCGCCTTTCGAGGCGTTCTTTATCCGTGCTCCGGTCATCACAGAGGTGGGGGCTGGGGTAGAGGTGCTGGCCGAGCACGCCGGGCAGCCGGTGGCGGTACGCGGGGGACGGCTGATGGCCACCACCTTTCACCCGGAACTGAGCGGAGACGACAGCTTCCACCGCCTCTTCCTGAACATGCTGCCTTGAAGCGAAAATCAGAGGGATGATGACCACTTTTCCCGGCCACCATCCCTCTGATCTAGGTTTCCTGCAAGCGGCTCAGTCGGCGCCGTGGGCAAGCTGCGACTGCATCTCGGCGTAGCCCGGCTGCGCGAACCCCTGACGGTGCAGCGCTGTGGCCACGGCATCCCGTAACTCGTCGAGCCCCTGGCGCTTGAAAGCGCTGATGGCCACCGTCTGCACGCCGGCCTGCTCCAGCCGCTCCTGCAAGCGGGCCAGCTCGGCGGGGCGGGCCTGGTCCACTTTGTTCAGGGCCACGACGGCTGGCAGGTCCGCCAGCTCCAGGTCATCCAGAATGCGTGTCACAGCCTCGAAGTGCAGTTCGGCGGCGTCACTGCTGGCGTCCAGCACATGCACCAGCACGTCCGAATCCCCGATTTCTTCCAGTGTGGCGCGGAAAGCGCGGCTCAGGTCAGCCGGTAGGTCGCGTATAAAGCCCACGGTGTCGGTCAGGACCACTTGCCCCACGCCGCTCAGGTAGCCCTGACGGCTGGTGGGGCGCAGCGTGGCGAACAGCTTGTTCTCGGCCAGGACGCGGCGGGGCTCCTCGGCGGCGTGGGTCAGGGCATTGAGCAGGGTGGACTTGCCGGCGTTGGTATAGCCCACGATGCCCACCACCGGCACATCGTTGCGGGCGCGGCTCTTGCGGCGCTGTTCGCGGCGTACCGCCACCTCGCGCAGTTGCCCTTCCAGAAAGGCGATGCGGTCATTGATGCGGCGGCGGTCCAGCTCCAGCTTGGTTTCACCGGGGCCACGGGTGCCGATGGCCCCGCTGGCCGCACTGCCGCCCGAAGCCCCGATACGTGACAGCTGAGCGCCGGCGCCCAGCAAGCGGGGCTTCATGTAGCGCAGCTGTGCCAGCTCCACCTGGAGGCGGGATTCCTGGCCCTGCGCGTGCTGCGCGAAAATGTCCAGAATCAGCTGAGTGCGGTCCACCACCTTCAGGCCGGTGGCCGCCTCAATTTCACGGGCCTGGGCCGGGCCCAGCTCCTGCCCGAATATCACCAGGTCGGCGTCCAGGTGATAGGCGCGTGAGGTCAGTTCCTCGAGCTTGCCGGCCCCGACCAGCGTGCCGGCTTTGAGGTTGCGGCGGTAGACCAGCTCGCGGTAGACCACGGCAGCCCCGGCGGTGCGGGCCAGTTCACCCAGCTCGGCCAAGCGCTCTTCGGCGTCCACTTCGCCGGTATCTATCTGCACCAAGATGGCCTGCTCGCGCTCCTTTTGCGCCTCGCGGGTGCGGGCGGCGCGCGCAATTTCCTCTTCCAGGGCCGAAACCTGCGCTCCCAGGTCGAACTCGTCAATTTCGTAGCTGGGTACGGCCGGCAGGATGCGCCAGTCCTCTTCCTCGGCGGCACTGCCGGGAGGCGTGAGGTGGGCAGTATGCACACGGCCGGGGCGGCCCTCACTGTCAACTTCAATCGCGCTGACGGCGTCCAGTCGCCGCATAAACAGCGTGGAGAGGTCACTCTTACTCAGCTCGCCGCCGCGTGGGTGGGTGTGCAGCAGGTGATAGCCCGACAGGCGGTTCTCGCCCTGACGGTTTTCGGGCAGCTCGGTGCCCTTGGCATCGGCTACGCTGACACTCAGCACCCGGCCCCGGCGGTCAATCAGCACGCTGACTTCACGGCGCACATCGGCCGACAGCTCGGCGAGGTTACGGGCCAGTTCGGGCGAGCCTATCCGCCCCGGCTCAATGCGGCGGCGGTAGAGGTTTTCCAGCGACTTGAGCTGTGCCTTTTTCAGGCCCGAGGTGTTTCCATGTACTTTGGTAATGGTTCGCTACCTTCTTCCTTGATTTCTCAGTGAATGCTCTGTCTGTCGGGCCAGCGGGCCACACAGATATCGGTTCAGAAAAAACAATTTGACGACACCGGCTTTTATTATCGCGGCCGCCCCACACGGGAACGTGAGGGGCGAGTTGGGGCAGCGCCCATGCTCGTGGGGCGACATGCTCCAGCGATAAGGCGGCATGCAGTAACAAAAAAAGCCGCCCGATTGGACGACCCGTTGCATTCCTGCGCCTTGTTTCCTGGCGGAGAGGGTGGGATTCGAACCCACGGTACGGCAGGACCGTACAACGGTTTTCGAGACCGCCCCATTCAACCACTCTGGCACCTCCCCCCGCCGCTTTGGCAATTGGGCGCAAGTGCGTCGGGAAGTATAGCAACTTCCAGGGCGCATGGCAAAATCCGGGGCGGAGAGCCAGAAGACAACAAAAAAGCCCGCCTAAAGGCGGACCTTGATGGTGGGTTGTGTAGGGCTCGAACCTACGACCCGCTGATTAAAAGTCAGCTGCTCTGCCAACTGAGCTAACAACCCCTGCTCTGCGGCGTCGCCTGTACGGCATCACCATAAAACAGCGAAAACAAAGATAACATGGGTTTCCGGGATATATGTAACCTGTGATACATAAACGGACTCGCTTAAGGCCTGCGTAGGGCCAGAGCCTCTTCGGCCTCCCGAGTTTCGTTCCAGGGGACAGTTTCGGTGTCCCGCTCCAGGGTATCTTCGGGGCCCTTGCCGGCCAGCAGCACTGTGTCGCCGGGCTGTGCCTGGGTGACCGCGTAGCGGATGGCTTCCTGCCGGTCCGGAATGGACCTGAAGTTGCTGTGCCCCCCTTCGCGGGCGCCGCGCTCCATCGCGGCTAGGATGTCCTGCAAGGGAGTTTCGCGGTGGTCCTCCTCAGTGAAAATGGCCTGGTCGGCGCAGCGTCCGGCCACCTCGCCTAGCGGCGCACGCTTGAGGGGGTCGCGGTTGCCGCCTGCCGAGCCGATCACCACCCACAGCTGTCCCCCGGTGGTGCTGCGGAGGGTCTGTAGGGCTTTTTCCAGGCTGGGTGGCGTGTGGGCAAAGTCCACGATGACGCGGGGCTGTGGACCGGCAGGCCCACGCACCAGCTGCATCCGCCCTGGCACGCCACCAAACGACGCCAGCCCGGCCTGAAGCTGCTCGGCGGTGGCTCCCAGGTGGGCTGCTGCGGCCATCGCAGCCAGGGCATTGGCAACGTTGAAAGCTCCGATCATGGGCAGCTCGGCCGCGAACTCGCCCAGCGGCGAGTGCACCCGGAAGCTCAGGCCGCGCCCGCTCTGCTGTACCTTGTCTGCCTGCCAGTCGGCCGCTCCCCCCTCAGCGGAATAGGTCACTTCCTGCGGGGCTACGCCGCGCAGCTGCTCTGTCCAGGGGTCGTCGGCATTCAGGACCGCGAAGGGGGCCGCCTCAATCAAGCGGCGTTTGTCGGCAAAGTAGCCTTCTACGCTGCCGTGAAAGTCCAGATGCTCGCGGGTCAGGTGGGTCCAGATGGCGGCGTCCCACGCCACGCCGCGCACCCGGTGCAGGGCCAGGGCGTGGCTGCTGGCTTCCAGCACGGCCGCCTGTGCCCCTGCTTGCAGCAATTCGCGCAGGATGCTCTGCAGCTGCGGCGCTTCGGGGGTGGTGAAGTGCGCCGGGAACTGCCGCAGCTTGCCGTCCGGCAGCTCGTAACCGGCGGTGCTGAGCAGCCCGGTGGGCAGGCCCGCTGCCCGCAGCAGGTGGCGGGTCAGCCAGGAGGTGGTGGTCTTGCCGTCGGTGCCGGTCACGCCTACTACCTTCAGGTCACGGCTGGGGTGCCCGTGCAGCTCGGCGGCCAGGTCGGCCAGGGCGGCGCGGGCGTCGGGCACCTGCAGGTAGGGGAGCGTGGTCTGGACCCCGGTGGGCAGGCCCTCGCCCAGCACAGCCACGGCCCCGCGCTCCTGCGCCTGGGCAATAAAGCTGTGGCCGTCGGCCCGCGCTCCCCGCACCGCCACGAACAGGCTCCCTGGCTCGGCCCAGGCGGCGTTGTGGGTCACGCCTGTCACGTCTGCCTCTGGGGTCTGCGTGGGAGCGGGAAGATTCAGAGCAGCGGCGAGGGCAGCGAGCTTCATGGGGGGCAGTTTAGAGCAGCGGCGTGCCTGGGCAAGCTCTCTGCAGCAAGGCCCCTATTTCCGCATTGGAGATAGGGGCCTCTGGAAGCTGAGCCTTTATTCGTCTTCGTCGAAGTCGGCGTCCATGCCGTCGAAATGGGCGTGGCCGTGTTCCAGCTCCTCGGGGGTGGCGTCACGCACACTGCGCACAGTCACTTCGAAGTCCAGGGTTTCGCCGGCCAGCATGTGGTTGTAGTCCACCTCTACCTTGTCGCCGCTCAGGCCCAGCACGGTAAAGGGCACCAATTCGCCGCCGTCGGTTTCACCGAAGTAGGTGGCGCCCACCTCGACGTCGTCGTCGAAATCGGCCAGGTCCAGCTGGTCGGTGTTTTCCTCGTCGTAGACGCCGTAGCCCTCTTCAGGGGTCACGGTGGCCTTGACCTGGTCGCCGGCGCTCTTGCCTTCCAGGGCCTTTTCCAGACCGGGGATGATGTTGCCGTGGCCGTGCAGGTAGGTCAGCGGTTCGCCGTCTTCGCTGCGGTCGACGATTTCACCCTCCACGCGCAGAATGTAATCGATTTCGGCCACTTTGTCTTTGGCAATTTGCATGTGATGCTCCTTCTGGCCCCCAAACTGAGCGGGCGGCACTGAACGGGAAAAAGGTGGTTCTCGCGGGTGCGCTGCACAGACGCAGCTCCATCAGTCTAGCGGGCGCCCCGGCGTCTGGGGCCACGCGGAGGGTTAGGCTGGCACTCATGACCCCTACTGACCCCGCCTCGCTCCCCGGCAAGTTCGCACAGTTTGTCATGCTGGAAGAGGCCCAGGCCGCTGTGCGCTCGGCGTTGCCCCAGCCCGGCAGCGAGTGGGTGGCCCCAGCACAGGCCTTCGGCCGCCGGCTGGCCCAGCCGCTGCGTGCCGGCGTGGCCCACCCCAGTGCCACCGAAAGTGCCCTGGACGGTATCGCAGCCCGCGCTGCCGACACGCTGGGCGCTGCAGCACAGGCGCCAGTCACGCTGCGGGTGGTGGGGGAGAGCCGGGCCGGGCAACCGTTCGCCGGCGAGGTGAAGGCAGGCGAGTGCGTGCGGATTTACACCGGCGCCCCGCTGCCGCCCGGCGCGGACGCCATCTGCCCGGTGGAGCAGCTGGAGTTCATGGCGGGTGAGGCCGAGGTGCGGCTGCTGACCCCGGCCAGGGTAGAGGACGTGCGCCACCTGGGCGACGATTTCGCACCCGGCGACGAGCTGCTGCCCGCGGGCGTGCGCCTCACCCCGGCGCGGGTGGCGCTGGCGGTGGCGGGTGGGCACGCCCAGCTGCCGGTGCTGCGTCGCCCCCGCGTGGCCCTGCTGAGCACCGGAGACGAGGTGAAGGCCCCCGGCACGCCGCTGGAGCCGGGCGAGGTCTACGACTCCAACCGCTACGGCCTGCACGGACTGCTGCTGGAATGCGGCGCCGAGGTGCTGGACCTGGGCCACGCCCCCGACGACGTGGACGAGTTGGCGGCCCGGCTGGACACGGTGGGCGGCGCCGACCTGCTGCTGACCAGCGGCGGCGTGAGCATGGGCCGCTACGACTTTATGCGCGACCTGCTGCTGGAACGCGGCGAGGTGACGTTCTGGAAAATCCGCCTGCGGCCCGGTGGGCCTACGCTGCTGGGGCGCTGGAACGGCCTGAGCGTGCTGGGGTTGCCGGGCAATCCGGTGAGCAGCCTGGTGGTGTTCGAGCTGCTGGTGCGCCCGGCCCTGACCGGCCAGCAGCTGCGGGGCACCCGGCTGCGGGCAGGAGCACCCTTTGCCAGTGCCGGGCAGAAAACGGCGTTCTGGCGCGGTGAGGTGCGCGGGGGCGAGGTGGTGCCGTACCCCAAGCAGAGCAGCGGTGTGCTGCGCTCGCTGAGCGACGCCCGGGTGCTGGTGCGGGTGGACCCCGGTCAGGCGCCTGTGGCCGGCGACGAGGTGGAGGTGCTGTGGTTGGACTGAACCGGGCCCGATATTCGCCGCCGCTGGTGCTGCCCACTTGGCGTCTCCGCACGGGAAAGGCTGGAGAGGTTTACAGCGCCTGTCTGCTTCGCTAGGCTGCGGCATGACAGACCTCACTCACGGCAACGGTGCACTCGGCCCTTCCGGCAACTCCTCCGGGGAAACCCTGGAAGAACTGCGCGAGCAGGTGGACCAGCTCAACAATCAGCTGGTGGAGCTGCTGTCACGGCGCGGCGAGCTGGTCGCCCAGATTGGGCGTATCAAGTCCAGCGAGGGCGGCACCAAGTTCTACGATCCCAAGCGCGAGGAAGACCAGCTGCGGCTGGTGCGCCAGGCCAACAAAGGGCCTTTTACCGACGCCGCAGTAAGCGCCATCTTCAAGGAGATTTTCAAGGCCAGCCTGGACCTGGAAGAGACCCGCGAGCAGCGCAAGCTGCTGGTGAGCCGCAAAAAGCACCCCGAGGACACCGTGCTGACCATCGGGGACGTGAGTATCGGCGGGCAGGAGCCGCCCGTCTTGATCGCCGGGCCCTGCGCAGTGGAGTCCGAAAAGCAGATGGACAGTGCCGCTCAGCTGGTGGCCGAGCTGGGCGGCAAGATTCTGCGCGGCGGCGCCTACAAACCCCGCACCAGCCCCTACGGCTTTCAGGGGATGGGCGTGGACGGCCTGAAGCTGGGCCGGCAGGTGGCGGACCGCTACGGCCTGCAGTTCATGACCGAGGTGATGGACACCCGCGACGTGGAAGTGGTGAGCGAATACGCCGACATTCTGCAAATCGGGGCGCGCAACATGCACAACTTCAGCCTGCTGCGCGAGGTGGGGGCGGTGCGCAAGCCGGCACTTCTCAAGCGGGGGCTGAGCGCCACCATGGAGGAATGGCTGTACGCCGCCGAGTACATTCTCTCGGGCGGCAACGAGGACGTGATCATGTGTGAGCGCGGCATCCGCACCTTTGAAAAGTGGACCCGCAACACCCTGGACCTGAGCGCCGTGGCGCTGGTCAAGCAAGAAAGCCACCTGCCAGTGGTGGTGGACGTGACCCACGCGGCCGGCCGCCGTGACCTGCTGCTGCCACTGGCCAAAGCCGCGCTGGCCGTGGGCGCCGACGGCATCCATGTGGAGGTTCACCCCCAGCCGGCCACCGCCATGAGCGACAACGAGCAGCAGCTGGACTTCGCAGAGTTCCGGGAATTCGTGGCAGGGCTGAACATCTGAACGCCCGGCTGGGCTGAAAGAGGGCCCGAGCTGGACATTCAGCTCGGGCCCGCGCTGCTCAGCCTGCCGGCTCGGTCGGTGAACTGATCTCGCCCGCGTCCGGCGCTTCCGGGTCGGTCAGCGGGTAGGTATGCAGCTCTACGAATTCGCCCTTTTCCTCAATGGTCAGGCTGAGAGCCGACACCTGAAAGCGGGTCAGCGGCAGCTCCATCGCCTCTACCCGCTCCCACAGGTCCTCCTCCGCCCAGGGCAGCACGCCCAGCGCCAGGGTGAGGTGCGGCGCGTAGGATTCGCCGTCGTAGGGGCTGCGGGTGGAGGGGCCCACGCTGAGGGCCATCAGGTGCAGGTACAGCATCCGGGCGCTGGTCTCGCATTCCAGAAAGATGACGCTTTTGTAGCGCTTGAAGCCCTTGACCGTGACTTCAAAGGAACTGGCACCGTCCAGCACGTCACGGAACCGTTCAATCAGCTCACGGCGGCTCAGCTCGGTGCGGAACGGGGCGCGCAGGTTGATGTGCGGCACGCCGAAGCCGCTGACCCCCAGCTGCTCCTGCAGCCGGCGCAGCCAGCCGTCCAACCGGGGCGGGGGCCAGGCCACCAGGCTGTAAGAGCCGTCGGTCACGCCCGAATCGGCCGGATTCGGGCAGCTGGGCCCGGCCGGCAGGGAAAGGGGAGAAGGGTCGGAAGCGGGCATGGCAGGTCTCAGTGTGGCACGTCGCTGGACGCGGTGGGCACTGCGGCACTTTCGCTTTTGCTGATGCGGTAGCGGCACTGGGAGGCGCCTGTCGAGGCGCGGGCTTCACAGCGGACCTCGGTTTCCAGCAGGTCCGCAATCATATCTCGTTCGGCCAAGCAGAGTTCGGTAAATTCGCACGCCACGGCCAGGTGCGGGCAGTTGTGGTGCGTCAGGTAGTAGCAGTCGCCGCTCTGCTCCAGCACCGAGCCGTAGTTGGCCTCCTGAAATTTGCGGGTCAGCTGTTCCAGCCGCTGTGCCAGAGGCAGGTCTGGCCCCCACTCGGCCTGCACTTCGGCGGCCAGGGTCTGTGCCCGCGAGTTCATCACTCGCCCCACGGCGTCCGGGCCGTATTCGGCGCGCAGGTGATGCAGCAAGTCCATGCACAGGGTGGGATAGCTCTTGGGAAAGCGCGCTTCACCCTGTTCGGTCAGCCGGTACAGCTGCTGTGCCCGGCCCCGGCCCTGAGGTTTGCCGCTGTATCCCTCAATCAAGCCGGCTCCGGCCAGGCGGGTCAGATGCCGGCGCACGCCCTGTTCGGTCATGCCCAGCGCTTCGCTGAGCTGCGCGGCGCAGAGGCTCCCATGCTGCTTGAGCAGCTGCAGCAGCCGGTCGCTGGTGCGCTCGCCCTGGCTGCTGCGCTGGTCCGGGCTGCCGTGCTGAAGTTGGCTGGTCCCAGGCAACTTCAAAGCACCGGCAGCGGCTCAAGGTTGTCCGCCGAAAAGTCGCTCAGGGTCTCTACACTGATCTGTCCCGCCAGAGCGCGGGCCACCTCACGCAGCGCCCCGGCCGCCGCCGACTGCGGATGGGCGAGAACGGCCGGCACGCCGCTGTCGGCGTCCTGGCGCACCTCGGGGTCAAGCGGCACTTCGCCCAGCACGCTGAGGCCGCCCAGCTTGCGGGCGCCGCCGCGTCCGAACAGGTCGTAGGTATGCCCGGTGTCGGGGGCCACGAAGTAGCTCATGTTCTCCACCACGCCCAGCACCGGCACGCTGGCCTTGCGGAACATGTCCACTGCGCGGGTGGCATCAATCAGGGCCACGTCCTGCGGGGTGGTCACGATCAGGGCGCCGGTCACCTTGACCGACTGGGTGATGGACAGCTGCACGTCGCCGGTGCCCGGCGGCAGGTCGATAATCAGATAGTCCAGACTGCCCCAGGCCGCATCCTTGAGAAACTGCTGCACCGCCGAGTGCAGCATCGGGCCGCGCCAGACCAGCGCCTGTCCGGCCCGCGTGAGGTTGGCCATCGAGATAAAGCGCAGGCCATGTGCCTCGATAGGCATCATCTGCCGCTGCTCGTTGGCGGTGATGCGCGTCTCGCTCTGGCCCAGCATGTGCGCCACGCTGGGGCCGTACACGTCGGCGTCGAGCAGGCCCACGCGGGCGCCGTCCTGTGCGAGCGCCGCCGCTACGTTTACGGCCACGTTGCTCTTGCCCACGCCGCCCTTGCCGCTGCCTACCAGAATCACGTGCTTGACGCCGGGCAGCGGAGGCTGCTGCGGCGCACGCACCTGAGCGCTGAAACTGACCTCGACCGTGTCGATACCGGGCACCTGCAGCACGGCGCGGCGCACATCGTTTTCGATGGTGCCTTTGAGGGGGCAGGCCGGGGTGGTCAGCTGCACACGGACAGCAGCCACGTTCCCTTCGACCACCACGCGTTCAATCATGCCCAGGCTGACCAGGTCCTGGTGCAGCTCGGGGTCGTTGACGGTCGACAGGGCGGCCATGACGGCTTGATGCATAACGCTCTCTCTAGCGCACCGCTTGCGGCGCTGGCAAGGGGCAGGGTTACAGTGGGGCTGCTCCGGATGAGCAGCAGGGCTCCGCGCTTTAGGGCAGCTGCGCCAGCACCTCGCGGGCGCTCAGGGTCACTTCGGTGGGGTCTTCCTCCAGATGCAGCCAGCGGACCCGGCCGTCCGGGCCCACCACAAATATGGCACGCCGGGCGCAGCCCTGGTCGGGCAGGGCGACCCCGTACTGAGCCGCTACGGCCAGGTTCATGTCGGCCAGCAGCGGCACCTGCAGTCCCAGTTCACGCGACCAGGCCCGGTGGGTGTACACCGAGTCGCGGCTGATACACAGCACGTCGGCGCCGGCCGCGTCGAAATCGGCGGCGTGGCGGCTGTAGTCGGGCACCTGAGCGGTGCAGCCGGGGCTGAAGTCGAGCGGATAAAACACCAGCACGGCCCAGCGGCCTGCTGCTGCGTAGCTGCTCAGGGTGACGGGCTGCCACAGACCGCCGGGCTGCACGGCGTTGAGGGTAAAGTCGGGGGCAGTTTGATTCAGTAGCGCCTGGGGGGAGGCAATCACGCCCTGTATTCAAGCACATGCGCCCGGCGCTGCCAGCGTCAAATGTGGAGCGGGGAGTCCAGGGCCAGCCGGCTGACCTGCCGCTACGCGCCCTCGCTTAAGCTGGGCAGATGCTGGAGCTGCTGACCGTGTTTCTGCGCCTGGGCCTGACCAGTTTCGGGGGGCCGGCCGCGCACCTGGGCTATTTCCAGACCGAGTTCGTGGAGCGTCGCCGCTGGCTGAGCGCCGCGCAGTTCGCGGACCTGGTCGCGCTGGCGCAGTTCCTGCCGGGACCGTCCAGCTCGCAGGTGAACCTCAGCATCGGGTATCTGCGGGCGGGGCTGCCCGGTGCGCTGCTGGCCTGGGCCGGCTTTACGCTGCCCAGTGTGCTGGCGCTGGCTGCATTTGCCGCCTGGGTGGGCGAGCTGCCTGACCTGAATGCCGGCTGGCTGGCCGGGCTGAAGGTGGCGGCAGTGGCGGTGGTGGCCCACGCTGCAGCGGGCATGTGGCGCAGTCTGGTGGGCGGGCCGGTGCAGGCTGCCCTGGCGCTGGGGACCGCTGCGCTGCTGCTGGCCTGGCCGGTGTGGTTCGGTGGGGGCGGGCTGAGCGCCGGCGTGCAGGTCGTGGCGCTGCTGCTGTGTGCGGGAGTGGGCTGGGCCGCACTTCCGGCGCCGGCTGCCCCCGCACAGCCGCTGCAGCTGGGGCCAGCGCCACGGGTGGGAGCCGCCCTGTTGCTGCTGGCGGCCCTGCTGCTGCTGGTGCTGCCGCTGCTGCGGCCCCTGGGGCCAGTCTGGGAGCTGCTGGACCAGACCTACCGCGCCGGGGCGCTGGTGTTCGGCGGCGGGCACGTGGTGCTGCCGCTGCTGGAAGGCGGCCTGGTGCCGGATTGGGTAGACCACGAACGCTTCGTGGCCGGCTACGGCGCCGCCAACGCGGTGCCGGGGCCGCTGTTCACCTTCGCCAGTTATCTGGGAGCCGTGCAGCACCGGCTGCCCACCTTGACTGGGGTGGCCGCCGCCACCCTGGGCATCTTCCTACCGGGCGCACTGCTGATGCTGGGCGCGCTGCCCTTCTGGAGCCGGCTGGCTGCCCAGACCTGGGCCCGCCGGGCGCTGCTGGGGCTGAATGCCGGGGTCGTGGGTCTGCTGCTGGCCGCGCTGTACGACCCGGTGTTCACCTCGGGGGTGGCGGGGCCGCTGCACCTCGCGCTGGCGCTGCTGGCCTACGGGGCGCTCCGTGCATGGAACGCCCCCGCCTGGGCCGTGGTGCTGGCCTGTGCGGGGGCGGGGTGGGCGCTGTTTTAGCCTCGGGCTCAGTTGCGGGTACCGCGCACCACCTGAACGATGGCTTCACCGTATTTGCTCAGGCGGGCCGGCCCCATGCCCTTGATGGACTGCAGGTCCTCGACCGTATAAGGCACCCGGCGGGCAATTTCGGCCAGCGTGGCGTTGCTGGCCACGATAAAGCGGCTGATTTCCTGCCGGCTGGCTTCAGCGTTGCGCCAGTCGCGCAGGCGGGCGAACACGGCGCTCTGTTCCTCGGTCAGGTCGGCAGCCGGGTCGGGCTTGCCGCTGCCGGGTTGGGCCGCCGACGGCAGGGGCAGGTCGGGCTGCAGCACTTCAGGCTGCGGTGCTTCAGGTTGCAGTGCTGCAGGTTGCGGACTGGGCTGCTCGGCTTCCAGCTGCTCCGCTTGCGGCGGCCGGCCGCGCTGCTGGGTCTCATTCCGGCCAGTGTCCCGGGCCTGGATGTCCTGCGTGTTGGCTTCCTTCTGGCGGCCGGCCCCTTCGCTAGTCCCCTGCTCACCAGTGCCTTGCTCGGCAATGCCCTGCTCTTCGGTGCCTCGCCTGTTCGGGTGGGCCTCGGCGGGGGCCGGCGCAGAAGCCGCGTGCCCAGCTGCCGGCGCCTCGAAGACGAAGCGCTCCAGGCCGCTGTGACGGCCTCCCGGCGTCCGCTGCTCCCGCGCCGGCTGCCCTTGGCCCCGCTCACCCTGAGAACGCTCGGTGCCCTGAAAACGCTCGGTACGCTGAAAGCGGCGGCTGCCCTGCTCCTGACGCGGTGGCCGTTCCTGGCGCTCCGCGGGGGCCTGGGGCTGCTCACGCTCGCCGTCCGGGCGGCCACGCTGCTGGCGCTGGTCAGGTCGGGCGTCCGCCGCTGCCTGGGCCAGGTCGGCCGTGTGCCCGGTCTGCTGACTGCTGGTCTGTCCGCTGGCCTGGCCACTGCGGTGGTCCTGCCGGCCGCGCCTGTGTTCCGTACGTTCTCCCCAGCTGCCGTCTTCCTCGGCCCGTCCTCCCTCAGCCTGTCCATCCTGGCCGCTTAGCAGGGCGCGCACCTGGCGCACGTCGGCCAGGCCAGGAGTCAGGATGACGCCTCCTTGCACCGGGCGGGCGGCCGGCTGCACACCGCCCAGTGGGGCCGCCGTGGCCGCCGCCGCCTCGGGAGGCAGCAGCAGGGCGGTGGGTCCCAGCGGCAGGGCGCGGCCGCTCAGCTGGCGTTCCAGGCTAGCGGCGGTCTGAGCGGCGCGGGCCAGGCGCAGCGGCAGGGTGGCCACGTCCCGCAGCGCCAGGGCGGCGGTCAGGTCGGCAGCGGCGGGCGCGGCCGGGGCGGGGCGCTCACCTGCGCCGAACAGCAGCGCCAGTTCGCCGTCGGCAAAGCCGGTCAGGGCAGCGCCGTGATGGTAGGTCACATGCTGTGCGCCGGCGGCCAGCCAGTGGGCGCCGGGCGCCAGCGTGGCGTCTACGATCACCGGCACACCGGCCCGTTCGGCGCGGCGCAGGTCTTCCTCGCCGGGTTCCAGCAGCCAGACCGCGACTGCGCCCCGCCAGTCCCCATCCAGGCCGGCGGCGGCCAGCCCGGCTTCGGCCAGCAGGTCACGGCGCAGCGGCAGCCGGGGGTCGGTGCGCAGGACACCGGCACCCAGCAGCGCCCGCAGCTGCCGGGCCAGTGCGGCCTCGCCGGCCAGGGTCATGCCCCAGGCTGCACCTTCCAGCGCCGCCAGGGCGCTCTCCAGCCGGCTGTGGGCGTCGCCGCGCTCACTGTGCAGGGCAATCAGGCGGGCGTCGGGGCGCAGTTCGGCTGAGGCGTCCCGCTGCGCCGCGGTATCGGAATCGAAATTGGTCATGGCCACATTGTGCCGCATGCCCCGGCGGGCCGCCTCTGCACGGTCCCTTGACCTTTGGCCGCGCCAGCCGCGTTACTTGCCGGGCTTGTCCCGCCGGCGCCGCACCCGGTAGGTCAGCAGGTCGGCGTACATCCGGGTGCGGTACACCACCCCCTTGACCAGACCACGTTTTTTTTCCTTGAGCACCTGCCCCATATCCGGCAGCTCCACGTAGTCCCAGCGCAGGCCGGTGTTTTCCAGATGCTCGGTGATGGCCGGCTCGGGCCAGCGCTCCTGCGGCAGCCGGGGCACGCTGAGCAGCCACTCGCGGCGGCAGGCCCGCTGCCCGCTCAGCTGCGGGGTCAGGCGGTTGCCCCACTCCGACATGAACTTGCCGCCCTCGAACACGCCGATGGTCATATCCAGCTCGCCGGCCAGCACCGGGCGCACCAGTTTGTGCAGGTGCTGCGGGGTCAGGCCGGTCAGGTCGGCATCCAGCATGACCACCCACTCGGCCTGCGCCGCTTGCAGACCGGCGTACAGGGCCGCACCCTTGCCCCCGTTGGGTTGCAGGTCCAGCACCTGGGCGCCGGTGGCCTGAGCCGCCGCGACCGTCAGGTCAGAGCTGCCGTCGGACACCACCACCACTTCGGGCGTGAACTCCAGGGCCACCCGCGCCACTTCGGCCACAGTGGCTTCCTCGTTGAAGGCAGGAATAACCACGGCCACCGGCGCCGGGGTCGGAAATCGTGGCTGCGCGGGCTGACTCATCGCCCGCCAGTTTAGTGCACGCAGCCACCTTGCCGGGGCACCGGTCCTCTTGGCCGTCTGGAACGCCGTTCCAAGAGCGGTATGTGCTGGGACTGCGGGGCTTCCCTCGCCCTGCTGGCAGGCTCATGGGGTGCCCAAGGAGATCACGGCACGGTCCGGAAATGAACTAATCTTTTCATTTTCTCATAAATGTTCTGGAACATTTCCAAATGCGGGAACGGCGTCCGAGACGCTTTCGAAGAGAGGGCGATGAACAGGGCAAAGTGGATTTCCGGGGGGTTTTGGGCTTTAGAGCACTGTTGCGTTTGGGTTTCTCATAGGAAGGGGCGACACTATAGCAATCATGAAGTCGCGCGCCCTGTTTCTTTCGATGCTGGTCGGCAGCGCTGGCTGGGCCTCGGCACAGACCGATCCCTTCCAGCGCACGGCTCCCACCACAGCGCTTCCGTCACTGTCGGGCGGCTCGGGAGGCGCCCTCCCCGGAGTGGCCTCAGCTCCGGCGGAAGTGGCGCAGGCGCGTCCGGCCGCCACCAGCTTCGGTTCGCCGCGCACCAGCGGGCAGGACGTGACCAAAGTGGTCTTCGACCTGCCCGCTGGTGCCCGCTATGTGCTCAGCCCGGCCTACAGCGGCCTGACCGTGCGTGTGGACGGCGCTCCCGTGCAGCCGGACAGCCGCGGCTCCCTCAGCCCGGTGGTGACCCGCTACCAGGCGGGGGGCAACCAGGTGTTCCTGGGCACGGCGCATCCTCTGGGCGCATCCGGCGGCTGGAAGGCCAGCGAGGCCACCATCGCTTCGGGCAGCCGGGTGCTGATTCTGGAATTCGGTGAAGCTGTTCAGGGCGGCGCAAGCAGCGAAAGTCTGCGGGCCATGCAGCCCGGAACCGCCATGCCGGTGGCTGAGGCTCCCGCGTATGCCGGCAGCGGTTCCTCTGGGACCGGCCTGGCTTCGCCTATGGCGCGGGCCAACTCGCTGGACCGCAGCAACAACCCCTATCAGCTGCCGGCCCGGCCGCTGGCGTCCCAGCCACGCGGTGAGCCGCTGGTGGTCACGCCGGCCTACGTGCCGTCTGCAGCTCCCGCCTCCCGCCCGGCGCCGGTGGCTGCAGCTCCTGCTCCTGCAGCGGCTGACACTGCCCCCGGCGACACGGTGGGCACCGTCAAGCCGCAGCCGCTGCCCCCCGAGCTGGCCGACGCACCCGGCTACACCTCCAGCAGCGACATGAGCGGCCGCGTACCGGGATCGGGCGGCAACAACCTGCTGGGCGAACCCCGCGTGGGCAAGAGCCCCGGCATGACCCGTGTGGTGGTGGACCTGCCGCCGGGTGCGTCCTACCGCATTGACCCGCAGGGCGCCGGCCTGAACGTGGTGATCAGCGGTGTGCGGGCCCAGAACGGTGGCGCTTCGGGCATCGGTGCCGAGCTGGCCGCCTGGAGCTACCGCTCCTCGGGCAACACGGTGAACCTCAACCTGCAGACCGGCAGCCCCACCACCGCTGCACGCGGCTGGCGCGCCTTTTTCCTGCCGCCCGTGGACAGCAGCACCGACCGCTACCGCCTCGCCATTGACGTGGCCCCGGCCCTGGCCAACCTGCGCCCGCTGCCCAGCCAGGAGCGGCGCCTGAGCAACCTGACTTCGCTGCCGCCTGCCGGTGGCCTGAGCTACGCCAGTGCCGTGAAACCCAAGGTGGTCCTGGATCCTGGGCACGGCGGCAACGACCCCGGTGCCATAGGCAGCGTGCAGGAAAAGAAAGTCGTGCTGGACGTGGCGCTGCGCGTGCGCCAGTTCCTGAATGCAGCCGGCATCGACGTGGTGATGACCCGTGACCGCGACACCGCCCTGAACGCCAACAAGGCCACCGACCTGCGCATGCGGGCCAACATGGGCTCGGCCGGGTACACCTTCGTCAGCATCCACGCCAACGCCATGCCCGCTCAGAGCGCCCTCAAGGGCTACGGCGTGGAAACCTGGTACAACGCCAACCACCGCCTCTCGCCGGCCTTTGCCAGCATCTTGCAAAAGAACATGGTGGACACCAGCGGTGCGTTCTCACGCGGCATCAAGAACCACCAGTCGCTGGCCGTACTGCGGACCAACCGGGTGCCGGCCGCCCTGGTCGAGATCGGCTTTGTGAGCCATCCGGTGGACTCCATCAACCTGACCGACCAGAACTACATTGACCGTGTCGCCCTGGGCATAGCCAAGGGAATTCACGAGTCGCTGCGGACCGGCGTTCATGCGGCGCCCGCCGAAACGGTAGGACAGCTGCCCGGCAACCAGGCCGACTGAGCCGAAGTTTGCCGCCACAGAGGGCCGCACTGGGGGACCTTCCCGGTGCGGCCCTCTGCGCGGAGCGGGGCAGGCTCAGCTCACCCGCAGCGGAAGGGCCTGCGGGCTGACGCCTACCGGGCGCTCCCCTGCGCTGCCATGCGGCGCCCCGGATTCGGGACCGCTGGTCCCGTTGGTGCCCAGCGGCTTGGCGTACCAGGTCATGACCGGGCGGGCGTCCACCGCGAAGCGGTAGCCCAGGCGCTCCCAGAAGCGCGCACCGGCCGGGTTCTCGCCCAGCACCGACGCCATCAGCCGGGCGGTGCTGGTGGGCAGGCGGCTTTCCAGGTCCCACATCACCCGGCTGCCCAGCCCGCTGCCGCGCTGCGGCGGGGTCAGCAGCAGCAGGTTCACGGTCACGTCCTGCGGCTCGGGATAGGCCTCTTTCCAGTCCAGCACGCCGACGACCTGCCCGCCGTGCTCAATCAGCTCGACATGCCGGCGCCGGTCCATCAGCGCCAGGCCCAGTTCCAGCTCGACCTCGGCGGCGGTGGGAATTTCGGTGCCCAGCATCTGGAAGTAGTCCGGCGAGTCACGGTAGACCGCGTACAGGGCCTGTGCGTCACCCAGGTGGGCCGTTTTGGTCTTCAAAATAAGCCTCCTTGGCCCCGGCCCGGCCCGCCGCCGGCCGCATGGAGTGCCGCTGGGAGACCAGGTGGGAACGGCCTTCAGCATACCCCCCGCCCTTCCTACAAACCCCTGACGCAGCCTGGTCCTTTTCTCAACCCTTCCACAGAAATTCCCCTGGCCTCCGCCCGCTCCGGCGCCTTTTGCTCCCCCTCCGCCCTGAGTTCCGGTGTGCTGGGGGCAGATGCTCTAGGGTACGGAGCGTGAGTGGGTTTTACGCTTCCCGTTTGAACCGTCCCGGCGCGGTGCTGGCCCCGATGGCCGGCTACAGCGACGCGCCGATGCGTCAGCTGGCCGCCGAGCAGGGCGCCCTGTGGACGGTCAGCGAAATGATTAGTGCCCGTGGCCTGATGGAGCACGACGGCCCCGACCTGACCCTGGGCCGGCCTTATCCCGGCGAGTCGGCGCGGGTGGTGCAGCTGTTCGGGGCCATTCCCGAGTACCTCGCGGCGGCCGTGCAGCGCACGGAAGAGTGGTTCGCGCCGGCAGCCATTGACCTGAACATGGGCTGCCCGGTGCCCAAAGTCCACGGTAAAGGTGGCGCCTGCTTGCTGCAGACGCCGGAAGTGGCCTACAGCCTGATTCGGGCCATGAAGAGTGCAACAACCCTGGACGTGAGCGCCAAAATCCGCCTGGGCTGGGATGAGAACCGCGCCGTGGAGGTGGCGCAGGGGCTGGAGGCAGCGGGCGCAGCCATGATTACCGTACATGGGCGCACCTCCAAGCAGCGCTATACCGGCGAGGCCGACTGGGACGCGATTGCGCAGGTCGCGGCGGCAGTGAACATTCCGGTGATTGGTTCCGGCGACATCACCACCTTGGACGCGGCCAGGCAGCGCCAAAGCAGCGGCGTGGCGGCCGTGATGATTGGGCGCGGCGCGGTGGGCAACCCCTGGCTGTTTGCGGCGCTTGCCAGCGGCAGCGACGAGTACCCCAGTGCCCAGGTTCGTGCCCGCACGGCGCTTCGGCACGCCGAGTTGCAGGCCGAGTTCTACGGCGAGGACCGCTACGGCGTGCGCTCGGTGAAGCCTCTGCGCAAGGTGCTGCCCAAGTATCTGCCCGACCATCCCGAGCTGCGTGATGAGCTGGTCAAGGTAGATACGGCACAGGACGTGGCGCGGGTGCTAGCCCCTTTGCTGGACG
This sequence comes from Deinococcus proteolyticus MRP, assembly GCF_000190555.1. GTDB lineage: Bacteria > Deinococcota > Deinococci > Deinococcales > Deinococcaceae > Deinococcus > Deinococcus proteolyticus. Next base: position 197,004 of record NC_015161.1, read on the forward strand.
GCTGACGGGCCGTGGTGCCGGGACCGCTGGTAGAGGGCCCGGGCGCTGTCCTAGTCCGTGTGAAGGAGTGCGTGACAGCGTTCGCCCAGCCGCTGGAACGCGCCTAACAGTTCCGGTGGGCTGTCTACGCGGAACTCGCACGGCACGCTCAGCAAAAAGGCGGCGAAGAAGTCCAGCTGCTCGCGCTGACAGCGGATGCGGGTGCCGCCCTCCTCGGCACGGATGTCGGTGTTCCATACACTCAGAAAGCCGTGCAGCTGCTCCGGTGGGCAAGCCAGCCACACGCTGATGTCGTGCAGGGGTTGGCTGCAGGGATGGGCGCGGACATGCGCCAGGGCATCGAAGTCCTGGGGTGGGGTAAAGGTTTCGTCGAGCACGGCCAGGTCCCGAATGCGGTCCAGGCGAAAGGAGCGCAGTTCCTGGCGCAGCTGACACCAGCCCACCGCGTACCAGCGCCCGTCCACATGCATCACCCGGTACACGTTGACCCGGCGGCGCGTACCGGCGCCCTTGTTTGAGGTGTAGGTGATGTCCACCGTCTGCGCCTCCCGCACCGCCCGCAGCAGCGCCGCCAGGGTCGCCGCGTTGGTGCTGACCACCCAGGGCGAATCGTCAAGCTGCACGGCCTTTTCCAGCGCCTGCACCTCTTCGCGCAGGCTGTGCGGCAGCGTGCGCTTCAGCTTGGCACTGGCCGCCTCGGCAGCGGGCGTCAGCGTGTGGAGCCCCAGTTGCTTGAGCGCCCGTAGCCCCAGCGCCAGGCTGAGGGCTTCCTCACCCGTGAACATCAGCGGCGGCAGCCGGAACCCCGGTTTCAGGCGGTACGCCCCGCCCACACCACGCCTGCCCTCGACCGGAATGCCCAAATCCTGCAGTTTCATGATGTACCGCTGCACCGTGCGTGGGCTGACTTCCAGCCGCCGGCTCAACTCCGCGCCCGTGACTTCTTCCCGCGCCTGGAGCAGTTCCAGCACGGTCAGCACACGCAGGGAAGGGTCGTAGGTCATGGGGTGGGTGTCTAAGTGTCCAAGAGTCTGAGGGGCTGAGAGTCGAAGGGATCAAGTTGCTTGACGCTTAGCCTCTTGGACAGCCCGCGCCCTTTGCAGGTCTCAGGGTTTGATGTAGGCAAAGCCTCCCTGCTGGGCTTCCGCCAGGGCCAGGACGCCGTTGGGGACAGTGGTGGCCCACTCGGGCAGGGTGCCCGGCTCGATGTCGTGGGCCCGCAGCGAATTGCGGCAGACCTGAAAGGTCACGCCTTTTGCTGCCGCTTCGGCCATGTGGCCCAGCCAGTCGTGCTGGCCCTGCAGGACGTACACCGCCGAGCCGTTGACCACCACCCGCACCGCTGGCCGGTCATCCAGCGCGGTCAGGTTGGCGAGGTTGCCCAGCGCGGCGTGCCAGCGGTCAGCCTCGGAGACATGCAGCACCACTTTCAAGTCGGACATGCCTCCACTCTACGCTCCAAATACGTCATGCCCTGACGGGAATGCGGCCTACGCTGCGGGCAGGAGGCAAAGGAAATGAGCGAAATCACCCTGCAAACCCCTGCCACACTGCTGACCCACTGGCAGGGTCACCGCGACCTGACCCGCCGCACCATCGAAGCGTTCCCCGAAGAAGGTTTCGGGCAACACGCCGCGCCCGGCATGCGTCCCTTTCAGATGATGGCCCTGGAGATTCTGGGCATGATGGATTATCAGCTTGAGTGGCTCCGCAGCGGCAAGCCCCACTGGGAGGACCCGGACCCTGAGCAGAAGCTCCCCAGCCGCGCCGAGATTCTGCAGCGCTGGGACAAGCAGACGGCCGAACTGGCGGAAACATTCCCGAAAGTCGGCGCCGAAACGTGGCTGACTCCGGTAGACACGCCGTTCGGCAGGATGTCGCCCTTCAAGAGCGCCGAGTACCTGATTGAAAACGAAATCCACCACCGTGCCCAGGGCTTCGTGTATCTGCGCGAACTGGGCGTGACGCCGCCCGGCTTCTATGAGCGCGGTGACGTGACTGAAGAGTAGCGGCGGCGCTGGACGCCCTGCGCTGCCGGCTCCAAAGAACTGAAAAACCAGCCTGTACCGCCCCCTGACATCCAAGGAGAACGGACATGACCATTCCCGACCTGTTGCTCGAATCTTTTCACCGCAATGGCCGCGTGAACCAGGCGCTGCTGGCGGCCCTCACGCCCGCCGACCTAGCCCTCTCCGACGGGCGCGGTGGCTGGACCGTGGGACAGCACCTGGGCCACCTCGCCTACTTTCGCCCCGGCTGGCTGTCGCTGATTTCGCCCGCCGACGCTCAGGGGCTGCCCGAAGTGGTCAGCGGCGACTGGCAGCATTTCGAGCTGTCGGCCGACCTGCCCACACTGGCGGGGGCCTTTCGCCTGGGCGACGAGGCGGCGCTGCGGGCAGTGCAGACCGCGCTGGAAGAAGGCCGCACTTTCCCCGACCCGCACGGCGAGGGCACCTATCAGGCCCACCCGGCCCACTTCCTGCAGCACATCATCGTCCACGACAGCCACCACCGGGGCCAGGTCATGGGCCTGCTGCGGCAAGGTGGGCGCAGCGCGGAGGACATGGACCAGCTGGATTCCCCGCTGTGGGCCATCTGGCGCGAGTAGGTGGACGCAGCGTAGGTTCGCACCGGCTGCGGGTGCCCCTCTATACTGCGGCCTGTGCGTACCGTAACCGTCGGCACCCGTGGCAGCACGCTCGCCCTTTCCCAGACCCGCTGGGTGGTCGAAAGACTCAAGGAGCAGTGGCCCGAGACCGAATTCAGAATCCAGACCATCACCACCAAAGGTGACAAGAACCGCGCCAGTTTGCAGAGCATGGCAAAGGCTGGCGACAAAGGCTTCTGGATCAAGGAGATTCAGGACGCCCTGCTGGCCAAAAGCATCGACATCGCCGTGCATTCGCTCAAGGACCTGCCCACTGAGCAGACGGAAGGCCTGGACATCGCTTCTATTCCCAAGCGTGCCGATGCCCGCGACGTGCTGGTGGGCGCAGAAGGCTTCAAGTCGCTGGCGGACCTTCCCCAGGGAGCCCGCATCGGCACCAGCTCGGTGCGGCGCCGGGCGTTCCTGAAAGCCTTCCGCCCGGACCTGCAGGTGATTCCGGTGCGCGGCAACATCGAAACGCGCATGGCGGCCGTGGCCAGCGACGACTACGACGCCGTGATTCTGGCCGGTGCCGGGCTGATTCGCACCGACCAGCGCCACCGGGCCGACGAGTTCGTGTCCACCGACATCCTGCTGCCGGCTCCCGGTCAGGGGGCGCTGGCACTGGAAGTCCGCGCCGACGACGACCTGATTGCCGAGGTGGCCTACGCCATCAACGACGCCGTGACCGATGACCGCATCACCGCCGAGCGCGAGTTTCTGGCGGGCCTGGGCGCAGGCTGCCTGGCCCCGGTCGGCGCCTTCGCCACCGTCAAGGGTGACCTGCTGACGCTGGAAGGCTGGGTGGGCGCTGTGGACGGCTCCGAAGTGATCAAGGCCACCACCAGCGGCGACGCCAGCGAGTGCGCGGACCTCGGCGCCGAACTGGCCGAGGACATGCTGAGCCAGGGCGCTCAGCGCCTGATTGAGATGGCCAAAGAGGATTGAGACTGAGGGCCGCGGGCTGACCGGCGCAGGGAGCTTGTGGGGGCACGCCGGGTGGCCGTAGCTTCCTGCACCGCTGTCCTACACTGACCGCATGTCTCAGTCCGCACCGGCCCGTTCTCAGCGCCTGACCGCCATCCATACCGGTGGAACCATTGCCAGTCGGCCACAGGGTGAAGGCGGGCAGGGCGTCACGCCGCAGGGCGCCCCGGGCCTGCCGGAGCTGAGTGGGGTAGAGGTCCGCGACTTAACGCCCTTTACGCTGCCCAGCCCACACATCAAGCCCCGGCACATGCTGGAGCTGGCCCGGCTGATAGAAGAGGCGGCCCCACGCTCGGACGGCATCGTGGTCACGCACGGGACCGACACGCTGGAGGAAACCGCCTACGCGCTGCACCTGCTGGTGGATACCCCGGTGCCGGTGGTGCTGACCGGCTCCATGCGCCATCAGGCGGAAGCGTCGTGGGACGGCCCTGGCAACCTGCTGGACGCGGCCGGCGTGGCCCTGGACCCCCAGACGCGGGGCCGGGGGCCGCTGGTGGTGTTCGGCGGTGACATCTTCGACGCCCGCACCGTGACCAAGGTCCACAGCACTGCCGTAGATGCCTTCGGCGGGTATCCCGGCCCCATTGGGCGCATAGACCGGCTGGAGGGCCACAGCCACGTGCGCTACTTCGCCCGTCCGGAAGAGCGTCCGGTGTACCGACCTGCCGCGCTCAGCGCCCGCGTGGAAATTCTGTACGCCTACGCCGGCTGGGCAGGCGAAGGCTTTGCCGAGGCCCTCGCCCGCGCCGACGGCCTGGTCATTGCAGCGCTGGGCGCCGGCAACCTGCCCGCCGAGCTGCTGCCGCTGGTGGCCGGAGCGCAGGGCAGCGGCAAGCCCATCGTCATTGCCACGCGCACCGACGCGGGCGCTGTGATTCCGGCTTACGGCTACGCGGGAGGCGGCGCAACACTGCAGGCCGCCGGAGCCATTCCGGCCAGCTTCCTGAACGCCCACAAGGCGCGCATTCTGCTGCTGGTGCTGCTCAGCTTAGGCTGGTCACGCGGGCAAATCGCTGACGCATTTTCTGCAGGAAGCCTTTAGCCTTGCAGCCGCAGTCCTCGGGGGCGTCGGCCAGCAGGGCGTCCACGGAGATATCCAGGCCTTTACGCAGGTCTTCGGGCAGCGCCTGCTCGAACTGAATACTGCCGGCCGGCTCGCTGAACTGCCGCAGCAGCAGGCAGCGGGCCTCTTCGCCGCAGCGCAGCGGGCGGCCGTTCACGAATACGGCCTGTACGCGTTCGTTGCTCAGGTGCAGGCACATGCGGGCCTCGCTCGCCAGGTTCTTCAGGGCGAGGATGCCGGTCTGGGCCTTGACGCTGCTCAGCGCCTGCGAAAAGTCCTGGTTGTGGAAGTTGCCAGCTAGGGTCATGTGAAGCCTCCTGAAGGGTCGAATTCAAGAATAGTCAGCCACTGGCCTGGTTCTGGAACCGTTCCACAACTCCACCCCCCTGGGTCGGCCCGCCGCTGCGGTGTACTTTTTCTTAATTCTGACTAAAGAATATTCATCCTTATAACGAATCTGTGTAACGCAAAGTACACAGCTGGCATTCATTTCCATGACATTCCAGACGTCACGGTGCAGAAAGTTTGCTGGCATTCTCGTGTGGCTTCCGGCGTTTGGGAGAGATGCAGTTTGTAAGAAAAGGCCATTGTTCTTGTCAGAATTGAAGCAATTTGTGCCGTTCTGATAGCGGTCTGTCAGGCTCCAGCTGCTGGCAGAGTCAGGCTGTACACCCGCTGCGCGTTGTGGGTGGTCTGGGCTTCTAACTCGGCGGGGTCTAGACCGCGCAGGGCCGCCACGAACTCCAGCGTGTGCCGCACGTAGCCGGGGCGGTTGGGCTTGCCCCGTTTCGGCACCGGAGCCAGAAAGGGAGCGTCCGTTTCCAGCAGCAGGCGGTCCAGGGGCACCTCACGGGCGGCGGCCTGAATCTCGGGGGCGTTTTTGTACGTCACGTTGCCGGCAAAGCTGAAGTGGTGCCCCTGCTCCAGCCCGTAGGCCAGCAAGTCGCGGTTCCCTGAAAAGCAGTGCAGAATCAGCCGCACATGCTCCCAGTGCGGCAGCACGTCCAGCAATCCCCGGTGGGCACTGTCCTCGCCCCGTTTGTCGCGCACGTGAATCACCAGCGGCTTGCCGGTGCGGCCGGCCAGGTCCAGCTGCCATTCCAGGGCCGCCAGCTGCTGCGGGCGCTGTCCCGCGTCCCAGTAGTCGTCCAGCCCGCTTTCCCCGATACCGACCACGCGGGGATGCTCCGCCAGCCGCTCCAGCTCGGCTCGGTGCTCCGGGGTGTCGTCTTCGGTGCCGGTGGGGTGAATACCGACGGTGGCCCAGACATCGGGGAACTGCTCGGCCAGGGCCACGGCGCTGCGGGCGTGCTGGATGCCGGCCCCGATACAGACCATGCCGCTCAGGCCCAGTTCGCCGCGTGCCGATGCGGGGGCGTCCAGGTAGTCGAGGTGGCAGTGGGTATCAATCATGCCAGGCAGCATGACACGCCGCTGCCGGGCAAAGTGGCCGGTCAGGGGGAGAGGTCCCGCAAAAGGGAGGGCCTTCCATCCAGCAACCGTGAACGCGGCCAGGCCATCTGAGTTAATCTGACTTGCAACCCCCCGACTGGGAAGCAGTGAACCCCTACATTCTGTCCGCAGCCTGCGAGCTGCCCCGCTGTGCCCAGACCGGGTGCGGCGGTAAGTCCGCCCCGTGAGGCGGCGATGGAGGCCCTATGAACAGCAGCGCACCTCTGTACGAGGGCAAGGCCAAAAAGGTCTTTGCCACTGAGAACCCCGCCGAGTACATCGTCCAGTACAAGGACGACGCCACCGCCTTCAACGCCCAGAAGCGCGGCGAGTGGGCCGGCAAGGGAGCTACCAACAACGCGATTACCGCGCACCTGTTTCCTCTGCTGGAAGCTGCCGGTATCCCCACGCACTTTATTGAGCAGCTCTCCGACACCGAGCAGCGCGTGAAGGCCGTGACCATCGTGCCGGTAGAAGTAATCGTGCGGAACATTGCCGCCGGAAGCTTCAGCAAGCGCCTGGGCGTGGAAGAAGGCGAGAAACTCAGCCGCCCCGTGGTGGAGTACTGCTACAAGTCCGACGCGCTGGGCGACCCGCTGATTAACACCGACACCGCTTTAGCCCTCGGTTGGGCCAGCGAAGAAGACCTGACCCGTATCCGCGAGCTGGCGCTGAAAGTGCGTGACTTCCTGGTGCCCTACTTCGAGAAGCGGGGCGTGACCCTGGTGGACTTCAAGTTGGAATTCGGCAAGCTGCCGGGCGGTGAAATCGTGCTGGCCGACGAAATCAGCCCCGATACCTGCCGCTTCTGGGACGCTCAGACCGGCGAAAAGCTCGACAAGGACCGCTTCCGCCGCGACCTGGGTGGAGAAGCCGAGGCCTACGCCGAGATGCTGCGGCGCGTGACCAGCGAGGTCTAAGGGGCCAGGAGGCAAAGGGTCTAAGAAAGTTGGTTAACCCATTTTCTAGACCCTTGGCTTATTTCAAAGCCATACCAATGACCGCCCCAGCAGCTTTGACCCTTAGACCTCTCGACCCTTAGACAATCTCCGAAGGAGTCCCAAATGCCTCAATACAACGCCAAAGTTTACGTGACCCTCAAGCCTTCTATCCTCGACCCACAGGGCCGCACGGTGGAGCGCGCGCTCTCGCACCTGGGCCAGAGCAACGTGAGCGGCGTGCGTGTGGGCAAGTATATCGAGCTGCAACTGACCGGCGAGCGCGGCGACGTGGAAGCCCAGCTCAAGGACATGGCCGAGAACGTGCTGAGCAACCCCATCATGGAAGACGTGAAGTGGGAAGTGGAGGAGGCCGCGCAGTGAAAACTGCCGTCGTTCAATTCCCCGGCTCCAACTGCGACACCGACGCTTTGGAAGCCGCCAAGTTGCTGCTGGACAAGGACGCCGAGTTCGTCTGGCACACCGAAACCGAGCTGCCGGAAGGCACCGAACTGGTGTTCATTCCTGGGGGCTTCAGCTACGGCGACCACCTCCGCAGCGGCGCGATTGCCGCCCGCAGCCCCATCATGAATGCCGTCAAGGCCCACGCTGAAGCGGGCGGTTGCGTGCTGGGCGTGTGCAACGGCTTTCAGGTACTGACCGAAAGTGGCCTGTTGCCCGGAGCACTCAGCCGCAACCGTGACCTGCACTTCCACTGCGCTCCCGTGCATCTGGTGGTGGAAAACGCCGACACCGACTTCAGCCGCGCCTACGAGAAGGGACAGGTCATCGAAATCCCTATCGCGCACGGCGAAGGCAACTTCTACGCCGATGCCGAAACCATTGGCCGCCTGGAAACCGAGGGCCGCGTGGTGTTCCGCTACAAGGACAACCCCAACGGCAGCCTCAACGACATCGCGGGCATCGTGAACGAAGGCGGCAACGTGCTGGGCATGATGCCCCACCCCGAGCGGGCCGTGGAACTGCTGCTGGGCAGTGAGGATGGTCGGGGCGTGTTCGAGTCGCTGAAGCGCAGGAAGTAACCGAAAAGCGGGCGTGGAAAGACTGGCGCTCTCTCTCGCTGTGGCTCTGTTTTGCGTCTGACGGCGCCCGCCCACACAGGCGAAGCGCGGGGTCAGTTCAGAACCTTTTTTACCTTTCCAGTTTGATGACCTGGTTCCCGGCGGCTGTAACGTGAAGCCAAGACGCTCGGGGACATTTCGAAACAACAGATTCTCAGGAGTTCCCATGACTCAAGCAACCCTCCGTGACCAAGCCGCCACCTTCGGCCTTTCTACCGAAGAATTTGACATCCTCGTCGAGCGCATCGGGCGCGAACCTAATGCGCTGGAAGCCGCCATCGTGGGCGCGATGTGGTCCGAGCACTGTGGCTACAAGAACAGCCGTCCCCTCTTCAAAGTGTTTCCCACCGAAGGCCCACAGGTGCTGCAAGGCCCCGGCGAGAACGCGGGCGTGATTGACATTGGCGAGGGCTACGGCGTGGCCTTCAAGATGGAATCACACAACCACCCCTCCGCCGTGGAACCCGTGCAGGGCGCAGCGACGGGCGTAGGCGGCATCCTGCGCGACATCTTTGCGATGGGCGCTCGGCCCTTTGCGGTGCTGGACAGCCTGCGCTTTGGCGACCCCGAAAGCCCCCGCACCCGTTTCCTGTTGAATGGTGTGGTGGACGGCATTTCGCACTATGGCAACGCCATCGGCGTGCCCACAGTAGGCGGCGAAACCATCTTCCACCCCAGCTATCAGGAAAACCCGCTGGTGAACGTGATGGCGCTGGGGCTGCTGCGCCACGAAGACCTCGCCAAAGGCACGATGGGCGAAGTGGGCAACCAGATTATTTACGTCGGTTCCAAGACGGGCCGCGACGGTCTGGGTGGGGCCGTGTTCTCCAGCGCCGACCTGAGCGCCGCCAGTCAAGCAGACCGCCCCGCCGTGCAGGTGGGCGACCCCTTCATGGAGAAACTGCTGCTGGAAGCCACCCTGGAAGCGATTCAGGCGGGCCTCGTGGCGGGCGTGCAGGACATGGGCGCGGCGGGTCTGGTGTCCAGCACCTGTGAAATGGCTTACCGCGCAGGCCTGGGCATCAGCATGAACCTGAATGACGTGCCCACCCGCGAAACGGGCATGGTGCCGATGGAGCTGTGCCTGTCTGAGTCGCAGGAGCGCATGATTCTGGTGCCGGTGCCGGGCAAGGAGCAGGAGCTGTACGACCTGCTCGCCAAGTGGGAACTGGACGTGGTGAATATCGGGCAGGTGGAAGACCACCAGAACTACCGCCTGATTTGGGACGGCGAAGTGGTGTGCGACCTTCCCGTAGACCTGCTGAACGAAGCGCCCAAGTACACCCGCGAAGGTGTAGAAAATCCTGACATTATCGCCAAGCGTGAAATGGACCTCAGCGGCATCCAGATGCCGAACGACCTCGGCGCGGTGCTGACCGACCTGCTCTCGCACCCCACCATTGCCAGCAAGAAGCCGATTTTTGAGCGCTACGACCACCAGGTGATGACGAATACCGTGGTGGTGCCCGGAGCCGCCGACGCTGCGGTGATGCGCGTGCGTGGCACAAGCATCGGCGTAGCCGCCACCAGCGACTGCAACCCCCGTTTTGTGTACCTGAACCCCTACACGGGCGCTGCCGCAGCTGTGGCCGAAGCCGCCCGCAACCTGGCCTGCGTGGGCGCGACTCCGCTGGCGATTACCGACAACCTCAACTTCGGCAACCCGCACGACCTGGGCGTGTACTACCAGCTTCAGCAAGCAGTGCAGGGCATTGCGGATGCCTGCCGCGCCCTGAACACGCCCGTGACTGGCGGCAACGTGAGCCTCTACAACCAGTACGTGGAAGGGGACCAGAAGGTCGCCATTCACCCCACCCCGACCATCGGCATGGTGGGCGTGCTGCCCGACGTGACCAAACATGTGGGCCAGCAGGTGCCCGTCGGCCCGCACAGCCTCTACCTGCTGGGCGAACTGGCCCAGACCATCGGGGCCAGCCAGTACCTGGAAACCGTCCACGGCCTGGAAGCGGGTCAGGTGCCTGCGCTGGACCTGGAGCTGCACCGCAAAGTCATTGACGGCACCCTGGCGCTGATTCGGGAAGGTCTTGCCGCCGCCGCCCACGATGCCAGCGAAGGCGGTCTGAGCGTGGCGCTGGCCGAGATGCTGCTGGGCGGCACCCAGGGCGCCAGCATCACCCTGGACGCCCCCTTGGACACCCGCGCCGACGCGCTGCTGTTCGGGGAAACCCATTCCAGCATCGTGGTGGCCGTGCCGGTGGGTCAGGAAACTGCCGCCGAAGCCCGCCTGGGCGAACTGGACGTGCCCTTCAAGCTGCTGGGCGACGTGAACGAGCAAAGCGGCGAACGCCTCACGGTTGCGCTGCCGCAACATGGACTAAATTTCAGCGTGAGCATTGACGCGATGAAACAGGCCCATAGCGGTGCCTTGCGGGAGATTCTGGCATGATTTTTGACCCCGCTACCGACAAACCCCAAGACGAATGCGGCGTCTTCGGCATCTATTCTCCCCAGCCGCAGGACCTGGCCTGGATGACCTACCTGGGCCTGTTCGCCCTGCAGCACCGTGGCCAGGAGGCGGCCGGGATCTGCGTCAGCAACGGCGAGAAGCTGCACGTGGAAAAGGACCTGGGCCTGGTCACGCAGGTGTTCACGCCCGAGCGGATGGCGTCGTTCAGCCTGCCGGACGCCCGCGTGGGCATCGGGCACGTGCGCTACTCCACCACCGGCTCCAACCTGCGCTTCAACGCCCAGCCGCTGAACACCCGCACCAACAAGGGCATTCTGGGCTTTGCCCACAACGGCAACTTCGTGAACGCCCTGGAAGTCCGCGCCGAGATGCTGGAAGAAGGCGCCCTGTTCCAGACCACCAACGACTCTGAGGTGATGCTGAACCTGATTGCCCGTGAAAGCGGCAAGGACCTGGTCGAGGCGGCGGCCCACGCCATGCAGCGTCTCAAGGGTGGCTACGCCTGCGTGCTGATGAGCCGCACCCAGCTGATCGGTTTCCGCGACCCCAACGGCGTGCGCCCGCTGGTGCTGGGGCAGCGTGAGGACGGGGCTTACGTGCTGGCCTCCGAGCCGTGTGCCCTGTACGCGGTGGGGGCCCGCCTGCTGCGCGACGTGCAGCCCGGCGAGCTGGTCAGCATCGACGAGCAGGGCCTGCACTCGCTGATGGTGGAGCCTGCTCAGCCCACGCCCTGCTCGTTCGAGTGGATTTACTTTGCCCGCAGCGACAGCCAGCTGGACGGGGTAGACGTGCACGAAAGCCGCATTCGCATGGGCGAGCAACTGGCCCGCGAGAAGCCCGTAGAAGCCGACGTGGTGGTGCCTGTGCCCGACTCCGGCATCGGGGCCGCCATCGGCTACGCCCGCGAGAGCGGTATTCCCTTCGACTACGGCCTGTACAAGAACCCCTACGCGGGCCGCACCTTTATCGCGCCCACCCAGGAAGCCCGCGAGCTGAAGGTCAAGATGAAGCTGAGCCCCACCTCCGCCATTCGCGGTAAGCGCGTGGTGCTGGTAGACGACTCCATCGTGCGCGGCACCACCAGCCGCCAAATCGTAAACCTGCTGCGCGAAGCGGGGGCCGCCGAGGTCCACTTCCGCGTGAGCAGCCCGCCCATCACCCACCCGTGCTTTTACGGCATCGACACCGCCGCCCGCAAGGAGCTGGTGGCCTCTACCCACAGCGTGGAAGAAATCCGCGACCTGATTGGGGCCGACACCCTCGCCTTTATCAGCGAAGGCGGCCTGCGTGAAGCTATCGGGGGCCAGGGCCTCTGCGGGGCGTGCTTTACGGGCGACTACCCTGCGGGCGTGCCGCTGCTGAACGACGTGGATAAGCTGGCGCTGGAGGGGTGAGTCTTTCGAAAGACTAATCGTTACCATTGTTGCTATCCTCATGACAATGGTGATATGGCCATTTAGTTTATAACATAATAAAGGAGAAATATATGCTGATGGCTGCTTCCTCACGAGAGCTTATTGGTACGAGTCCCCTCAAAATATTTCTGGAAATCAGAGCCGAACGTAGGGACGCCCCCGATTATTTAGTCGAGAGAATGAATAATATATTTCAAACTGCTATCAAGTTGGCTGATGGTGATGTGATATTGCCCAATGCAGATAAAGAAGCCCTCGATTTAGCCATTTCTATAAAGTCTGACCGTTTCATTTCTTCAACTGTGAGATCACTTGATTCGGCAGGCGAAATAGAGGGTGAGATTGCACGTGAGATGCTTGAACATTTGGGGCTGGGATTTGCTCGCCTTTTCTGATCTCTTACTTCTGCGGAAGAATCTTAAAGCTCTTTTAGAAGTACCTTATTTCAATGCTGGTATTTATGCTTATATAACCGATTTACTAGAAGCAATAGATTACTGCACGGAAAATTTTGGAGATCTGGATCCTAAAGTTGTAAGGGGCGTATCTGATCTAGTTTGGTCTTCCTATACTTATATCTCTAATAGTAATACGAAGGAAATTCCGTATGAGTTGGAGTATCTGTTGCAGTCATCTCTATCAGAGTTTGTAGATTTAGATTCTATTATCATAACTGCTTTTACTAATAACAAGATGATGTTCCACTTTTATAATGCTAATGTTATAAGTGGAATTCAAGAGTTATTACCTCAAATATCACTAAAAAGTGTCGATACGCACATAATTCAGGTTGCAATGCCTAAATTTTATTCTAGAAATGCTATCTACATGATTCCTATGTATCACGAACTTGGGCATTTTATGGATAGGCTTTATAATATAAGTGAAGTAATGCTTTTAAATTCGGATAGCAGTTTAATTGATTATATGAATTTACCTGAAGAATTTAATAACTTAAGCCCTAAACAAAAAATTTACATACTTAAGAATCACCTCGCTGAATATTTTTGCGATACTTTTGCGGCCTGCTTTGTTGGAGAGACTATAACTGACTTTCTAGCCGAAATAGGTGCTTCCGATTATGACTCAGAAACCCATCCAGCAACTTTCAAACGCAAAACACATATAGAAAATTTTCTTTTGGGTATCGATACACCAATCACTCAATCAGTCTCGGATACAGTTGCCCTCATGGGAATGAAGCCATTGGCTCGCTACTTCGAAGAGCCCAATGTATCTACTCCTTTGACTGAAGCTATTACAGTTCAGGCTGCTAACCGTAGAGAAGTTCACGGGTTGCTCGTTTCCTACTGGAAGTATCTCAAAGAAGTTTACAGTACGGTGTCCCTGCATGAATATTCCAAAGAGTTCAACATCAGCAATGATTTAATCGTAAAGTCGATCCGCAATTATTCGATTAGAGAGAAATGGGAAAATGTCAATAGTAACGCATAAAAATCTGTCTGGTGCTATAAATAAAGGCATTGACAGCGTGCTTATTGATCCGTTACTTGATGAATCACAAATCGGTAACATTTCCGTTGATTTAAGGCTTGGATACGACTTTCTTGTATCCATAAAGACCCGTTCATCCTATATATCACTTGATAAACATGGAAATTATAGAAGTACCACATCCTATTTTCAAAATACTAGACGTGATGTAGGTGATGGCTTCTTGGTATATCCAGGACAGTTAGTTCTGACAACGAGTTTAGAATATGTAAAATTACCAGGAAACATCTATGCTGAGATAATAACTCGCAGTAGCTACAACCGTTTGGGCATAAGGCTATCAACTACTTTGCAGCCCGGATTCAGGGGATGTGTACCTATAGAAATTGCTAACGATAGCAATAATCCTGTAGAGCTTATAATTGGTAGTAGGTTAATACAGATGAAACTCTATTCAATCGACGAAGATCTTGATTATGGATCTTCATCTAGAAAATATTATGGGGATACTTCACCAAATTCCTCTAGAGCATCTGAAGATTATGAAATAGCTTTACTCGCTTCAATGAGTAAAAAATCTAAAATTCTATAGTGATATTCAGTATAGTTATCTGAGGAATTTATCTTTTTAATCAATGTCTATATCATTAATTCACCCCTATTAGATTGATTTCTAAATCCTTCTATTACGTAAAGTCACAATCTGTTAGAATGTTTCTGAGTTAAGACGTGAGCGTGACTACCACCCAACCTACCATCGCCTTAGTCAACGGTCAAAAAGATTGGCAAGAAGTCTTTCCAGATGCCAGAGTGCGTCAGTACCGCTCGCAGAAGGCGCAGTGATACGCGCACGGCTCGGAGCTGTAGCTGCTAGATGAACAGGGCTGCACCCGGATGGATGGGATGTTGTGGTGGTTCGGAGCCATTCGCCTGACTGGAACTCCCTGTGTCAATCCTGCCGCGACCCTTCAGCGCGGCTTTGGCTGCCTGTCCATGCTGGCCGCAATGCAGGCGGCGGAGCTGCCGCTGATGCCTCAGAGTGTGGGGTTATTGGTTTCGACCTGCTGGCAGCGCGGTTGATGGCTCAATTGGCTTGAGGTGGGAATCCCTGCATCCAACGCCTCAATTGCCTTCACAACCCCAAATGCATCCTTAGCTTCCCATCCAACTCTGCCATCAAGTCATCCGGCACATGCCCCAGCCGTTTGATGAGGCGGCTGGCGTGGGCCGCCCGCATGGCTTCCACCTGCGCTTTGCTGTCATGGTCCAGACCTGTGCGCTGGTTGGGCAGAATCACGTTGGTTACGTACACGCGCTCCACGTTGCTGGTGAGCGGAACCGTCATCAGCAGGTGTGCCCCGGCGTTGTTGGCATTGTTGCTGACGATGACGCCAGGGTGAACCTGCGCCGCTTCTCCCTCGCGGCCATCGGGGCGGTAATTGATCAGCCAGATGTCGCCGCGCCGGACGAGTTTCAAGGTTGCTCCAGGCCGTCTGCATTGTCAGCGGGGTAGAGTTCTAGCCCTTCAGCCTGTGCAGTGCCCAGGTCGCGGTAGGCGGCCTCCAGCTCACTGGTTTGCAGCGCCCGAACCGCTTCGGCCAGTGCAGCGCTGCGGGTGTCCAGCCCGTGCCGCTTCTGGTAGTCGTCCAAAAAACGGCTCAGTTCCGTGGGCAAAGTCGCACTGATTCGAGTGGCATAACTCATGCTACCTACTATGCCATACTCCCTCCCATGAACTTGCTCCTCATCCGTCATGCCCAGTCTGCCAACAACCTGCTGTACGCCGAAACAGGGAGCAGCGAAGGCCGCCACCCCGACCCACCACTGACCGACCTGGGCCACGCTCAGGCGGCGGCTTTGGCGCAGTTTGCCTGTAGCGACGCCACCTTTGGGCGGGTTACCCACCTCTATTCCAGCCTGATGCGCCGCTCGGTGCAGACGGCGGCTCCGCTGGCGCAGGCGCTGGGGCTGCCCGTGCAGGGGCTGGCGCTGGCGCATGAGGCGGGCGGCATCTTCGGCAAGGACGAGGCGGGCGAGCGGCAGGCGCTGGCGGGTGCGGCGCACGCCGACCTGCTGGCGGACAACCCCGCGCTGCTGTGGCCGCCAGAGCTAGATATGCAGGAGCCTTGGGCGGGTGGCTTCGAGCACTATGCGGACGATGACCGCGTGCTTCAGCAGCGGGCCGCCGCGCTGCTGCGGCAGTTGCGCGGGCACCATGCGCCAGCGGGCGAGGCGGGGGAGACGGTGGCGCTGGTCACGCACGGGCACTTTACCCAGTACCTGCTGCGCGAGGTGACCGGGCATGGCAGCGCCTATTTCCGCGTGTTCAACACGGCCACCACGCTGCTTACCCTGCACGGCCCCGAAACTCCCGCCGAGTGGGGGCCGCTGGTGGTCTGGGTGAACCGCTTCGACCACCTTGCACCCGAGCAGGTGTCGGTGTAGGCGAGCGGTGGGGCAGGAGGGCGCAAGCCTAAGCGTCTGCTCAAGGTGCCGGCGCAGTGCAGGAGCGCATACTCGGAGTCAGAGCCAGACAACCTGCCCCGAAATTCCCTCATAACGGCTCTAGGAGACCCTATGAAACTGAAAGCTTCTGTCCTGATGTACGCCCTGGGCTATGCCTCTATCGCTGCCAGCGCCTACCGCTACCTCACCAATGAAGACAGCGGCGACGAGCGCGACGGCCTGTTTATGGGCCACTGGGCGCCCACCTTCTTCATCCTGGGCAAGGCCGCCGAGGACCGCGAAGTGCGCGGCCACCCCACCTGGTCGCTGGACTGGGAAAGCGGCAAATAACGTTTCCGCCATACCACGCAAATCCCCCGCCAGTGTTGCGGGGGATTTTTTGAGGGCTCTGTAGGATGTGGGGGCCAGAAGGTCAGACCTGAGGTTCGCGGCCCGAGCCGTGCAGCTCCACCGGCTGGCTTTTGCGCAGCCGCATGTTGAACAGCTCCACCGCGATAGAAAAGCCCATGGCGAAGTAGGTGTAGCCCTTGGGAATGTGGAAGCCCAGGCCGTCGGCAATCAGGTTCACGCCAATCAGCAGCAGGAAGCTCAGCGCCAGCACCTTGACCGTCGGGTGGGCCTGCACGAAGTCGCCAATCGGTTTGGCGGCCACCAGCATCAGGGCCACCGTGACCACCACAGCCGACACCATCACACCGATGTCTTCGGCCATGCCTACCGCCGTAATCACGCTGTCCAGGCTGAACACGATGTCCAGAATCATGATCTGGATAATGACCGAGGTAAAGCCCACGGCCCGCACCGGCTTGCCGGGTGTGCTGCCGCTGCCCACTTCCTCGTGCGGGCCTTCAAGCTGCTCGTGCATCTCCTTGGTGGCCTTGTACATGAGGAACAGGCCGCCGCCGATGAGAATCAGGTCCTTGCCGGCAAAGTCGTGCCCGAACGCCGTAAACAGGGTGTTGGTCAGCGTCATGACCCAGGCGATAGAGGCCAGCAGCAGCAAGCGGGTCAGGCCCGCGCCCAGCAGGCCGATGGTGCGGGCGCGGTCGCGCTGCTCAGGCGGCAGCTTGCCGCTGAGAATCGAAATAAAGACGATGTTGTCGATGCCGAGAATCAGCTCCAGCAGAAGCAGGGTGCCGAACGCCAGCCAGGCTTCGGGGTGGCTCATCCAACCAAAAAGGGTTTCTATCAACGTGGGACTCCTGCGGCGCGGCGCGGGCCGGGCCGTCAACATGTGAGGTCTGCGGGGCGTGGTGCGGAAACAGGCCAGTTGCGGCCTGCCTTGCCCCTCATGCTGCTGGGGAAGTTGTGCACGAATTATGCCGGTTTGATGAAGAAGCTTCATTTGCATGGGGCCGGCGGCTGAGGACCCTGGCTGCGCGGGCGGGTGCGGAGCACGGGTGCAGGGAACAGGTGCAAAAAAGGGAAACGGAAAGCCCCGCCTGCCGCTCGGCGGGGCTGACAGGGAAACGCTACTGAAGCGTGCCCAGGTAGGTGTGAATGGCCTCCAACTGCTGGTCGGTGGCCGCCTCGCCGCTAAAGCCAGTGTCGGCAAAGTGCGGCATGATGGGCGCCAGTGAGCGGCCGTCCGGGGTCTTGCCGTGCAGGGTGGCTTCGGTGAACTCGGCCAGCGTCCAGCCGGCGGCGGTTTTCAGGCTGGGGCCGACTCCGCCTTCGGCCTTGGCCCCATGGCAGCCGGCGCAGTTGCCTGCGAACAGCTGCGGGCCGTTGGCAGGCTGCGGCGCGCTGCTGTCCACAGCGGCCATGGTGGCGCCGGCTGCCGCGCCGCGTCCATCTGCAAAAGGCCGCCCGGCGATGCCTTGGCCCATGCTGTACGCCAGCCAGCCAATCTGAATGGTCAGGACGAGGCCCAGCAGCCACACGGCGGCCTCGGCGAAGCTGAATCCTTGGTGTTCTTCGTTCATGGGAAATTCTCCGTTGGAAGGGGTCAGGGAAAGGCCCAGTGGGGAAAACTCAGTGGGAAAAACTCAGTTCCGCCACAGCATCTGGCCGGGAGCACCCTGCATGTTGGTCACCATCGGCAGCAGCACCGGCAGGTACACCATCAGCACGATAATCAGGCCCAGGGCGCCCAGCGCCAGCAGCGGCTCGGTCAGGCGCACCAGCGGGCTGGCCGTAGCGAGGTCCTCGCCCGCCGCGCTGATAGAGGGGCTGTAGGGAATCTCAATTTCCTCGCCGTCCTGCACGCGCCGGCTGAACACCATCTTGAAGAACACGTAGAAGAACATCAGGCCGCCGATAAGCAGCAGAATGCCGCTGAGGCCGGTCAGGAAGCGGGGCAGGGCCAGGTGCATGGCCTCGTACACTTCCGGCTGCGCCACAGCGCTGATCTGCGCGCGGCGCGGCACGCCCAGAATGCCCTGCCAGTGCATGCCGACCGCGAACAGAATCATGCCCCAGAACCAGATCCACTGGCTCCAGCGGGCAAGCTTGGGGTTGGGCAGGGGCTTGCCCAGCAGGTGGGGGATCAGCCAGAAGCTGACCGCCATAAAGGTCATGGTGACGGCCGTGCCCACCGTGATGTGAAAGTGTCCCGGAATCCAGGCGGTGTTGTGGACCACCGGCGCAAAGGCCTGCGAGGCGTTCACGACGCCGCCCGCACCGCCAGGGATAAAGCTGATCATGCTCAGGGTGATGCCCACGAACACAGGGTTCTGCCAGGGCAGGTGACGAATCCAGCCTACGAAGCCGCCGCCGCCGTTGGCGCGGGCGCCGTCTTCCAGGGCCGCTGCCGTGCTGAAGGCGGTCAGCAGGCTGGGCACCACCACCAAGAAGGTGAGCAGCATGTGGATGATTTTCCAGGTGTTGTTGATGTTGGGGTTCGAGAACTGGTGGTGCAGGCCCACGCCGACGCCGTTCAGCAAAAACAGCACGAAAGCCAGCCGGACCAGTGGTTCAGAGGCGACGCGCCCGCCGGCGTGCCGGGGCAAGAACGCGTACCAGGCGATGTAGGCGGGCAGCAGCCAGAAGTACACGATGGCGTGTCCGGTCCACCAGAACAGGGTGCGGGCAATCAGCGGGTCAATGGTCTTGGTGATGCCCAGCGACCAGGGCACCAGCATCACCAGGGCTTCGGTCACCAGCCCCAGCGAGGCGATAAACCACATCAGCCAGGTGGCCACGCTCATGTGGGTCACCAGCGGCGTCACCTTGCCGGGGTTCTGGCGCTTCCACTGCAGCCAGGTATACACGACCTGTCCCAGCACGCCCCAGCTCGCCGCCACGAAGATGCTGGCGCCGATATAGAACAGCGGGCTGCCCTGCATCGGCGGATACAGGGTATACAGCACGGTGGCGTCGTTGAGCAGCAGTGCGGCGGCGGTCAGGACCAGGCCGGTGGTCATCACGGCGTAGGTGCCCCAGGCGAATTTGGTATTGATCCGCATGCCCAGGTCGCGGACCGGCAGGTACAGCATCCAGCCGGAAATGAAAAACTGCGTGAAGACCAGGGCGTTCAGCACGCCATGCAAGGTCAGGCCCTGGTAGTAGGACTTGACCAGCAGCTTAAGCAGATGGTTGTCGTAGACATTGATTCCGGCGTAGTTCAGCGCCTGCAGGGGGCCGATCAGCACGCCAATCAGCAGAGCCACAAAAGCGGTGATGACGTAAGCCGCCGTGACGCCCTTGAGGCTGGCCAGGTAAGCCTTGTCCTGCACGGCAGGCATGGTGCGGGCCGGTGCGCCGTGCCCGGCAGGGCGGTCGGCGTTCACGGCATGGGGGGGCAGGGTGGTGGTCACGGTTGGGTCTCCTGGGTGGGGGAGGGCGCATCCACGGTGGGCACCTCAGTGCCGGCCGGTTCCACGATAATTTTGTTCAGCATGTTGTGGTGGCCGATACCGCAGTACTCGTAGCAGATGACGTTGTACTCGCCGGGCGTGTCGAAGGTGGTGCGGAAGCTGCTGACCTGTCCCGGCATCAGGTCCACGTTGATGTTGGTGCCGTACACGTAGTAGCCGTGGACCACGTCCTGCGCGGTGACATGAAAGTCGATCGGCGTGCCGGCCGGCACCTTCAAGAAGGGTGGGTCGAAGGCAAAGGCCCGCGCCACCACGATGGCCTGATAGGAGCCGTCTTCCAGCTGGTACAGGCCCGGCTTGGCGAAGGCCGTGGCCTGCAGGTTCGCGGGGTCCACCCGGCCGCTCTGCACGCCGGCCAGGTGATTGTGGCTGGCCGTGTTGTCGGACAAGAGGGGCGAGGTGCCGCTGACCAGACTGGCAATGACCCCGACAAACAGCAGCAGCTGAATCAGCAGGCCGATGAGCAGCCAGATGTTCTCGTAGATGTTCAGGCTGTGATGTTCCAGCCGTGGAGCAGCGCGGCCGGTCATCAGGCCCTGCCCTGCTGCACGCCCAGTGCGAGCATCCACATGAACACGATGTTCAGGAACAAAAAGGCCACCACGGCCAGCGTGCCGACCGGCACCACCGGACGGGTCCGGGGGGTGGTTTGGTCTGGCCCAGGCGGGGTGCCGGTCTGCTGGGCAGACGGGGAAGAAACGGGTCGAGTGGGGGGATAAGGGTGACTCATGATTCCTCCTGTATTGGGGACTGAACCCCATTTAATCTATGCCTCATAGAAAGGGCGTAAGGCCCGTTGCGACGTTCTTATGGTTACATTAAGTTTTTCATATTCTTGTAATGCTTAACTTTGCCCTCCAGCCGGATGAACTTGGATGAAGCTGTGCTGGCGGGCCGGGTGACCGCGCCACGTCGGCATGCCAGGGTGGGCCGGTCAAGGCGCTTCATTTGGTCTCAGCAAGCTGCGTCATACTGCTGGGATGATTCGCCGAATTGCCGCCCATCTCCTGCTGCTAAGCGCGCTGTCGGGTGCGGCACCGGCGGTGGCCGTACCTGCCATTCCGGCGCGGCCTCTGGGGGCTGTGGGTGCGGCGGGGCCAGGCACGGCACCTGCCCGCGTACCGAGCGGCACCTCGCCCGCGCAGCAGGCGTTCGACGAGGTAGCCGGGTGGCTGCGGAGCGACTACGGCGGGCTTTCGGCGGTGGACCGCAGTGCGCTGGTCCGTGAGTATCAGGCGCGGCTGCTGGCCGTGTGCCAGGGCCAGGGCCTCAACTGCCCGGCCGAAACCGCCTATCCGGTGATTGAAGCGCAGCTGACGGCACTGGGAGACCCTCACACGTTTTTGTACTGGCCGGACGAGTACCAGGATTTCGTGAGCAGTGCGCTGGGGGGCGAGCGGCTGCAGTTCGGCGTGAAGCTGGCCGAGCTGCAGGGCGAGCGCCGCCTGGTGACCGAGGTGGTGCCTGGCAGCTCGGCCGAGCGTGCGGGCCTGCGCCGGGGCGACGTGCTGCAGCTGCTGGACACCCGGCCCTACCGCTACAGCGACCTGACCGACGCCCGTGAAGCTGGCCGGTCTATCACCCTGGGCGTGGACCGCCAGGGTCAGCGCCTGAGTGTGCGGCTCACCGCCACCCGCACTGCCGCAGCCGACCCCCCGCGCCTGAGCTGGGTGGGAAGTGGCACGCCTGCCGCAGGACGCACTGCTGTGATTCGCATTCCCACGTTCCTGTCGGCCGGCGAGGTGGCCGCCCGTGTCCACGAGCAGGTGGCGCAGGCCCGCAGCGGTGGGGCAGGCGGCGTCGTGGTGGACCTGCGCGGCAATACAGGCGGCAGCCTGCTGGAGTGCGACCTGGCCGCCAGCGCCTTCGTGCCGGAGTTCAGCCGCGTGGCCCACAGCGCTGGCCGGCAGGTGGGCACGCGGGTGGCGGGAGGCCGCCGCTGGGACAACGGGGTGCTGGTGGGCCGGGTGTCCCGTCCGCAACTGTGGCGCGGGCCGCTGGCCGTGCTGGTGGATGAGGGCAGCGCCTCGTGCGCCGAGTTCTTCGCCTACGAGGTGCAGCGTTCCGGCGCCGGCACGGTGGTCGGCTCCCCGACCTCTGGCGTGGGCAACACGGCCACCCGTGTTTTTCCGCTGGTCGGCGGGGCTGGGCTGCAGCTCACCACGCTGCACTACTCCAAGCCCGGCGGGCAGGCCTACCCGGTGCAGGTGCAGCCCGACCTGAAGGCCCAGAGCGGCGAAGCGTTCTTGCAGGCGCTGGCGCAGGGCCGCGACCTCACGCTAGAAGCGGGACTCCAGTCACTGCGCCGCCAGAGCCTGGCCCGTGGCACGCTGCAGCGGGCCGAGTAGGGCAGCAGGCCCCTGCCCGGCTTAACCTGGCTTAACCTGGCTGCTGTCCTCCAGCGCTGGGCACCTCCTTCAGCGCCCAGCGCAGCGCCGCCACAGTCACGAAGCCGGTCGCCATCAGCAGCAGCCAGGGCAGGGCGGGCCGGCCCAGCGCCGCGCCGTAGTCCATCAGGCTGCCGCCCAGCACGTTGCCCAGCGCGCCTCCCACCCCCAGGCTGATGGCACTGAATCCGAAGTAGCTGCCCAGCAGTTCCGGTGGTGCCAGGCGCGACACCAGCGTCTGCTGGGTGGGGAACACCAGCATGGTGCCCAGCGAATACAGCGCGGCGCAGGCCAGCAGCAGCGGGAAAGTGCCCGCAAAACCCATCAGCCCCAGTGAGAGCGCGGCCAGCGTCACGGCGGCGGTCAGGATGGTGCGGGCGCGGAAGCGCCCCTCGGCCCAGCGCAGCAGCGGGTACTGGAGCAGCACCGCCAGGCCGGCATTCAGCGCGTACAGCGGGCCAGTGGCGCCGGGTCCACCCAGAGCCACTGCCTTGAGCGTCACGGCCACGTTCAGCTGGGTGCTGAGCAGGAAGTACCCGATCAGCGCCACGGTAAACTTCACGAAACGCCGGTCCGCTACGGCGCGGCGCAGTCCGTTCAGACCCCCGCCGCCTTCTTGCGCTGGGCGCACGTCCGGCAGGGTCAGGCGCAGGATCAGCCAGCACAGCACGTAGGTGCCGGCGCTTATCAGTGCAGCCACCGAGAAGCCCAGCCCCATCATGGCGGCGCCCAGCAGCGGTCCCAGCACCATGCCCAGGTTGCCGGCCACGCTCAGCAGGCTAAACAGCTGCGGGCGGTGCTCGGGCCGGGTCAGGGCGCTCAGCGCTGCGCTTTTGGGGGCGTCGAACAGGGCGCCGCCCACGCCGGCGACCAGGCTGGATATCAGCAGCGCCGCGAACGTCCCTGAAAAGGCCATGCCCGCAAAGCCCACGGCCCGCAGCAAGCAGCCCCACAAAATCAGCTGCCGGGGCCCCACCCGGTCGGCCCACGCCCCGCCCAGCACGGTCAGGCCTTGCTGCGCCAGTTGCCGCACGCCCAAGACCACACCCACCGCGCCGGCGGCCCAGCCCAGACCGCCCACGAAATGCACCGTGACCAGCGGAATAATCAGGAAAAACCCGGCCCACATCAGGAAAGTGACGGTCAGCAGCCCCCACTGCGCTGGGCTGAGCAGGCGCAGTGAAAAGGGGTCAGGGGCAGGCGGGACAGCAGCAGCAGGCATCGCGCCCTAGCCTACTCCTGCGCTGCAGGGACACAGGGCACAGGAACAGGTTTAGCGATTGTTCCGGTGGGGGCCTCGCCAGCGGCCCGAGTCGCTACACTGAATCCTGTGAGTCCGCTGTCCTGGTTCCGCCTCCCGGCCCTGCTGCTGCTGGCGCTGCTGGCCTACGTGCTGCCGGTGCCGGGCAGCGGCATGGCGGGGCTGGGTGGCCAAGGCAGTGCCCCGCCGGCGGACCTCTCTGCCGAACCCCAGCCATCGGCTGTGCAGGTGCCTCTGCCCACACTTCCCCAGGAAACCCTGCGGCTATTCGAGCGGTCGCGCTCGGCGGTGGTGCGGCTGGGCAGCCTGGACCCCGGCTCCATGGCGATGGGTCTGGGCACCGGATTTTTCATCTCGCCGCAGGGTCAGTTGCTGACCGCTTATCACGTCGTGAGCGAGGGGCGGCTGTTTCAGGTGCAGACGCTGGCCGGCCAGCGCTACCCGGCGCGGCTGGTGGCCTTCGACGCGGCCGCCGATGTGGCGCTGCTGCAGGTGGACGCCAAGGGCCCTTTCCCTTACCTGAACCTCTCACCGCGTCCGCCGCAGGTGGGCGAAGCGGTGCTGGCCATCGGGAACAGTGGCGGCGACTTTTTGCAGCCACGCGAGGGCCAGCTGCTGCGCCTCGAAGCGGCGTCGGGCCGGGCCGATTTCCCGCAGGGCACCCTGGAGATGAACGCCCGGCTGGCCCCCGGCGACAGCGGCGGCCCCATCATCAACGGGCTGGGGCAGGTCATCGGGGTGGTCAGCTATATCCGGGTGGACGAAGCGGGCAACACCGAAACGTCCTACGCCGTTCCCACCGTGGAAGGCAACGCCCTGATCACCGCCCTCAAGGACGGCCAGCAAAGGGACCGGGGGGTGGTGGGGCTGGTGTTCGACCTCTACCACGACGGCCTGACCGAGCCTCCCGGCGGCGTGGTGTCGCGGGTGGCGCGGGGCAGCCCGGCCGAGAAGGCAGGTCTGCGCGGCGCCACCCGCGATGAGCGGACCGGCCAGCTGCAGGGATTCGGGGACATCATCATCAGCGTGCAGGGGGTGCGGACCCGCAATGCCGGCGAGGTGGTCCGCGAGCTGCAGCGCTTCGGGGTGGGGGAGACGGTCACCGTGCGCTACCTGCGCGGCGGCCAGGAGCGCGAGGCGCAGCTGCGGCTGGTGCCCAAGCGCAGCATGCCCGACCTGTGATCCGGGCGGCCTGAAGCGTCCGCGGTACAGCGGTCCAGGCTAAAGCTGCCGTAACGGCCCGCTTCATTCCCGCTTCCCGCTGCCGCACTACACTGCCGGGATGTCGCGAGCATTTGTCAAAGAGGACGCAGGCAGCGCCTGGGAACCGCCCGCCGAACAGTGCCGCTATCAGGTGGTCTGGCCTGAAGGCCAGGGCCGCGAGGTGGTGTACCAATCCGACGACCTGCTGCAGGTGCTGCGCTGGATGTCGGACGAGCGCCGCCCGCGCCTGGAACTGCGGGACCGCAGCGGTGTGCTGCTGGCCTGCGTGTAGAGATGAGGGGCTGCGGCCCGCTGCTGGGAGACAAAAGCTGGGACATGGAGGTGCCGCGGGTTTCGCTGCTTCCATCTCCCAGCCCCTCTTTTTCAGCGGCGTCGGGCTGCCTCGTAAATCAGGATGCCGGCGGCCACGCTGGCGTTGAGGCTCTGCACCTGGCCGCGCACCGGAATGCTGACCAGGCCGTCACAGCGCTCGCGCACCAGCCGGCGCAGGCCGTCGCCTTCCGAGCCGATGACCAGTGCCACCGGCCCGCTCAGGTCGGTGCGCTCCAGCGGCTGCGCGGCCTCGCCGGCGGCGCCGTACACCCACACGTTGCGGTCCTTGAGTTCCTCAATAAAGCGCGGCAAGTTCTTGACCTGCACCACCGGCAAGTAGGCGGTGGCCCCGGCGGCAGTCTTGGCGACCACGGCGCTCAGGGGGGCGCTGCGGCGCTCTTCCACCACCACCCCGTGAGCGCCCAGCACCTCCGCCGAGCGGACGATGGCCCCGAAGTTGCGCGGGTCGGTGATGCCGTCCAGCAGCACCAGCAGCGGGGCCTCACCGCGGCGCTCGGCCAGGTCCCAGATGGCCTGTGGACTGCTCCAGCTCAGTTCCTCGGCCTCGGCCAGCACGCCCTGATGTGCGGTGGTTCCGGCCAGCTGGTCCAGCTCGATGCGGGGGGCCTGACGGACCCGCACGCCCGCTTCGTCGGCCAGGGCACGCAGCTGGCGGGCGAAGGCGTCTTCCACCCCGTGCGCCAGCAGCACTTCCTCCACGCGCCCTTCCCTGAGGGCTTCGGTGACCGGGTTACGTCCGTAAATCAGCATGGCGGTCAGTCTAGAGCAGTTCTCAGAATCACATGCCTGCCGAAAAGGCACTGGCCGCAGCGTGGTGCTCTGCCGTGCCCTCGCGCTTTGCACCTGCTTCGCTCACCGAAAAGATGACCTGCCTTCTTCCCAAATGCTCTGGAGAACTTGCCCCGACGGCCTCTGCATCCAGCGCTGGGGCTTCCCAGGAGGGCACCTTTCGCCGCGTCCATACATATGCGCCCGGAAACAGGGATGTTGTCTATCATCCTTATTTCCAGGCGCTGAGATTTCTGGGTGCTGTGCGTGGGTTCTTGCCTGTCCTGCACACGGCCACGGCACGGGGCAGGCCGGGCCAGGTTCAGATGCTGCTCAGGTCCAGTGCTGGCGTGGCGGACAGTGGGCCGCCGGGCGTATGGTCGCGCAGCCAGTCGCCCAGAGCGGTGGCCTTGAGGGGCGGCGAGATGGCGTAGCCTTGTGCCTGATGGCAGCCCAGGCGCTTCAGGGCGTCCAGTTGCCCGGGGGTTTCCACGCCCACCGCCGTCACCTGCAGGTTCAGCCGGCCGGCCAGGTCCAGGGTGGCGGCCACCAGGTCGGGACCGCGCCCGCCGCGCTCCAGCCCACTCATCATCTGCGGGTGCAGCTTTAGGCCGGTCAGTGGGAACTCGGTCAGCGAGGTAAGGCTCATGACTCCTTCCCCGAAGTGGTCCAGCCACAGCGCGGCACCGGCCTCGTGCAGCTGCTGCAAGACTCCGGCGTCCTGCTGGCGGAAATCCACCATGCTGGTCGCGCTGATTTCGATGTTGGGCAGCGGACTGCCCTGCTGCTCCAGCTGCTCCAGCAGCGGCCACAGGGCGCCCAGGGCTCCCGGTTGGCGCAGTTCTTCCAGGCTCACGTTGATACCCACGCGCAGGTTGGGCCACAGTTCGTTCCAGGCGCGCTGCTGCTGCATGGCCTCACGCATCACCCAGTCGCTCAGCGGCTGCAGCAGGCGCAGCCGTGCGGCCAGCTCCAGCAGTTCGTGCGGCGAGAGCCGGGTGCTGATGCGTTCCCAGCGCAGCAGGGCTTCGGCGCCGGAAATCTGGCCGCTCTCCAGGTGCAAGGTGGGCTGGTAGTGCAGCTTCAGCTGGCCGCTGCTGACCGAGTCGCGCAGTGACTGCTCCAGCCGGAAGGTTTCGGCCAGCTGCACGCGCAGCTCGTCGTGGTAGGGCGTGACCTGCCCGCGGCCACGGCGCCGGGCGAACTGGGCGGCGATTTCGGCGTTGCCTAGCGCGACGTCGGGACTCTGATTGCCGGTCTCGGCCAGGCCGGTGGCGAAAGTCAGGCCGGTGGTGGATTTGCCCACCCGGAAACTGCCCTGCGTGACCTGCTCGGTCGCCAGCCCGGCCCGCTTCATGGACAGCCCCGGCAACCACAGCGCAAAGGTGCCGTCGCCCAGCCGCGCCGCCTCGCCCTGGTGGGTGGCGGCCAGGCTGCGGAAGCTGGCGGCCAGCTGCATCAGCAGGTGGTGGATGGCGGTGGACTCGGTGGCAGTGGTCATGGCGGCGTACTCGTCCAGCTCCACCACCGCCACCGTGCCGCTCTGGGGGGTGTCCGGCTGCGCCAGGAACCGCCGCAGGCCAGCGCGGTTGTACAGCCCGGTCAGCTGGTCGTGGTAGGCGCCGTAGGTGGCCTGGGCCTGGGCGCGCTTCAGGTCGCTCAGGTCACGCAGGGTAATCAGTAGCAGGTCGCTGGGAACACTGCGGTCTTCCTGCGAACCCACCGGGCTGACCGGCCCGATGTTCAGCGCCATTGGCCGGCGGCCCTGGCCCGGCGTTTCCAGAATCACCTCGGCGCTGTGGGGTAGGGTCTCAATCCACGGATTGAGCTGGAACGGCTCGCCACTGGCACTGAACAGGTTGATGCCCAGCAGTTCCATCTGCCGGCGCAGATTCTTGCCTAGCAGCCGGGCCGCGTCGGTGCCCGACAGCTGGGCGGCCTGGTCGTTGATCAGCCGCAGCACGCCGCTGCGGTCCACCAGCAGCGTGGCGGTGTGCTGCTGGTTGAGCACCTCCTGCAACAAGGCCTGGTCCTCATCTGCCGCGTCGGGCTTGACGGCGCCGGTCGTGCGGCCCTCGCTCAGCTGGGCCACCAACAGGTCGGGGCGGGCAGCCGAGCGCCGCAGTTCCAGCGTCAGCGGCTGGCCCTTGCGCCGCTCGGGGTGTGCCAGGGCGGCGCCGCCCTCGGCTGCCAGCGTAATCAGACCCTGCACGGTGCGCTTGCCGGCTTCGCTGAACAGGGTCAGGTCTTGCAGGCACTCGCCGGTCAGGCCCTCTAGACCGCTCAGCTCCCCCAGGGCCTGGTTGGCCTGCTGAATCTCGCCGCTCAGGTCAATCACGGCAGCCGGCACGCCCAGGCCGTCCAGCAGCGAGCGCAGCCACTCGCCCTTTTGGCGCTCGTCGGTGATGTCCTGCAGGCTCCACAGCAGGCCCGACTGCTGCCCGGTAAAGAACGGCTGCACGGTAGAGCGCAGCCACAGCGTGTGCTCCGGGTCACGTGGGTCCTCGGTTTCCCACTCGGGCCACTCGGGCTGGCGGCCCTGCACCGCTTCTTCTAGGTAACGCACCTGAACGGGCAGGCCCAGCTGGCGAACATTGTGACCTACCGCGTCGCTGCGCTCCAGCCTGAACAGGTCCAGGAAACTGCGGCTGGTCTCCAGCACCCGCAGCTCCATGTCCAGCCAGGCGGTGGGCTGGGGCAGTTGGGTCAGCAGCAGCTCGAAGTCGGCGGTGGCGGCGGTGCCCTGCTGAGTGGCCAGCAGCCGGTTGAACAGTTCTGTGACTTCGGGGCTCACGCCTTCGGGAGACCACAGCAGGCCCAGCAGGTGCCCGTCCACGCTGACCCAGTCCAGCACGCCCTGGTCCAGCCACTCGCCGGGCGGGTCCAGCGCCTGCTGGGCCTGGGGTTCGATGCTCTGGGCGCTGACCCGCAGGTAACTGCCGCCCAGCTGGCCCAGAAAGGAGGCTTGCGGCGCGTACAGGCCCAGCAGGTCCTGAACGACCCGGGGCCACAGCGGGCCGGTCGGAAGCTTGGAAGCAGGAACAGTCATGAAATCACCGGAAGGAAGCAAAAGAGCAAGGGGGGAGAAGCTACGGGGCAATAGGCCAGAGCCGCCAGACCTGGGCGGCGCAGCTGCTCCAGGCAGGTCTTGGCGAGGTCGCCACTCAGAGCAGTTGCCTGAAGTGGGGCAAGCGGGGGCCTGCAGGAGGTGCCACAGCCTGATGGTGGAGTTAAGACAGCGCTGTTCACTCTGTTAACCAGGCTTTCATTATGCCGCGAATGCTCTTACCGCGTTCACACACCCGAGTTGCACGTGCAGGGCGGCACTTTCGGCTGGAGCGGCGCTGGCGGGCGCTGCGCTAGCATGCAGGACATGACCACAACCCAGACGCCTGCTGCGCAGCCTCGGCTGGAGCGCCCCGCGCCCGACTTCACGGCGCTGCTCAGCGACCGCGCCCGCCTGATGAAGGCCAGCACCATCCGTGAGCTGCTCAAGCTGACCCAGCAGCCCGACATTATCAACTTCGGCGGCGGTCTGCCGGCCCCGGAGCTGTTCCCGCTGGACGACATCGGGCGCGCAGCCAGCGCGGCGCTGGAGCGCTACGGCCCGGCCGCTGTGCAGTACGGCACCACCGAGGGCCATCTGCCGCTGCGCGAGTGGATTGCTGCGCAGACCCCCGGCCTGACCCCCGCCCACGTACAAATCACCACCGGCAGTCAGCAGGCGCTGGACCTGCTGGGCAAGATACTGATCAACGAGGGCGACTCCGTGCTGGTCGAGGCCCCGACTTACCTGGGTGCCCTGCAGTCTTTCCAGCCCTACGGCCCGCAGTACCTGGAAATGCCCACCGACGACCACGGCATCGATGTAGACGCGCTGGAGGAGCTGCTGCGTGCCCAGCGCGCTCAGGGCCGGATGCCCAAGCTGATGTACACCATCCCCAACTTCCAGAACCCCACCGGACGCACCCTCAGCCTGGAGCGCCGCCGCCGCCTGGTGGAGCTGAGTGGCGAGTACGGCGTGCTGGTGATTGAGGACGATCCGTACGGCAAGCTGCGCTTCGTGGGCGAGGAGCTGCCCAGCCTGTACAGCCTGAGCCTGGAGCGCTGCGGCAATCCCGACCTCAGCCACGTCATCTACTGCTCCAGCTTTTCCAAGACGCTGGTGCCGGGCCTGCGCGACGCCTGGGTGCAGGCCGCCGCGCCTATCACCGACAAGCTGGTGCAGGCCAAGCAGGGCGCCGACCTGCACACCCCCACCCTCACCCAGATGATCGTGGCCGAGCTGGTACAGGACGTGCTGCCGCGCCAGATTGAGCGGGTGCGGGTGGCCTACGGCGAGCGGGCCGCGCTGATGCTGGCTGGTCTGCGCGAGCACTTCCCGCAAGGGGTGCAGTTCACCGAGCCTGAAGGGGGCATGTTCCTGTGGGTCACGCTGCCTGAAGGGCTGGACACGGCCGCGTTGCTGCCCCGCGCCGTGGAGAACCGGGTGGCTTACGTGCCGGGCACCCCCTTTTATGCCCAGGGCGGCGGCGCCAACACCATGCGCCTGAGCTACAGCAACGCCACCCCGGCCCAGATTGAAGCTGGGATTGCGGCGCTGGGAGCCACGCTGCGCTCGGCGCTCTAGGGCTGAGCCGGCTGCGGTTGCAGTCAAAAGAGAAGCGCGGTCCTCTGTCCCAGGGACCGCGCTTCTCTTCCGCCACGTTATGGCTGCCGCGCCTCGCTCAGCAGTTCCGAAAGGCGCGAGAGGCAGCGGCTGTATTTTTTGGCGAAGGCGCCGTGCCGGTAGCTCTCGTCGAACAGGCCCTCCAGCGTGGCGCCGGGGGTCTGTGCCGTAAAGGCGGCGTGCAGGCCCATGTCGTACACCTTGTCTATAAAGTGCACCAGCCGCAGCGCCTCGTTCTGCCCTGTCAGCGGGTGTAGGCCGGTCACGGCGACTGCCTGCACGACGTCCAGCAGTGCCGCGAACTGGCTGGGATGCACCGACAGCAGGTGCCGGTCCAGGTCGTCTGCGCCGACCACGCTGAGGGTGTCACGCGGCTGCCGCGCCAGCCAGCGCCCGAACTCTTCTTCGCTTAGCGGCAGTGAGGGCGTGGTGCCGCGCTGGCGGTAATCGGGGCCGTCCACACGCTGTGACTGGAACTGCTCCGCAATCGCTTCAATCTGTCGCTGAAAGTCGCGCGTGGAAAAGCGGCCCTCGCCCAGAGCGCCGGGGGCGGTGTTGGACGTGGCGACCACGTTCACGCCGGCCGGAATCAGCGCTTCGAGTAGCGTGTTGGCCATGTGGGTGTTGCCGGGGTCGTCCAGCTCGAATTCGTCTATCAGCAGCAGGTCGTAGCCGCGCAGCGCCTCTATGGCCTGCGGCATTTTCAGCGCTCCAATCAGGTACATCAGGTCCTGAAAGCTCATCAGGGCCACTCGGCTGCCGGGGTCGCGTTCCCGCGCCGCGTAGTAGGTGCTGGCCAGCAGGTGTGTCTTGCCCACACCGAAACCGCCGTCCAGATACAGGCCCCGGCCCTGGGGCCTGACCACCTTCTGAAAGGGCCAGATGCCGGTCTTTTTGGGAGGCTGCGGTTCCAAGAAGCCCTGCAGGCTCTGGCGGGCCGCCTCCTGGGAGGGGAACTCCGGGTTGGGACGGTACGTGCTGAAGCGGGTCTCTGCAAAGCGGGCGCTGGGCACCAGGGTGTCCAGCAGGCGGCTGCGGTCCAGCGCCGGTCGGCGCGCCAGCAGGTCGATACCGCCGCTGCCAGTGGGAGCCGTCATCAGCGGTGCACTTCCAGTTCCACTTTGTAGTTGCCGCGCCGGGTCTCGTTCAGTACCCGCCGGAAGTCAATACGGCCCAGGCCCTCGGCGCTGAGGCTGTCGCCCTCGCGCACCTCACTGCCGGCCCGCACCGGCTGGCCGTTCAGCCGCACCTTGCCGCTGTCAATCCCCTGCTGAAAGTACGCCCGGCTGACCCCGAAGCCCTTGGCCCCCACCACGTCGGCGCGCATGGAGGGCACCACCACTTCGCGCAGTTTGCTGCCCTTGCCCGCTGTCTCTCCGACCTCTTCTACGGTCACTTCGCGCCCACCCAGGTCGCTCAGGGCCAGCAGGGCAGCGGCGGCCTTGCCGCTGGCCGTCACCTGAAAGCTGCCGCGTACGTCCCGGATATCGCCCAGTGCGCCCTCGCCCAGTTCCAAGCGGCCCAGCTGCACCCGCAGGTCCTGCTCGTCCCAGGGGACGCCGCCCAGCGGGGTGATGCTCAGCACCTGCACGCCGCTTTCCACCTCGGGAATGTGGGCCGGGTACAGGGTCAGCACCACCAGCCGGGCGTCGGGGAAGCCGCCGGCCAGCCGGTAGCCGAGTTCGGGGTCGTCCAGCAGACGGCGGTCCAGACTGCCGCCGTCCACGAAGCCGGTGCGGACCACCCGGCCGCCGCGTGCCTTGGCCACCAGCGCCTGCAACTCCTTGTTCGTCATGGTCATGGCGGGCAGCATAGCGCCTGCTTCTGCACGGCAGCGGAGCCGCTGACACGGGTTTCTGACAGACGCCGAGTGAAGAACTTCTCTAAAGCCCGCCTGAAGGCCGCCGGGGGCCTGTGTAAATGTCTCCATCAGCTCCGTGGGTTAGGATGCCAACTATGAAGAAGACCCTGATTGCTCTGACCATCCTGGGTGGTGCCTTTGCCACCAACGCTTCCGCTGCCAGCTACGGCGGCGTTCACGCCGGCACTGGCCTGGGCGTGCACTACCAGACCGACATTGACGCCGACAGCGCCTACCGCGTGGGCGTGGGCTTCGAGGGCGCCGGCATCGGCGCTGGCGTGGACTATTTGAACCGCGTGGACCGTAACCCCGTAGGCAACGGCTTCGTGCCTTACTACGGCGCCGGTGTGGGCGTGGGCTTCGCTGACGGCGTGTCCTTTAGCCCCCGCGCTTTCGTGGGCACCGACTTCGTGGTGAACCAGAACGCCCGCGTGTTCGGTGAAGTGGGCCCCAAGGTCACCCTGAACAGCGCTGGCAACACCGGCGTGGCCCTGCACGGCCGCGTGGGCATCAACTTCCGCCTGAACTGACCTGCTTTTCAAGCAGACCAGCAAGCCAGCCTGCGGGCTGGTTTTTTGTGGCGTGGCCTGCTTGCTTCGGCGCGGCGCGCTCCGGAATACTGCCCTTCATGACCCTGACTGTTCGCCGCGCTACTTCCAGCGACCTGCCGGCCATCCTGGCGCTGCTCGAACGGGCCGAGATGTACACCACCTCCGTCACTCTGGCGGGCGACGTGACCTACTTGCTGGGAGAGGTGGAGGGCCGCCCCGCCGCCGTGCTGGGTCTGGAATACGGGGAAGGCGCGGGCCTGCTGCGCTCCTTTACGGTGCATCCCGATGACCGGGGGCGCGGCTGGTCGGGGCGGATGCTGGCCGAAGCCTACGCCCTGCTGCGGGCCCGTGGCTGCCGGGAAGTGTTTCTCTTCTCGGCGGACGAGGGGGCCTTTTGGGCGCACCAGGGCTACCAGCCAGTGCCGCCACAGGAGTTGGCGCGGCGGCTGCCCCAGGCCCCGCAGGTGCAGCACGCCCTGGCCACCGGCTGGCTGACAGGGGCGCTGGCCTGGCACGCCCCTTTGCCGCAATGACTGCGAAGCGGCTGACGCGCCAACTGCGCCGCACTTTGCCGCACCGCGCCGATGGCACCTTGCCCACTGCACTGGGGCCGGGGTGGGTGCTAAGCTGGCGAGCGAGTTCTGGGCTTCATCCGGGGGCCGACTCCACCATGAATTGCGTCCAGTGAGGCGCGAATGGAGGTTCGTATGAGCATGATCAGAAAAGAACGCGCCCTGCTGGCCCTGGCCGACGGCACCGTGTACCGGGGTTACGCTTTTGGGCACCGCGGCGAAACGGTGGGCGAAGTGGTGTTCAACACGTCCATGACCGGTTATCAGGAAATCCTGACCGACCCCAGCTACGCGGGCCAAATCGTGACCATGACCTATCCCCATGTGGGCAACTACGGCGTGGCCATCTACGACATGGAGTCCAACCGGCCCTTTGTGCGGGGCTTCATCGGCCGCGAATTTTCGCACGATTATTCCAGTCACCGCGCCGAGCAGGGCCTGGAAGAGTTCATGCAGCGCTACGGCGTGGTGAGTATTCAGGGCATCGATACCCGCGCCCTGGTGCGCCGTCTGCGTTCCGGCGGCGTGGTCAAGGGCGTGATTGCTCACCGCTCCTACACCAACCCGTCCGACCCTTACGGCGAGTTCTCGCCCGAGGAGGAAGCGGGGCTGGTGGCCCGCGCCGCTGAGCACCGCGACCGCGACGGCCTGGACATGGCCGCCGAGGTGACCACCGAGCTGCCTTACGCCTATCCCACCCTGCGCGAGGGCAAACGGGTGGTGCTGGTGGATTTCGGTATCAAGCACACCATCATCAAGCGCCTGGCCGAAGTGGGCATCGAACCCATCGTGGTGCCCGCACACACCAGCGCCGCCGAGATCATGGAGCTGGGGCCGCACGGCCTGTTCCTCAGCAACGGCCCAGGTGACCCTGCTGCGCTGACCTACGCGCACCGCACCGCCTGGGAACTGATGGGCCTGCTGCCCACCTTCGGCATCTGCCTGGGCCATCAGATTCTGGCTCTGGGCGCCGGTGGCCAGACGTTCAAGATGAAGTTCGGGCACCGCGGCGGCAACCAGCCGGTCAAGAACCTGCTGACCGGGAATGTGGAAATCACCAGCCAGAACCACGGTTACGCGGTGGATATCGACTCCATTCCGGCAGGTCAGTTCGTGCCTACCCACATCAACCTGAACGACCAGACGCTGGAGGGCATGGCGCACACCCGTTACCCGGTGTTCAGCGTGCAGTACCACCCCGAATCGGCTCCCGGCCCGCACGACAGCCGCTACCTGTTCGACCGCTTCATCCAGGAAATCGACGCGTTCGAGGGCGCCAGTGGTTTGCCGGTCGAGCGCAGCCGCACAGGCGACCTGGGCCTGTAAGTTCCTGCTTGAGTGCACCTGCCCCGGCCTGGCCGGGGATTTTTTATGGCCTGGCCCGCCTGCCTGGCGCCTGCCCTCACTCCAGGGTCAGCAGCAAGCGCGCTGGCTCACCATGCAACTGACAAATTAAGGTTGTTCGAGGGCCGCTCTCTTGTAGTGCCAACCTTCATCTTGCTCCTTACAAATGCTCGTGGTGGCTGGAGCAAGGCGGCTCTCAGACCCTCCACCAGAAGCCTGCCCAGAAGGAATGGCGTCTCACAGGGAATTCTTCCTCTGCTGACCGACCGACTGTTCGGGCAGTCGGGCGACGGCTTGGAACAGGTTTCCAGGCCAAATGGGTAAGCGGGACGTAAGATTGTTCACCTTAAGGTGAGTCTCATCTTAGACCACATGGTCTCGCTGGGGGGCGAGAGGCTGGTCCTAAGTCACCGCTACTGCGCTTTACACAGCACAAGGAGAGTTAGATATGCAGACCAACAAAACCCTGGCCCTTTTGGCCGCCCTGACCCTGGGAGCCGCTTCGGCACAGACCCTGGCTTCTGCCCCCACCACCACCGCCGGCACCACCATCTCCAACACCGCAAGTGCCAGCTTTACCAACCCGGCGACCAACACCACTGCCTCTACCCAGTCCAACACCGTGACCACCACCGTGCTGCCCCGCGCCGCCTTCGACGTCACCTACCTGGGCGGCAACGACAGCGCCACCACCAACGCCCCCGCCGGTGCGCCTACGGAGTATCAGCGCGCCGTGCTGCCCGGCACCACCGTGTCCTTCCAGTACGTGGCCGTGAACAACGGTAACACCACCCAGAACATTGCCCTGACCAGCGCAGTGACTGGCGACGTGTCCAACGTGCGTTTCTATTCTGTGTCGGCCGATACCAACAAAGACGGCAGCCTGTCCGCTGCCGAAATCGCTGCTGCCACCGCCATCACCAGCGTGACTGTGGCTCCTAACGGTGACGACACCACCACTACCGCCGTGGAAAACAACAGCGGCACCACCAACTTCTTCATGGTGTACACCGTGAACGCCACGGCTGCTCCCAAAACTGTTGTGGGCGCCACCCCCGTAGGCACCGGCCAGGAGTTTGACGGCACCGCCAACGTGCAGAAGACCGAAACCGCTACGGATCTGTTCTTCCAGTACAGCCGGATCACCGTGCAGGATTCGGGCGCCCTGATCGGCCCCCGCAACGATGCGGACGGCAACGGTACCCCGCAGACTGCTCCTTATACCGACGCAACCGGCAACACCGTCACCCCCACCGCCAGCGACTCCCAGCAGTCCAACGTGCGTGCGGGCGTCACCTCGGTGACCTTTACCAACACCCTGCAGAACAGCGGTGACGCCACCGACAACTTCACCGTGACCTCCAGCACCGCCGGCACCGTGTTCCTGACCCCCACGGGCGCTCAGGTGACCACTTCGCCCACCACCGTGAGCATTACCCCTGCCGACGGCACCGCTGCCTACGACGTCACCTACACCCTGGTCGGCGGCAACCTGGTGATCAGCGGCCTGCGCGCCGGCGACAGCGCCTCGTTCCAGAACACCATTCCGTTCAGCGACGTCACCCCCAACGTCTCGGACACCCAGACCACCACCCTGACGGTGGCCAGCGCCAACAACCCCGAGCGCACCGATACCACCACCAACATCATCCGTGACCCGGGTCTGCAGTTCGGTGACAACACCCCCAGCAGCACTGCTCCTGACGCGGCCTACAACCCCAACCCGCCAGTCCAGCCCGGCGCCACCGTCACCTTCCCCATGCAGATTGTGAACACTGGCGGCGCGACCGACACGTTCACCGTGCAGCCCACCACTGTGACCTTCCCGGTCGTGGGCGGCGGCACCGTGACTGTGCCGGTCACCTACGCCCCCGACACTAACTGTGACGGCGTAGCCGACGGCACTGGCAGCACGCTGACCCTGGCCTCCGGCGCACAGGGCTGCTTCGTCGCCACCGTGGTGGTGCCCGAGAACGCTACTTCCGGAACCACGTCTCCCATCACTCAGACCGTGACTACCGGCAGCGGCCTGACCTCGACCGACACCAACAACACCATCAACGTGCAAGTCACCAACGGCAACGTGGCCCTGGCCAAGTTCATCCAGGGGGGCAACGGTGACACCGCATACGCCGGTATCACGGCGCCCAGCGGCTACACCACCCGCAACGAAGCCCTGCCCGGCACCAACCTGAACTACGCCATCATCGCGAAGAACAACTTCAACGCGCCTATCAGCAACTTCTTCGTGTGCGACAGCGTGCCCATGAACACCACCTTCGTCAGCGTGAGCGGCGGCGGTCTGTACAGCACCGACAAGGGAGCCACCTGGAGCAGCGCTGCTCCCACCAGCCTGGCTGCCGGCACCCCTACCGCCCAGGGCGGCGAGGTGTG
Organism: Deinococcus proteolyticus MRP; assembly: GCF_000190555.1. GTDB lineage: Bacteria > Deinococcota > Deinococci > Deinococcales > Deinococcaceae > Deinococcus > Deinococcus proteolyticus. Next base: position 234,122 of record NC_015161.1, read on the forward strand.
CGTGGCGCCTGCGGGCAACATCCTGCCGGCCGGCGGTACCTTCCGCGCCGACTTCACTGTCCGCGTGAACTGAGCCTGAACCCTACAAAGTGCGCCCAGCCGGCAAATGGGCGCACTTTCCTTCACACTTTTGCCGGCCTCTTTTTTCACCCGCATTTTTCCACCTGCACTTTTCACCTGCACTTTTTCACTGGCCTGAGGCTCCGCTGCAGCTCGGTCGTCCAGCAAGGCCCACAACACAGAAGAACGATAAAAAGCAGCGCAACAACGCGGAACTGTTATCCAGCACGGCCCACGATCAGTTACGTCCCCAATATCGGAATTTTTTTACGTCTGTCCCTGCCCTGAGAATCGTCTCAGCCACAAGAGTTACAGGAGGAACCATGCCCCGCTCCCGCCCCACCACTTTGTCTACGCTACTGCTGTCCGGTCTGCTGTCTGCCAGCCCGGCGCTGGCGCAACTGACGCCCTCAGGCACGCAGATTACCAACCGGGCCAGCGCTCAGTTCGACGATGCGGAAGGCCGGCCGGCACCCGTGGCCTATTCCAACACGGTGCTGACCACGGTGCAGGACATCTGCGGCGTCAGTGTGCTGCCCAGCGGCAGTGTAGCGGCGCCGGCCCTGTCACGTGACGTGTTGCCGGGCGACACGGTGCTGTTTCCTTACACGCTGACCAACAGCGGCAACGTGACCAGCACTTTTGCGGTGCGTACGCAGCTGGAAGCTGGCAACCCGCTGACCACGGTATTGTCGGCCCACCTAGACCTGAACCGCAACGGTCAGGTCGATCCGGCTGAGCCGGCAGTGCAGGAGGTCACGCTGGATGCCGGAGCCTCCGTGACGGTACTGGTGCGCACCGAAACGGCCCCCACCATAGAAACCGGGCAGTCCTTCATCAACCTGGTGGCGAGCTGCGCGGATGGAAGCAGTGCGGATACCGACAACGTCTCCGCGTTGGTGGTGGGCACGCCGCCCGAGGTCCAGGTCCAGAAGGCCTTCGAGCCGGCGAAGATTTTGCCGGGCCAGGAAACCACGGTCCGAATCAGCGCAGTGAATAGCGGCGTCCGCGATTCGCGTGAGGTGGTGCTGACCGACCTGCTGACTGAGCAGCTGGCGCAGGGCCTGGAGTTCGTGGCCGGCAGTGCCAGTAGCCCTGCAGGCCGCACCGAGTATTTCGATGGGGAGCGGTGGCAGGTCGAGCCCCCGTCCCAGGTGCTGGGTGTGCGGACAGTGGCTTCGCAGCTGGCCCCCAGAGCCCGCGCCGAGCTGACGTTCCGCCTGCGGGCCCGTGACGCGGCGGATGGCCGGCAGTTCCTGAACGTAGCGACCGCCGTAGCCAGCGGGCGCGAATCGTCGGCCAACGCCACGCTGAGTGTGCGTTACACCCCGGCTGTGGCGCTGGGCCCGGTAGGGCATTCCAATGCCGAGGAAGGGAGCCCGGCCGACACCCAAACCAAGCCCTTCGCCAAGTCCGGGCAGGAAGTCTGCTTCGACCACGGCCTGCGCAACACCGGCGACGTGGCGGACCTGTTTACCATCACGGTGACCTATCCCGAGGGCCGGGCCAAGCATGTCTTGTACGACGAACACAACCGTCCGCTGGCCCTGCCAATCTATCTGGAACCGGGGCAGCGAGTCTACGTGCGGGTCTGCTATACCCCGGAGGAACTCCCCGTCACCGCGCTGATTACGGCGACTGGCGAGCGCGGCAGTTCCAACTCCACCACCGACTACCTGCGGCCCCTGCCTCAGCTGGTCAAGACCGTGGTGGACCCCCAGGACACCCGCACAGTCCAGGCAGGCGAGCTGGTCACCTACCAGCTGCAGGTCACCAACATTTACGGCGCGGAGCTCAAAGACGTGCGTATCAGTGACCCGTTGCCGGCGGGTGTGGATTACGTGTCCTCGCAGGCGGGCGGGCAAGTGACCGGGACGCCGGGGGCGCAGGTGGTGCACTGGGACTTTGCCAGCCTGGCACCGGGCGAGAGCCGCACGGTGGAGCTGACGGTCAGGGTCAGCGACCGGGTAAAGATGGGGGAGACCATTGCCAACACCTTTAATCTGGTATCGAGCGAATTGCCGGCAGTGGACGGCATTCCACTGGTCATCAGTGAGCCGGCCACGGTGCAGCTGCCGGTCCAGATTCAGGTGGCCAAACAGGCCAGCACCCAGCAGGTGAACGTGGGCGACCGCGTGACCTTTACCCTGACCATCACCAACCCGTCGCCCGCCGCTGACCTGACCCCGGTGGACATTGTCGACATGCTGGCCGACCCCTCGGTGCTGGACTATATCCCCGGCAGCGCCACCCTGAGCTACGGGCAGCAGGACGCAGAGCCGCTGGCCGACCCCAAGATGCAGACCCGCGTGCTGGACCGTCCGCTGGGCAACTACCAGGCCGGCGATGAGGTATCCGAGGTGATGCTGTGGACCCTGCCTACCCTCAAGGCCGGGCAGAGCGCCACCCTCACGTACGACATGCGTGTGCAGGCCAGCGCGGCCCAGCAGTCCAGCCTGCGCAACTACGTGCTGGTCAGCGGGATAGGTCCCAGTGGCGCGACCGACATCGCCGAGGACTCTTCCGAGGCGGAAGTCGTGGTGAACCTGCAGCTGTTCCGCCCCCTGGGTGAAGTGATCGGCACGGTGTACGTGGACCGCAACCGCAGCGGCACCTACGATAAAGAGGTAGACACCCCGGTGAACCGCGCCCGCGTGGTGCTGGCCGGTGGCCGCACCGCGCTGACCGACCAGCACGGCCGCTTTTCCTTCCTGAACGTGCCGCTGGGCAGCCACGCCCTGCGGCTGGACCCGGGCACCGTCCCCTACGCGCCGCTGGTCATGCCCCAAGAAGCTACGAGCGGCACCCAGACGGTGCATGTGCGCGGCCTGACAAGTGCAGATTTCCCACTGGCCCCGCTGGGCGGCGAGATCGATGTCATCCGCCGCACCACCCTGAACGCTGGCCCGCTGACCGTGAACAAGACCGTGTCCCGCACGGCGCAGGGCTACCGGGTGGACCTGAGCCTCAAGTCGGACCGGCCCCTTCCTGGCCTGCGCTTAAGCGACCCTCTACCGGCGGGCGCCACGCTGCTCAGCGGCACGGCCGGCTTCGAGGGCACCCTGCCTGCCGGTGAACACCGAATCAGCTACACCTTCAGCTACAGCGGTGAACCCCGCAGCGCCGTCACCGACCCCCAGCTGGAATGGAGGCAGCCATGAATAGACGCGGTATCAACGCCCTGCTGACCCTGACCGCCCTGCTTAGTGCACCGGCGCACGCGCAGCAGCTGAGCACCAGCCTTCCCCTGACCAGTGTGGGTTCTCACCTGATGTGGGCGGTGGGCGACCAGACCCTGACCCTGGATGTGGGCGTGACCGGGCGGGTACGCCTGGACCTCTACAGCCCCCGGCTGGACCCGGCCGATTACCGCAGCGCGGACTCTTACGGTGACGAGCAGTATGCACCTTCTCCGGAAGTGACCACCACATTTGTGCTGCAAGACGCCCAGGGCCGTGAAGTGCTGCGCCGCACCTTCGGGCCGGGCGCCCATGCCTGGGAACCGCTCATTGACGGGGAGCTGCCGGCCGGCCGCTACCGCCTGCGCACCGTGACGCAGGGCAATGGCAAGAACACCTTTGCAGTGCGCCTGCAGGGGCAGAGTGCTGCGGTACGCGCCGAGCAGCTGACGGTCAACGTGCGCTCGGCCACCTGGATGCCGGTGGTCAACGTGACGACCGACGGCCCCGGCTACGCTCTGCGGATGTACGACGGTGACGGCGCCGGGGAACTGGAGGCCCGGGTCCGTTTCGCGGATGGCCGCACGCAGGCACTGCCGGTGGGCCAGGACGTGCAGTGGGCCGACCTGCCGCTGCCCGCAGAAGCCGGCGAATACGTGATTGAACTGCGCCAGCCGGCGGCAGCCAAGCAGTATTCCAACACGGTCAGCTTTGCCCTGCAGCGCCAGCACAGCCCTGTGCCGCTGACCCTCAGCCAGGTGGACGAGACTGGCCTGCTGGAAGTGACCGCCGAGCTGCTGCTGCCCGCCGGCCCCCAGCCGACCCAGGTGGGGGCGCAGATAGACGGCCAAGAGGTGACGGTGGACGCCAGCCTGCGCCAGGCGGTGACGGCCGGGGAACACAGCGTGCAGCCGCAGGCCGTGCCCGGTGCCAGCGTCAGCGTGGACGCCGCCAGCGTGACGGTGCCCAGGGGCGGTGTGGGACGTACCCGGATTCAGGTGCGCCCCCAGGTCAGCCTGGACCTGCAGGTGGACAAGCCCCAGGTGTGCGTGGGCGACGTGGTGAGCCTGCAGGGGCATGCCGCCACCGACTACCGCGCTGCTCTGCCGCTGGACCTGGAACTGAGTGCTCCTGGCCTGAAACTGAGCGGCGCGGCAAGCTACCGTGGCGAGCTGAGCGCCGAGCAGGCCGCCCGCTTGCCGCTTGAAGCTCTGGCCAGCGAACCCGGCACCTACACCGTGACCCTGCGCTCGCCCATGTGGGAGCAGGCGGTGACCCGCACGGTCGAGGTGCTGGCTGCCGAAACCAGCGTGCAGCTGCGCCGTGAGTTGCCGGAGCTGGAACCTGGTCAGGAAGGCACGGTGCGCGTGCTGCTCACCAACCGGGGAACCGCCGCCACGAGCTACCAGCTGAGCGAGGAAGGCACCGGTCTGGAACTGCTGGACAGTGGCACGTTCAGCGGGGAACTGGCCGCTGGGGAAACCCGCGAGCTGAGCTACCGCGTCCGCGCCTCACAGGCGGGCGAACCTGGCCAGGTGACAGGCCGGCTGACCAGCGGCACCTGCCCGGTGACCCAGGAATCCAGCACTCAGCTGAGGGTGCAGGCCCCGCCGCCTGAGATCACCCGCAGCAGTGAAGTGCTGCTGCCCTTCAGCGCCCCTGCGCAGGCCCAGAGCCTGATTGTGTCGCACCGCCTGCCGACTGGCGCCAGCTACCAGCCCGGCAGTGCGCGGCTGAACGGCGCTGCGCTGCCCGACCCCCAGGTGGGCCCCAGCGGCCTGCTGTACTGGGAAGTGCCGACCGCTGCGCCGGCGACTGATGGGCAGGCCAGCTCCGGATGCTCCATCGCTGCCGGTACGCTGAGCTACTCGGTCAGCCACGGGGGTGCCCTGCCCGAACTGGCCCCGGCCAGCCTGGTGGCCCGCTACGCCAGCGACCGCCGCGAGGTGCTGGAAGGCGCGTTCGACGCCGACGATTTCCGTGACGCCCGGCCCATGCAGGCCGAGGCCGCTGCCCAGGAGAACCCCGGCGCCGTGCGTCTGCCGCTGGCGGGAACCGTGTACCGCACCCGCGACAAGATTTCGGTCACGGTCGAAAAAGTCCAGGGCGACTCCAGCCCACTGCTGGTCAACGGTCAGCCCGTGGCCGAGGACCGGATCGGCACCAACACCCAGGACGGAGTGCGCGGCGTGCAGCGCCTGACCTACGTGGGGGTGCAGCTGCGCCCCGGCGACAACGTGCTGAGCGTGGGCAGTGACCGCGTCACCGTGAAGCTGGCTGCGCAGACCGCCCAGGTCAAGGTGGAGCCGCTGCAGCTGGTTGCCGACGGCAGTACGCCCATTCGCCTGCGGATCACCGCGCTGGACGAGTTCGGCACGCCCACCAGCACGCCTACCCTGACGCTGAATTCCAACCTGGAGCCGTCCCTCCCCGACGCCAGCCCGGCCACCGCCGGCTACCAGCTGCGCCTGAATGAAGGTGTGGGTGTGCTGGAACTGCGCCCCCAGACGGTCCCCGGCGAACTGAAGGTGGATATCGAAGCGGGCGCCCAGGTGCAGCCCTACCGCTTCCAGATTCGTCCGGACCAGCGCCGCTTCGGCGTGGGTATGGCTTCGGCCACCCTGGGCCTGGACCCGCAGAACTTCAGCCTGGCCGACGACTTGACCTGGACCGCCCGTGGCTACTACGAGGGTCCCATTGGGGAAGGCAAACTATTCCTGGCGGCCGACAAGGACGGCCTGCCGCACGACCTTGACCCGTTCGAGCGCTTCCCGCTGGCAGGCGACGCCTCGTTCCACAGTGTGCCGCTGCAGGGCGTGGACCCGGTGGCTGCCGTATACGACCACCCCCGCTTCCGGGCCAGCTATCAGCGCACGGCGCTGCCCATCACTGTGCTGCCGCTGGGCGAGACCCTGACGGCCGCCACCCTCGAAACCAAGACCAACCCTAAGCTCAGCGCCTTTGCGGCTGCTGTGCCCACCGACCAGGTGCGACTGCGCGGCGAGCAGGCCATTGTGCCCGACGGACTGCGAATTGTCCGCCTGCCCGACAGCGGCATCAGCCGGGGCAGCGACAGCCTGGAAGTGGTGGTGCTGGAGCGCGGCACCGGCCTGGAACTGCGCCGCGAGCCCCTGGTGCGCTTCGGTGACTATTCCATCGACTACGCCAGCGGTGTGATTACCCTGAACCGCGAACTTCAGCCACTGGACGATGACTTTAACGATGTGCGGATCGAGGCCAGCTACCGCCTGGACAATCCTCTTGACCGCCGCGAGTGGGCCTACGGCGCCCAGGCCAGCACCGAGGGCAAGAACTGGGTGGCCGGTGTGGCGGCGGTGCAGCTGCCCACTTCGGAAGGAGAGCGGCAGACAACTGTGGGTGTGCGTGCCCAGTACGACAACCGTGAGAACCTCAAGGCCGAGGTGCGGGCCGCCTACTCGGGCGGTTTCCAGGCCAGCCTGGACACGTCGGCGCAGCTGCGTGAGCATGACCGCGCCGCGCTGCGGATGCGCTACCAGGACCGCGAGTACGCCGGTCTGGGTCAGTTCAATTCCGGGTTCAGCGTCCACGGCACCTATCAGTCGCAGTTCAGCCCGGCGCTGCGCGGCGAGCTGGAAGCCGACTACCGCGACGACTTTGCCGAAACGCAGCAGGGCTACGTGCGTGGGATGGTGGATTACCGCCTGCAGCCCTTTACCGTGGGCGGCGGCCTGAAGTACAACTTCGGTGACATGACAGGCTTCAGCGCCGTGGCCCGCGCCGGCTACACGGGGAACCCCGTCAGCGTGTCTCTCGAGCACGAACAGGCCTTCAGCGGTGACGCCCCGACGACGACCAGCCTGCGGACCAGTTACCGCCTGACCGACACGGTGACTCTCAAGGCCCAGGACCGCTACACCTGGGGAGAAGGCCACCAGGCCCTGCTGGGCTTGGACTCACGCCTGGGCAACACCAACTTCTCGGTGGGCTACGAGCTGCCGACCTCCAGCGGCGACGGCAACCGCGCCCGCTTCGGGGCCAGCACCAGCCTGCCGCTGAACAAGAACACGGCGCTGGGCCTGCGCGGCGGCACCGTCTACAGCCTCGCCGGCCAGTATCTGGACGCCAACCTGGGCGCTGACCTGCAGCACCGCACCGAGCAGTACGCGGTGAACCTGGGCGGCGACATCGGCTACAGCGGTCAGGACCGGGAGTGGCGCACGGCGCTGCGCGGCGGCGTGAGCGGAAGCCTCAGCGACGAGCTGACCCTGACGGCCGATGCCTTGGCCGAATTCCGTACTTCCGGCACGGGCCAGCGCCTGAGTGTGGGCTACGCTTACCGCGGCGCTGCCCTGAGCAGCCTGGGCTACGCCCGCTACGTGAACGGAACCCTCGCTGGTGGCCGTCCCTCGCTGACCAGCGGCATTACTGCCGAATACCGCCAGCCCAACTGGGCCATTCGTGCCGGCAACGACACCCGCTTGCTGCTGGACGACCGGGGAACCTTTAGCGGTCAGGCGTTCCTGGGCGGCAACTACTACCTCAACGATCATCTGGGCGTGGGGGCTTGGGGCCGCGCCTTCTACCAGCCGGCCGACCTTCAGAGCACCCTGTACGGGTACGGCATAGAAGCCAATGTCCGCGCCCTGCCCGGAGCCTGGCTCAGCGCCGGCTACAACTTTGCTGGTTTCGATGGGCTGCCGACCGGCTACACCTACACCAAGCCGGGGGCTTACCTGCGGCTGGACCTGACCGTGGACGAGAGTATGGGAGGTAAGAAATGAGTTTGACAGTGAGTGCTGGGCGTTCCACCAGGAGAAACAGGGTGCAGCGAGCATGGTGGAGTGTTGCGGCCATGACTGCGGTGAGCCTGCTGGGACATGCAGGCGCACAGACTGCCACCAGCGTGCTCTGCGACGCGTCCGACACGTCTGGCAGCTCCAACCAGCCCAATCACCAGAGCATCTGCTGGATTGACTTTTCGAGCCTGAGCACCAGCACCGTTCGTACGAGTGCGGGCCAAGCTTTTGTGGTCAATCTGCCCGATGGCAGCCGTCTGCGCTTTACGGTGTCTTCCCCCACCAGCAGCGCACAATGGGCTGCGGTAGCAGCGCCATCGTGGAGCGGTGCGGCCATCGGGTCCACGGCCGGCTCATACTCAGGCATTACTGGTAAGCCTGTGGTGCGGTATACCAGCAACACCGCCACACCCGGAACTTTAAACATCACCAACATCAGCATGACGGACGCCCTGGGTGCCCCGGTCAGTAACTTCTACTTGGTAGCGGCTGACGGTGAAAGCACCAATGCTGACAACGCCTCCTCGTACGAAACTTGGCAGGCGACCATTAACAGCTCGGCTGGAGGCAGTGCCACCTGGGAACAGTTTGACCGGGTGCCGAACACGGCCGGCACCGACCCCAGCAACAGCACTCCTGGTGGCTCTGGGGTCGGTCCAACCCAGGCGGGCGTGGGTACCAGGACGGTGACCCATACGGGCGTCAGTCTCACCAATGCTGGGTCATACATCTACCGGACCAAGGCGCCCACCAGCATCACGCTCAACACCACCTCGCCCAGTGCGGGAATGCAGGGCATCCTGCTGGCCGTTCAGGTGGCGGTGGTGAATACGAACAAAGTAATTCAGCCCAGCCGGGCCAAGGCAGCTGACCAGTTCACCTACTCGGTGACAGGAGCCAACGCGTCATATACGGTCAATAGAACCACCTCAGGCACAGTCAATTCCGGTTTTGCACCCGCTACGCTAGATCAGCTCTCCGGCCTGAACGCCGTCACAGTTTCCGAAACGATGACGGCCGGTAGCGCTTCGGCCCTGTCCAGCTACAACTCCACCTACTCCTGCACGAACGTCAACCCAGTGGCCACCACCACCCTGCCGTCGGGCAGCGGCACCACCTTCTCGTTTTCTCCCCAGCCGGGCGACGTGATCACCTGTACCTTCACCAACGCTCCGAAGGTTGCCCCAACGCCCCAGCTCAGCTTGAGCAAGACAGACAATGGCGCCATATTTACTGCGGGCAGCACTGGCAGCTATGACCTCAAGGTGACCAACACCTCCGACGTGGCTGCGACCAGCGGCGCCCTCACCCTCAGTGACCTGCTGCCCAGTGGCCTAAGTTATGCCGACGTGACCGCCAATGTGGCCGGCACCCTCAGCAGCAAGCCGGCGGCAGGGGCGACCGGGCAGGTCAACTGGACATTTACTCCCAGTAACCCTCTTGGCCCCGGCCAGAGCGTCACGTTCGCCGTTAGGGTGAATGTTTCCAATACCCTGGGCAACGGCAGCACACTGACCAACTACGCCTCGGTCGGCGGAGGCGGCGACCCCGACGCCCAGCCCACGCCCGGAGCAACCTGCACAGGCGAGCAGTGCGCTAGCGACACCACCACGGTGAATAGAGTCACCCAGCTGACGCTACGTAAGGAGTTTCCACAGGGCGCCAATTCCACGGCAAACCGTTTCACCATCCGTATCCGTAACGGTACGGCGACCCTGGGCTCGGCGACTACGGCCAGCGGCACCACCCCGCCTGCAGTCAGTACCAACATGGTCGAAGTGACGCCGGGCACCACCTATACCCTGGATGAGGTAGCAGCGGACTCGGGAAGCTATCTGAGCACCTATGTGAGCCGCTATACCTGCACCAATGAGACTGCCGGTTCCACTACAGTGATGCCCACCAACGTCACCGGTACGACGTTTAACCTGACCCCCCAGGCCGGCGATGTCATCACCTGCACCTTCAGCAACTACAAGACGGCGCCTCAGCCACCGCTGGAGTGCAAAAGCACTATGTACGGTTTGGTCGGTGACAATACCAACGGGTTTTACCGAGTGCAGACCATTAACCCTACCAGTGGCGCAGCGGGTGGGACCACCATCTGGACGACTCCTGCAGACAGTGCGACCCTGGCCGTCAGTCCAGATGGTTCTAGGCTCTTCTCTGCGGCTTACGACTCGGCAACACTCCACTACCGCGACGTCACTTTGGGCACTTCCGGCTCTGTTGCGATCCCCGGCTACTCCTCCGCCAATGGCGTGCTGCTCAGAATGGCGATTGCGCCCGACGGCACCGGATACCTGACTTCCGGCACCCAGTACTGGACGTTCACATCTTCCGGCACGCCTGCCGTCAGCGGCCCCTACCCTCTGACCTCTTCTGACGGCACAGTTGATACCTCTGGCAACGGTGACCTTATTGTCGGAAGCAACGGGTCTGTTTACATCATGAAATCGCCCTCTCCTGCCAGCAATTACATAGATGTCTTCAAGATTTCAGGCACCTCTGGAACGACGGCCCAGTACTATGGCCGCATCACCAACAGCAACCTGAACCAGGCATTTGGCGGAGCGGCGGCGCTGGCCAGCGGGGTCTACGTCTCCTCGACCAGTGGCCGGCTGGCGACCGTCAACCTGGCCATGTACAGTGCCACGACCGTCACCGGGTCTGCAGCCGTAACGGCTGACCTGGCCAGTTGTTACTATCCCGACCTGGCGCCCAACATTACCGCGACCAAAAGTGTACGCAAGGTGGCCGGGAGCGCGGGCAACGTGGTGCAGCCGGGCGATACCCTTGAGTACACCATCGTGACCCGCAACGCTGGCACCCTGAGTGCGTCCACAACGACGCTTCAGGACACGGTCCCTGCTGGGACGACTTATGTGGCGGGTTCAACAGCTCTGAACTTTGTTGGAGTGGGCGACCGCACAGGGGTTACGGGGAATGATGTGATGCCTTTTAGCGTGGCCAGGGCTATCAATAGTCCAGGGGCCAGCAGCGGCGTAGTTGAAGTGGATGGCTCTGAGGGCTCCACGACCACCAGTTCTACAGACCCCGACGACAACGAAGTGGTCGTGACCTTCCGGGTAACTGTGAACAGCGGAGTGAGCGAGATTCGCAACCGGGCCACAGTCGTGCACGTAGACGGTACAGCACAGACCAACGAAACTGTAACCAGCTCGGGCCAGCCGGCACTGGCTGTGGTCAAGAGCGTGGACAAGAGTTACATCACCGTAACCCCCGATCCGTCCAACACGGGCACCGCTACCCTTCCGGCGGCCCAGCTCTCACCTGCACAGCTCAAGTACACCATTACCGTAACCAATAACGGCACGGCCGCAGCCACCGGGGTCACCGTGACCGATACCCTGCCAGCGCAGCTGACCTACGCTTCCGCCACGCTCGCCAAGTCGTCGGCGGCCAACACCTACGGTGCGCCCGTGGCCCTGACCAATACCGGCAGCGGCCAGAACCTGGCGTTCAGCGTGGGTGACTTGCCCATCACCGAGCCGGGCCGGTCGGTGCAGATCGTGGTGACCACCAACGTAAAGCTGCAGGCCAATACCAACCAGACGGCACTGCTCAACACCGCCTCGGCTACAGCTTCTGGCCTGACCCCGGTCAGCTCCGGGCAGGTGCGCACCGACGTGGTGTATCCCAAGCTGACCAAGCGGGTTCGTAATGTGACCCAGAACAAGCCCGTCAATCCGGACGGCACCGCCGCCTACAGCAGCGTGAGCGTAGACGGGTTCCCTGGGAACGTACTGGAGTACTGCCTGGACTATAGAAATCACAGCAGTGTGAGCATCAACAACTGGACGCTGACCGATTCCATTCCTGGCAATACCACGTTCGTTCCGGATTCGCAGAGCCCGGCTGCCGCGACATTTACGGCTGGTCCGGGCAAGGGGCAGATTCAGTATGGGCCGGTCACCCTGACTCCCGGCCAAAGCGGCTCGGTCTGCTTCCGGGTCAAGGTGGACTGAACGTCGGCGTGGACCGAATGTCTGCTTGCGCTCCCGCCCCCCCGGCGGGAGTTTTACTCTGGTGCGGCGGTGGGCCTGCTACCCTAAGACCCATGTCAGACGACGCTGCCATTCGCCGCAAACTGAGAGCCTTAGCCACGGCGCTGCGGCAGTTCCACTCGGCCCTGCTGGACAAGGCCCGCGAGGACCACGAGTTTATGCACGGCCCGGTGAGAAGCCCCTACGAGATGTTCAACCTGGTCACCAGCCATCCCAACTTTCAGTGGCTGCGGCCCCTGTCGGGCCTGATGGCGACCCTGGACGAGGTGCTGGACACCAAGGACCTGACCCTGACCGGCCAGCAGGTGCGCGACGTGCGCCAGGCGCTGGACGTGCTGTTTTCGCAGACCGAGCCGGCTTTCGCTGAGTTCCGAAAGGGCTACGACGCTGCCAAGGAGCGGCCTGCTGTGGCTCAGGCCGACGCCCGCTGGCGCGAGGTCCGCGATTCGCTGTCCAGCCTGAGCGCCTGAACGTATGCGCCTGATTGTGGGCCTGGGCAATCCGGGCGAGAAGTATGCAGCGACGCGCCACAACGTGGGCTGGCTGGTGGTGGATGAGCTGGCCCGGCGCACAGGAGGGCACTGGCGTAAGGACGGCGAGGCCGAGACCTGCGAGGTGCGGCTGGGACAGGGCGGTGGACAGGCCGGTGAAAAGGTGCTGCTGGTCAAACCGCAGACCTTTATGAACTCCTCCGGACGGGCCGTGGCCCCGCTGCTCAGCTACTACCGCCTGGCCCCAGACGACCTGCTGGTGGTGCAAGACGACTTGGACAGCCCCTTCGGCCTGCTGAAGCTGCGGCGCGGTGGACGTCATGGCGGGCAAAACGGCCTGCGCGACATCATCCGGCTGCTGGGCACCCAGGACTTCGACCGGCTCAAAATCGGGATTTCGCGCCCGCCGCCTGGCCGTGACCCGGCCGACTGGGTGCTGAGCCGCTGGGCCGAAGCGGAGCGCCCGGTGCTGGAAAGACTGGTGGACCTCGGAGCACAGGCGGCCGAGGTCTGGACCCTGCAGGGAATGCAGGAGGCCCAGGGCCGCTTCAACAGCACCGACTTGCGGCCTGCGCCTCCTGTGCCGCCTCCCACGCCGCCAGCGGGGGAGAGCTGAAGCTTCGGCACGCGGTCTGGGAACCTGAATGGCCTGCCCCCCGTACTGGCAGACATGGAAGTGTTTTCCGGTGTGCTCTCGGCCCTGGGCCTGTCCGGTGCGGCGGGGCTGAACGCCTACATCCCGCTGTTTCTGGTGGGGGTACTGGCCAACCTGGGACTGGTGCAACTGGACCAGCCTTTTGACCTGCTGGGCAATACCTGGACGCTGCTGGTCATCTTTCTGGTGGGGTTGGCAGACTTCGTGGGCGACAAGATTCCCGGTGTAGACCATGTGCTGCACCTGGTCAGCGGCTGGGTGGGTGCTGCCGCCGGAGCAGTGTTGTTCGCCTCACAGGCCGGAGTGGCCGACCTCTCGCCTACGCTGGCTACCGCGCTGGGTCTGCTGGTGGCGGGCGGCATCCAGACCGGCCGCGCCGCCGTGCGCCCCGCCGCGACCACCCTGACGGCCGGCGTAGGCAATCCGGTGGTCAGCACGGTAGAAGACGGCCTCAGCCTGGGGCTGAGTGTGTTGGCACTGTTCGTTCCGGCCCTGGCCGCGCTGGGCCTGCTGGGTCTGGTGTGGTGGGCGTGGCGGCTGTACCGCCGCTGGGGGCAGCGCCGCGCCGTCCATACGGCCTGAAGGACACGCCGACCCACCGCTCTGTTTCCCAGGCAGTGACAGAGCCGGCCTCTCCAGTCAGGGACGCTTGCCCCTGAGAGGCAAATGTAAACCCTGTGTTAGAATCCTAGACAGTCTGACGCAACCAAACACACAGGGTCGGGCAACCAAAGCAAGCTTGTGCAGAAGGCACCCCAAGACCCCACCCCGTGGGGCCTTCACTCTGAATGGAGCCCGCGAGGGCTTTTCGGTGTGCCGGATGACGAAGAAAGGAGGAGGGATTTGGACGTCTCAAGTCGAATCTTGAGTGAACTGGCCGAGCGCGAAGCTGCGCTGGACGCGCAGATTGAAGCTGCGCGCGCAGATGCACGCCGCGACGTGGAAGCCGCCGAGGCGGAGGCCGCCCGCATCCTCCGTGAAGCTCAGGAGCGCATGAAAGGCCTGCAGGCCGAGCATGACCAGCGCCTGACCGCCGAAACGGTACGCATCCGTGAGGAGGCCAGGAGCAAAGCAACTGAGGGCACGGAGCGCGCCCGCACGCATATGGGTGGCCGCATTCAGCAGGCTGCCGAGCACGTGCTCAAGGCGGTACTGCCGTGATTAGCCCGATGCAGCAGGTCGTAATTGCCATGCGCCGCCGCGAGAGCGAAGCGGTGATTACTGCGCTGCAACATGCCGGTGTCGTTCACCTCAAGCCCATTGAGGGTGGCCCACTGCGCTCCGACGCTTCGCACGAGCAGACTTCGGAAGACCTGAAGGAAGCCGAGCGGCTGCTGGCCCGTGTGGAAAGCACTATCGCCGAGTTGGGTGCAGTGCGCCCCGCCGAAATGGCGGGCGTGACCGTGCCCCCACGCGGCGACTGGGCCGCCCGTATCGAGAGCGTGGCTGGCCCCGTGGCCGAGCTGGCCCGCGAGCGCACCGAGGTTCAGGGCGACGTGGACGCCGCTGCGGCGTATGCCGAGCCGGCCGCAACCCTGGCCCGTATGGTGGGTTCGCTGGACCGCAGCCGCCGCGTGGCGGTGATTCCGTTTCTGCTGCACGCCGAAACGAACCTGGGTGAGCTGCAAGCTTCGCTGAACGAGGCGCTGGGTGACCGCTACGAGCTGGCTGTAGAAAGCAGCGGCACGGGCCGGGTCGGTGCGGTGGCCACGCTGGCCGGCGAACGCGACCTTGCCCGCACCGCGCTGGGCCGGGTGCGCCTGGCCGAAATGCGCCTGCCGGGCCGCTTCGAGGGCATGCCCTTGGAGCAGGCTGCCGCCGAGCTGGGGCAGATTCGCGCCGCTGGCCGCGACCACCTGCAGGGCCTGAACACCAAGCGCAGCGCCCTGGCCGAGAGCCACGGTCCTGAACTGTTCGCCCTGCGCGACGGTCTCAAGGACCTGGTGGCGGTGCACGACGTGCGCACGCTGTCGGCCCGTGGCCGCTACTCGCTGGTGATGCAGGGTTACGTGCCTGTAGACCGCGTGCCTGCGCTGCAAGCGGCGCTGCAACCCTTCGGCGATGGCGTGGTACACGAGCTTCACAATGTGGACGCTCACCACGACCAGGCCATTCCGGTGGAACTGCAGAACGGTGGTTACGTGCGCCCTTACCAGATGGTGATGGGCCTGATGAGCCCGCCCAAATACGGCACCTTCGACCCGACCTGGGTGATGGCGTACCTGATGCCGTTCCTGTTTGGTCTGATTATCGGTGACGTGGGCTACGGCATCCTGTTCCTGCTGGCAGGCCTGTGGCTGAAAGGCAAGGCCGACCGTGGTCAGAGCTGGACCGTCCCGCTGATGGGCACCAAGCTGCTGCCCGGTACGCTCAAGGACATCTGGCACATCATCAAGTGGATGTCGGTGTGGACCATCCTGTGGGGCTTCCTCACGGGCGAGTTCTTCGGCACCTGGGGCGAGCACCTGGGCCTGTTCTACTTGGACGAGCAGCGCCTCAATAACCTCTGGGGCTGGACCGGCGCCGAGTACCACGCCCACGAAGGCGCCCACCATCACGGCCTGATTCCCACCCTGTTCCCCCGCCTGGAAACTGGCTACTTCAGCAACATCATGCTGATGATTGCGCTGGCGTTCGGCATGGTGCAGGTGCCCTGGGGCTGGTTTATCCGTATCAAAGAAGGTCTCAAGCACGGTGACCAGACCCACGTCTGGGAAGGTGCCGCGCTGTTCGGCGGCGTCATCGGCCTGATTCTGATGGCGTTCGTAACCAAGGCGGCCAGCGACTTTGGCCTGATGTTCAACTTCGCCAACCCCCTGGTGTGGCTGATGTGGCTGGGCTTCTTGACCTTCGTGGTGGGTTACCTGCGTGTCATCAAGCACTTCCCGATGCTTCCCGTCGAGCTGATCTCGCAGGGCGGCGCAGTGCTGAGCTACGCCCGTATCTTCGCGGTCGGTCTGGTGTCGGCCATCATGGCCAAGCTGGTCGCTGACCTCGGCTGGAACATGTACGAAAGCATGGGCCCCATCGGTGCCGTCATCGGTCTGATTCTGGCGGTCATCCTCACCGTCTTGATTCTGGCCCTGACGTTGATCGGTCACATCCTGCAGCCCATCCGTCTGCAGATGGTCGAATTCCTCAACCCCACGGGCTACAACGCTGAAACGAGCCCTGTTTACAACCCCCTTCGTCGCCTCAGCTCCACTTCTGGGGAGCCGGTAAAATAATCCCACTACAGGAGAAATGATTATGACCAAGTACAACAAGATTGCTATCGTTGCCGTTCTGTTCGCCCTGGCCGGTGCGGCCAACGCTCAGGAAGTCGCCGCTACCGCTGGCAACAACGAAGGTCTGTCCGCCATCGGTAAGGGCCTGGCCCTGGGCCTGGGCGCCGTGGGCACCGGTCTGGCACAGGCCCGCATCGGTAGCAGCCTGGTGGGCGCCGTGGCCGAAGACCCCAGCAAGTTCGGTCAGCTGCTGCTGGTCTTCCTGCTGCCTGAAACCCTGGTGATTCTGGGCTTCGTGGGCCTGTTCCTGATCTGATATGGCCCTGGACCGACTGCTTGAAAACGAAGCTCAGGCCGAAATCGAGCGCATCCGCGCCGATGCCCGTGCCCGGGCGGAACAGATTGTGGCTGACGCCCGCGCCGAAGCGCAGGGGCTGGTCGAGAGCCGCAGCCGGGTGCTGGACAAGCAGTACCAGGCTGGCCTGACCCGCGCCCGCTCCTCGGCGGACCTGGAGCTGAACGCGGCCCGCCTGAGCGCCGGTGAAGAAGGTATTGCACAGGTGTACGGCCTGGTCGAGCAGCAGCTGCGCGACATCGGCCGGCTGCCCGAATACCGTGAAATCCTGGGCCGCCTGCTCAACGAGGCCCGCCAGGCAGTGCCGGCTGCTGAAGTGGCCGAAGTGAACCCCAGCGACGTAGAGATTCTGCGTTCGCTGGTAGGGGACCTGGAAGTCCGCGCCAACCCGAGTATTGAAGGTGGCGTGCGGCTGGTCAGCCACGGCGGCAAGAGCGGGATCACCAACACCCTGATGGGCCGCCTGCAGGCCCTGCGTGGTCAGCTGACCCCCGAAATCCGCCAGCTGCTGACGGGCGAATAAGGAGGCCTATGCCTGACGATTATGCCTACATCAATACCCGCGTCAGGATGATGCGCAACGCGCTGCTCGACGGCCGTTCGCTGGAAGCCGCACTGGCTGCCAGCAGCTACCCCGAGTTCCTGCGCGTGCTGAGCGAATCGGGCTTTGCCGCGACCCTGCGTGAGACGACCGCCGAGGACGCTGGCCTGCCCGAGCTGGACCGGGCGCTGAGCCGCAACCTGTTTGCGACCACCCAAAAGGTCTTGGGGTTCGCAGACGGAAACTCTCGGCGCGAAATCGAAACGCTGCTGATGCGCTGGGACCTGGTGAACCTCAAGACCCTGGCACGCGGCGTGGTGGCTGGCCGCGGTGTGGACGCCATCCGCAGCAGCCTGATTCCCGGCGGCACCATCAAGCCTAGCCTGCTGGAAAATGCGGCCGGGAGCAGTGACCTGCCCGGTGTGGCTTCGGCCATCTCGGTCAGTGCTCACCCGCTGGCGGCAGCTTTCCGCCGTGGCGTGGCCGCTTACCAGGCCAGCGGCAACCTGCTGAACTTGGAAGTGGCGCTGGACCAGGGCTACTACGGCCATGTCCGTAAGGTCGCCCAGGACACCTCGCTGCGCACCTACGTGGGCCGCGAGATTGACATCACCAACGCGCTGATGGCCCGTCAGGCCCAGGCGGCCGGCATTCCGCTGAACCCGGAGTTTTTTGTGCCGGGTGGTCGCCTGGACGCGGCCGGCTATGCCCGGCTGGCTTCGGGTGACACGGGCGCTTCGCCCGACATCGCGGCCATCATGGAAGCCCCCACGCCGCAGGCCGCCGAAGTGGCGGCACGCGCCGCGCTGGACCGCTCGGCCCGCTCGATCGGCGTTTCTGACCCTATGGGCGTAGGCATCATTTTGGATTTCCTGCGCCGCAAGGAAATTGAGGCGGCCAAGCTGCGCCTGATTGGGCGCGGCAAGTACTACGGCCTGCCTGAAGAGCAGATTCGCCAGGAGGTGGGAGCATGACGGCTGCACAAAAGGGCCGCAACGCTCAGCGCGTGGTGATTCTGGCCGACAGCGAAACGGCGACCGGATACCGCCTGGCTGGAGCTGAAGTGGTGGAAGCCACTCCAGACACTGCCCAGGCTGCGCTGGAGCGTCTGATTGTGGCAGGCCAGCACGGCCTGGTGGCGGTGGACGGCGGCCTGATCGCCGACCCCATCGCGTCTACGGCCCGCGTGATGCGCGGGCGTGACCTGCCGATTCTGCTGCCGCTGCCCAGCCTGAGCGACGCCTTTAGCGAGGACACTGTGGACGCCAAGGCGTACATGAGCCGGCTGGTCCGCGAGACGGTAGGCTTCGACATCAAACTGTAATGCGGGTGGCTGATAGCAGGGGGCAGAAAGCCAAGACTGGCAGGACGCTACCGGCTATCAGCGCTTCGTATCTCTCAAGGAGAATCAAATGACGCAACAAAAGACAGGTGTCATTCAGAATATTGCCGGTCCCGCCGTCATTGCGGACGGCATGTATGGCGCCAAAATGTATGACATCGTGCGTGTGGGCAAGGAGCGTCTGGTCGGGGAAATCATCCGTCTGGACGGCGACACCGCCTTCGTGCAGGTGTACGAGGACACGTCCGGCCTGACCGTGGGTGAGCCGGTGGAAACCACCGGTCTGCCCCTGAGCGTGGAACTGGGCCCCGGCATGCTGAACGGCATCTACGACGGCATTCAGCGCCCCCTCGACAAAATCCGCGAGCAGAGCGGTGACTTTATCGCCCGTGGTATTGAGGTCTCCAGCCTGGACCGCACCAAGAAGTGGGAGTTCACCCCCAGCGTGCAGGCCGGCGACGAAGTGACCGGCAGCGCCATTCTCGGCACCGTGCCCGAGTTCAGCTTCACCCACAAAATCCTGACCCCCCCCGACAAGAGCGGCCGGCTGGAATGGGTGGCTCCTGCTGGCGAGTACACCATTGACGAGACCATTGCCCGCCTGGACGACGGCACCGAGCTGCGCCTGGCCCACTACTGGCCCGTGCGTGCGCCCCGTCCCGTGTCCAAGAAGCTGGACCCCAGCCTGCCCTTCCTGACCGGCATGCGGATTCTGGATGTGCTGTTCCCCCTGGTGATGGGCGGCGCGGCAGCGATTCCTGGTCCCTTCGGTTCGGGCAAGACCGTGACCCAGCAGAGCGTGGCGAAGTACGGCAACGCCGACATCGTGGTGTACGTGGGCTGTGGTGAGCGCGGCAACGAGATGACCGACGTACTGGTGGAATTCCCCGAACTGGAAGACCCCAAGACCGGCGGCCCCCTGATGCACCGCACCATCCTGATCGCCAACACCTCCAACATGCCTGTGGCCGCCCGTGAAGCTTCGGTGTACACCGGCATTACCCTGGCGGAATACTTCCGTGACCAGGGCTACAGCGTGTCGCTGATGGCCGACTCGACCAGCCGCTGGGCCGAGGCGCTGCGTGAAATCAGCTCCCGCCTGGAAGAAATGCCCGCTGAAGAAGGCTACCCCCCTTACCTGGGCGCCAAGCTAGCCGCCTTCTACGAGCGTGCCGGTGCCGTGAAGACCATGGCCGGCGAAGACGGCGCAGTCTCCGTGATTGGCGCAGTGTCGCCCGCTGGTGGTGACATGTCCGAGCCTGTGACCCAGGCCACGCTGCGGATTACTGGTGCCTTCTGGCGTCTGGACGCAGGTCTGGCCCGCCGCCGTCACTTCCCCGCGATCAACTGGAACGGCTCCTACTCGCTGTTTACCCCCATTCTGGAAGACTGGTACCGCAAGAACGTAGGCGAGGATTTCCCCGAACTGCGTCAGCGTATCGGCAACATCCTGCAGCAGGAAGCCGCGCTGCAAGAAGTGGTGCAGCTGGTCGGCCCCGACGCCCTGCAGGACCAGGAGCGCCTGATTATCGAGTCGGGCAAGATGCTGCGTCAGGACTTCCTGCAGCAAAACGGCTTCGACCCTGTGGACGCTAGCGCTTCGATGCCCAAGAACTACGGCCTGATGCGCATGATGCTGAAGTTCTACGACCAGGCCGAAGCGGCGCTGCGTGATGGTGCCACCATCGATGAGATCGTGGCCAGCCCCGTGATCGAAAAACTGTCCCGCGCCCGCTACGTGCACGAGGACGAGTTCGCCGCCTACACCGACTCGGTGATGAGCGAGCTGGATACCACCTTTAAGGGTGGTGCCCAGAGCGGCGGACAGGCCCTGAACCAGGAGGTCATCGCATGACCCTGCTGAAAAAAGAGTACAACGACGTTTCGTACATTTCCGGCCCGCTGCTGTTCGTGAATGCAGCTTCGGACCTGGCTTACGGCGCGATCGTGGACATCAAGGACGCCCGCGGCAGTGTGCGCGGCGGCCAGGTGATTCAGGTCAGCGAGAAGAACGCCGTCATTCAGGTGTTCGAGGAAACCCGTGGTCTGGACTTGGCGACCGCCAGCGTGAGCCTGGTGGAAGATGTGGCCCGCCTGGGCGTGAGCAAGGAAATGATCGGCCGCCGCTTCGACGGTCTGGGCCGACCCATTGACGGTCTGCCCGAAGTGGTGGCTGAGCAGCGCGTGAGCATCAACGGTCAGGCGATGAACCCTGCCAGCCGTGCCAAGCCCGAGGAGTTCATTCAGACCGGTATCAGCACCATCGACGTGAACACCAGCCTCATTCGTGGTCAGAAGCTGCCGATTTTCTCGGGCTCGGGCCTCCCGCACAACGAGCTGGCCGCCCAGATTGCCCGTCAGGCCAAGGTGCCCGGCCACGAAGGCGACTTCGCCGTGGTGTTCGCCGCCATGGGCCTGACCCAGCGCGAAGTGAGCTTCTTCACCCAGGAGTTCGAGCGCACTGGCGCACTGGCCCGCTCGGTGCTGTTCCTCAACCGCGCCGACGACCCCGCCGTGGAGCGTCTGCTGACCCCCCGCATGGCCCTGACCACCGCCGAGTACCTGGCCTTCGAGCACGGCTACCACGTGCTGGTGATTCTGACCGACATCACCAACTACTGCGAAGCGCTGCGTGAAATCGGTGGTGCCCGCGAGGAAATCCCCGGCCGCCGTGGCTTCCCCGGCTATATGTACACCGACCTTGCGAGCCTGTACGAGCGCGCCGGTGTGGTGGACGGCAAGCCCGGCTCGGTCACCCAGATTCCGATTCTGTCCATGCCCGACGATGACATCACCCACCCCATCCCCGACCTGACCGGCTACATCACCGAGGGTCAGATCGTGGTGGACCGTGGCCTGAACTCCAAGGGCGTGTACCCGCCCATCAACCCGCTGCCTTCGCTGAGCCGACTGATGGGCAACGGCATCGGCAAGAACAAGACCCGCGCTGACCACAAGAACGTGTCGGACCAGCTGTTTGCTTCCTACGCGAACGGCCTGGACCTGCGCAAGCTGGTGGCGATTACCGGTGAAGATGCCCTGACCGAAACCGACAAGCTGTTCCTGCGCTTTGCCGACGACTTCGAGAACTACTTCATCGGCCAGGGTGACCAGGACCGCTCCATCGACGACAGCCTGACCGTGGCCTGGGGCATCATGTCCAAGCTGCCGCAAAACCAGCTGACCCGTATCGGTAAAGGTGACATTGAGCAGTACTACGGCACCAAAATCGACGAAAGCTGGAAGGGCAACTAAGCGCTGACAGTGGGCAGCCAGCAGACAAGGTTCTGCAGGGTTGCCCGCCCAGTTCACCGATAGAGGAGGTGACGAGATATGGCCGAACAAATCAGCCCCACCCGCTCCGCCCTGCTGGCCTCCAAAGCCAGCCTGAAGACCGCCAGCAGCGGCGCCGACCTGCTCAAGCGCAAGCGCGACGCCCTCATTGCCGAGTTCTTCGCGCTGGTCAAGGACGCGCTGGCTGCCCGTGAGCAGCTGGCTGGCGTCAGCAAGGGTGCCTACACCAGCCTGCTGGGCGCCAAAGCCTGGGACAGCCCCGAGGCCGTAGAAAGCCTCAGCCTGGGGTCCAGCGACGACTACACCGTAGATATGGTGATCGAGAGCATCTACGGCGTGAAAGTGCCCAAGATGACCGTGCCTGAACGGACCCAGAGCGCCGGGTTCAGCCCCATCAACGTGGGTGGCCGCACCATTCAGGCCGCGACCGACTTCAACGAAGTGCTGGAAGCCATCGTGAAGGTGGCCGGCACCGAGACCAAGCTGCGCCGCATCGGCGAGGAAATTAAGAAGACCTCCCGCCGTGTGAACGCGCTGGAGCAGGTCGTGATTCCCGGCATTCAGGCCGATATCCGCTTTATCCGTGGCGTGCTGGACCAGCGCGAACGCGAAGAAAGCTTCCGCCTGAAGAAAATCAAGGCCAAGCTGGAAGCCGAAGCTGCCGCCGAAGGGGCCGAGCAGCAGGCTGCCCAGGGCGGCAACCACGGTTCCGCTGCCTGATTCTTTGCTGGTGCCTCCGGCCGTCCCTTCCCAGGTGGAGGGGACGGCCGTTTTGGCGGGCTACCGCCTGGATTCGTTACACTGGGCCGCGTGAACCTGGTCTTTTGGCTCATTCCTGGGCTGTGCCTGCTGGCGGTGCTGTATGCGCTGCGCCCCCAGACGCGGATTTCGGCGGACCAAATCTGGGCGCTGACGGCGGCCATGCCGCTGGTGGTCGCCCTGTCGGTGGCCGGGTACAGCCATGTGCAGGCTTCGCGGGTATTGGCGGCCACCCCCCTGGCGGCCAAACATACCTTCGTGACAGTGCAAAATGGCCTGCAAGTGGTGGGCCTGGACCTGAGCCCCGAGGAGGCCGCCTGCTTCGAGCGCACGGTGAGAACCAGCCGCCGCGCCGAGTGGCTGACCGAGGGTGGGCCGGTGCCGCTGAACGACCGCACCGATATTCGTGGCGAGCTGCCGCCCCCCGAAGTGGCCCGCAATATGGCGATTCAGGGCCGGCTGGAATGCCGCCAGTGGGTGCGTGTACTGCCGGATGAGCCAAATTCAGAGCCTGGTTCAGGACAGTGAGAACGCCAGGTTGCCTTTTCCTGTACCAGATTGGCTCCTGCTTGTAACACCATCAGCGTAGTCATGGTGGCAAAAAAGTAGCTGCCAAGCGCGGAAATGACCGTAGCTTCGGGAGCAGGGAACTCCTGGGCGTCGGCTGCGGGCAGAGGCAGCAAAAGCAGATAGAGAACTTCCAGCAGCAGATGAATCGGGGCAAACTGCGGCGTATGTATCAGGCGTGGTGCCCACAGGAACAGAGCCCCGTAGAAGGCTGAGCGAAGGCAGGGCCAGTACCTAGCGCATCATTTGTCCAGATAGCGCCGCAGTTCGTCTATATCGTGGCCAGTGCCAATTACGACCATCTTGTCGTGGGGTTCCACCAGGCTGTCGGCGCGGGGGCTGACTTCCAGCTGGCCGCGCCGCCCAATGGCGATGACCTGTACGCCGAAGCGGCCGGTCATGTTCAGGTCCATCAGGGTACCGCGCAGGCGCTCGTTGGCTTCCAGTTCCACGATGGCGTGGTCGCTGCCCAGGTCCAGGGTGTCCACCACGTTGGGGTTGGCGATTTGCCGGGCCAGGCGCAGGCCCATGTCGTGCTCGGGGCGCACCACCAGGTCGGCGCCGATGCGCTCCAGCACGCGGCGGGCCATCTCGTCCACGGCCTTGCTGACCACGTAGGGAGCGCCCAGGCTCTTGGCATTCATGGTGGCCAGGATGTTGGCCTGCACGTCCGAGCCGATGGCGATGACCACCACGTCGAAGTCGCCGACGCCGATGGACCGCATGCCGCGCTCGTCGGTGGCGTCCACGATGGCCGCGTGGGTCACGCGGTTCATGATTCGTTCCACGTTCTCCTCGCTGTGGTCGATGGCGACGACCTCGTGGCCCATTTCATACAGGGTGGTGGCCACGGCGCTGCCGAAGCGGCCCAGGCCCACCACCAGACACTGCTTGGCCCTCATGCTGCCACCACGCCGAATTGCCGTTGTCCGCCTTGTTGGCCGCCTTGCATCACGTCCGGCATGATACTGCGCCGAAGTCTGAAAGGCCCTGCCTAGACCTAAGGAGGCTCCGGGAAACTCTGGCGACCCTCTACGCAGTTCTGAGCCGCCTGCCGAGCAGACCAGCGCAGGCCAGGGCGGCAACCCACAGTGCGGCGCTGCTGGGCAGCAAGGTGAGGGTCGTCGGCCAGGCAAGGGGAGATGCACCGAAGGCAAACCAGGGCAGCGCGGCCACGCCTGCAGGAAACAGTGCCAGAGCAAGCAGGGACATCACCCGCCGCCAGCGCGGCCACGTTCGCGTCCGCTTCTGCCAGTGGGTGTGTTGACGGTGGGACCAGGCCGCCCAGAGGGTGAGGACTGTGCCCAGCACCAACAGAGTCAGGTCCAGCAGGAAGGTCGGGGAGCGCATAGGCTGCACCGGCAGACCATGCTGCGCCCGGAGCAGGTTCAGGCTCAGCAGCGCGGCGGGGCCATTACTGTCCAGCAGCACGGCGATAGCGGTATCAGTAGAAGGGTCATACACCATGTGCGAAGCGGCCGTAACCAGATTGCCGCCGTGCCCCAGGTAGGGGGGAAGCTCCGGCTGCTTAATCTCATACCATCCCATGCCGTAGGTACTCTCAGCGCCGTGCGGTGGCTCCTGCATCAAGCGGCGCTGCTGCGCGGTCATCAGTTGCGGACGCGGGCCGAACTGCTCCTGTAACCAGCGTCCTAGCGCTTCGGCGCTGGTGACCACTCCGCCGCTGCCCAGGCACAGGCCAGCTGGCTCACGGGCGGGGAGTGCCAACTTCAGCAGCATGGTGTGGCCGCCTGCTTGACCGGGGAACATTTCGGCGCAGTTCTCGGCGGTGTAGGCGTCCATGCCCAGCGGCTGCAAGACGCGCCGCTGCAAAGTATCCCCGAACGGCTCTCCGGTAGCCTGCTCTATCAGAAGCGCCAGCAGGGCGTAGTTGACGTTGGCGTACTCGAACTGTGCGCCTGGCGCTGCGCTGAGTTGGGCGCGGCGCAAGTCCTCTAGGAGGTTCTGCCGGGTGACGCGCTGGCTGCCCAGACCTTGCCCCGCCGTGAGGTCGCTCAGGCCGGAGGTTTGGTTGAGCAGGTGCCGCACGGTGATGTGTTGGGCGCGTAGGTCGGCCATCTGGAAAGTGGGCAGCATTTCCGCCACGGGGCGGTCCAGCTGGAGCTGCCCGCTTTCGACCAGCTGCAAGGTGGCAAGCGCAGTGAATGACTTGCTCATAGAGGCGATGGCAACCGGGGTCTGCGGGCTGAGGCCGGAGCCGTACAGCCTGGACTGGCCCTGCTGAACGACCGCGACAGCCACACCCGGAACGCCCATCTGCCGCTGAAATTGCTGAATGACAGCATTCACCTGTTCTGGGGCCAGAGGCGGGGTGGCGGGTAGCTGGGTGGGCTGCTGGGCAAAGGCCAGGCCACACAGCAGCGTCGGGAGCAGGAGGACTCGCATGGCTTAAGTGTGAGGATATGCTGCTTGCAATGAAACAATTTGGTGAAAGCAGCTTGCAAGTCGGGAGTGCCGAGGTGGCGGAAGTGGTGACGCGGGTGCAGCAGCTGCAAGAATTGCGGCATTTTATGACGGATGAGGGCTCCACAGTTCGCCACTTCGCGCGGGCGATGGACTGGAGCGATGTCCGGGCTTACCGGCAGGTAGAGCGTTACCTTTCGCTCGGACTGCTGGCCGTGCTGCGCGAACAGCAGCGGGCCGGACGTGCTATCAAGGTCTACCACTGCCCGTACCGCAGCTTTTTCGTGCCCTTGTCGCTGTTCAGCGCCGAGGAGTACCTCGCTCTCAGCTTTCAGCCTTACGAGGCGGACATCCGTGCGCAGCTGGCACAGGCGGTCCGCACCGGACCAGACGCCCTAGGCGGGTTTCTGTGTGAAGCGGTAGGTGAGCAGGGCGTGGCTCTGATGCCAGCAGACCGGCAGGGGCGGCCCTGGCAGCCTGGTGCGACCGGCGGGCCAGCGCTGCACTACAGCATCTGCCCGCTGTACCTCAGCTACGAGCAGGCCCAGGACATGGCCCGTGAGCTAGAAGCCGTGCTGGAGAAATACGGCCAGCTGGGCGGCCCCGCCCGCTACCTGTATCAGGTCATTTTGACGCCAGACCAGCGCGGCTAAAGAGGGCAGAAAAGCAGAGAAGTTCTGAACCCGGTTCGTCTGCCTGCCGTCTAGCCCACCAGGATGTCGCGCTCGGGTGGGTAGCGCACGCCGCGCCGCTGCTGGGTCCGTAGGCTGAAGGCCACCGCGAAGGTGAGCGGCCCGATACGCCCTAAGTACATCAGCACACTGAGAATGACCAGCCCGGCGTCGTTGATGTGAGAGGTGGTGTTGAGGCTCAGGCCCACCGTGGCGGCTGCGCTCACCGTTTCGAACAGCAGGTGGGTGAAGTCCATGTGCGGGTTGGTCAGCAGCATCAGAAAAAAGGCCGTGGCGACCATCATGGTGTAGAGCATGGCGACGGTGGTGGCCCGCACCACGTTGTCCTTTTCCACCCGCCGCCCGAAGGCAATCAGCTCGCCGCGCCCCATCACCATGTTCCAGGCCGAGCCGGTCAGGATGGCAAAAGTCGAGGTCTTGATGCCGCCGCCGGTGGAGCCGCTGCCCCCACCGATGTACATCAGCACGATCAGGACCATGATGGTGGCGGTGCGCATGCTCTCGATATCCACCGTGTTGAAGCCCCCCGAGCGTGGCGTCATGCTCTGGAAAAAGGATGCCAGCAGCCGGCCATGCCAGGGCAGCGGTTCCAGGGTGGCGTGGTTGTTCCACTCCAGCAGCAGCACGGCGAAGAAGCCCAACAGCAGCAGGGCCGCCGTGGTAAAGAGGGTCAGCAGTGAGTAGACGGTCAGCCGGTGCTCGCGGGGGCGCTGGAGCCAGTTCACCACGTTGAACTGCACGATGAATCCCAGCGCTCCCAGAATCACCAGGCCCGAAATGGTCAGGCTGACCAGGGGATCGCTGACGTACTGCGGCATGCCCCCCGGCACCACCACGAACCCGGCATTGTTGAAGGCGCTGATGGAGTGAAACGCCGCTTGAAACAGCCCCTCGCCCAACCCGAACTGCGGCACGAAGCGCAGGGCGAGCAGCACAGCGCCGGCCAGTTGCAGCCCCAGCGCGTAGGTGAAGATGGTCCGCAGCAGCCGCACCACGCTGCCGGTGTCCAGGCCGCTGATTTGCGCCTGGAGGTGCTGGCGCTCGGAAAAGTTGACCCGCCGCCCGGTCAGAAAAGCGAACAGCGTGCCGAACGAGAGAATCCCCAGCCCGCCGAGCAGGAACAGCACCATCAGAATGACCTGACCGTAGCGGGTAAAGGTCTCGCCGGTGTCGGCCACCACCAGCCCGGTGATGGTCAGCGCACTGGTCGCGGTGAACAGCAGGTCCACGCTGGTCATGTCGGCCCCCGGACGGACCACGCCCGGCAGGTGCAGCGCGGCGGTGGCCAGCAGAATACCGATGAAGTACACCAGGGCAATCAGCTGCGGCGGCTGAAGTCGGGCGTACCAGGAGCGCCGGGGCTCAGGCTGCCTGACCGGAGCCGGGCGGGAAATGAGCGGCATCCCCGCATTGTAGGTGCTGGTGGGCCGAGCTGCGGCGGTAGCCTTGAACGGATGAGCGATTTCCTGGCGGCCCTGGCGATGGGTCTGGGCCTGATTATGGCGATTGGCCCGCAGAACGCCTTCGTGATTCGCCAGGGCCTGTGGCGAGAACATGCCCTGCTGGCCGCGCTGGTCTGCGCCCTGAGCGACACCGCGCTGATGACCCTGGGTGTGCTGGGGGCAGGCCGCCTGCTGGCGACCCGGCCCGAGCTGGTCACGCTGGGCACCCTGGCCGGGGCTGCGTTCCTGCTGTGGTACGGCGCTCAGGCGCTGCGCTCGGCCCGGCACCCGCAGCCGCCGGAGCTTGGCAGCCAGCGGGTGGCGGGGCCTCTGGCCGTCGCAGCACGGGGGGCGGCCTTCTCTATGCTGAACCCGCACGCACTGCTGGACACCCTTGTGCTGGTGGGCGGGGCCAGCGCCTCGGCAGCGCGGCCGGAGCTGTTCCTGGCAGGAGTGGTAGCCGCGTCGTGGGTCTGGTTTTTCGGGCTGGCCATCGCTGCGCGGGGCCTGGCTGGGCAGATGCGCTCGGTGCGGACCTGGCAGGCCGTGGACTTGCTGGTGGGCCTGATGATGTGGGCCGTCGCTGCGCGGCTGTTGCTGGGGCTGCTTGCCGCCCCGGGTAGCCACTGACCGCCCGGGGCAGCGCGTCCCTGAATCCTGCGCGGCCGTGCGTATAAGCTGGGGGTGTGCCAGAGAAGAGCAAGTGGGTTGGAGACGCGGTCGTCTTCGACCTGGAGACGACCGGCCTGTCCCCCGAGCGGGACGGCATTGTGGAAATAGGTGCGCTCAGGATTCGTGACGGGCGTGTGGTGACCGAAGACCCTTACCAGACACTGGTGCGCCCCCAGAACAGCCTGGGCGAAAGCGTGACGATTCCCTGGCGTGCCGAGCGGATTCACGGCATCAGCAACGAGATGGTGGTGGCCGCCCCCAGCATCGCGCAGGTGCTGCCCGAGTTCCTGGAGTGGGCCGGCGACGCCCCGCTGGTGGCGCACAACATCGGGTTCGATTCGGGGTTTATGCGGGCGGCGGCCCGGCACTGTGGGCTGCGCTGGGCACCGCAGCGGGAAATCTGCACCGTGCAGCTCTCGCGCCGCGCCTTTCCGCGTGAGCGCCGGCACAACCTCGACTCGCTGGCCGGGCGGCTGGGCCTCAGCTTCAGCCCTCAGGGCCGCCACCGCTCGCTGGGCGACGTGGAAGTGACGGCGGCGGCCTATCTGCGGCTGCTGGAGTTGCTGGAGTAGGTCCGGTCCGCCTCCTGCGGCCTGCGCCCGCCGGCCCGACAAGCGGCTGAAAGGACTTCCGCTTGCTGGGGGGCCTCTGCCCCCAGGCGCTATGCTGGGCGGCAATGACCGACGCCGCAACATTCTGGCCGCTGGCCTGCGAAGCTCTGGCGGAGGGAGACTTCGGGCAGGCGTTTGCCCTGCTGCAGGCCGGTACCCTGCTCTCGGCTCCGGCCGAGCAGGCCC
Source organism: Deinococcus proteolyticus MRP (assembly GCF_000190555.1). Classification (GTDB taxonomy): domain Bacteria; phylum Deinococcota; class Deinococci; order Deinococcales; family Deinococcaceae; genus Deinococcus; species Deinococcus proteolyticus. The sequence goes on from NC_015161.1 coordinate 263,425, forward strand.
GCTACGCCCTGCTGGCCGGGTCTCTGCACGCCCTGTACGGTGACCTTGCCGTAGAAGAACTGAACCTCAGCCTCTCGGAAGCCCGCCGGCTGGACCCGGCCCTGAGTGAAGACCCGCTTTTTCTGGCCCTGAGCGCCGAGGCGGCCGCCCGCGCCCAGGGTCCGCAGGCTGCGCCGCCCCCGCCGCAGACCTGTACGGCCCCCGACCCGCTGGCCCGCTTTCATGCGCTGAGCGCCCTCATCCTGGCGGGCCGGCTGGGTGAGGCGGCCGCCGTGTCCCTGGACCCCGCCGAACTGCCCGCGCACCTGAGCTGGCGGGCCGCCGCCCTGCAGGCCGAGGCCCATGAGGGGCTGGGCGACAGTGCCCTGGCAGCTGACCTGTTCGCGCAGGCGGCGGCTGGGGCACGCGGCCCCGACCGGGCGGTGATGCTGCAAGAAGGCGCGGCCCTGCGGCTGGCCCAGGGGCAGCTGGACGCGGCGGCGCAGGCGCTGCAAGAAGCCCGGCCCCTGTATGCGGCGCAGCCGACCGACCCGCAAGAAGCGCTGAACCTGTCCACCTGGCACTACCTGCAAGCCCAGGTGCAGCTGGCCCAGGGGCAGGCCGACGCCGCACTGAGCGAGATCCAGGCGGCGGAGCAGCTGGAAGCCGGGCACGGCGACCCCAGCTACGGGGTGGCGCTGGTGCAGGGGCAGGTGCTGAGTGCCCTGGGCCGCACCGAAGAAGCGCTGGCCGCGTTCGGCCGGGCCGCAGAACTGGCGCAGGACGGCGACCGGCCCTACGCCCAGCACGAGCTGGCGGTGGCGCTGCTGGACCTGGACCGCCCGCTGGAAGCTCAGGAGGTGCTGGAAACCATTGCCCGTGAGCCGGGCTACCCCTTCCAGGCCGAAATCCTGGCCGACCTGGCCGAGTGTGACTACCGCCTGGGGCAGCTGGCCCAGGCCCAGGCGGGGGCCGAGCAGGCGCTGCGCCAGGGTGCGGTGGTGCCGGCCAGCCTGGTGCTGGGCAATGTGGCGCTGGAGTATTACCACCTCGATGACGCCCTGGCGCACTTCGAGCGGGTGATCGGGGCTTCGCCCGAGGGCAGCCGCGACTGGCTGATCGGCCACCAGATGACGGCCGATATCCTGGCGCAGCAGGGCTTCCGCGAGCCGGCGCAGGTGTATTCGCACGCGCAGCAGGCCCTGGAATACACCCCGGAGGGCGACGAGTGGCAGGCCACCTTGCAGGCCCACCGTGACCGCGCCGCCGAGCTGATGCAGGGGGGCGGGGGACGGGTGCTCAATTGAGGACGGATGATTCCGCCGCCCTGGTGGGCAAGGGGACAGAGGGCTGGCTGCGCCCAGGCCAGAGCACATTGCTGCGCGGCCTGGACGAGCAGCAGGCCTTCGGGGCGGCGCTGCTGGACCAGGTGCCGGCCGGGGCCGTGCTGTTTCTGGAAGGTGAGCTGGGGGCCGGCAAAACCAGTCTCACGCAGGGGATTGCCCGGCGGCTGGGCTTTACCGGTACCGTGTCCAGCCCCACCTACGCCCTGATGCAGCCTTACCCCACGCCCGGCGGCCAGCTGCTGCATGTGGACGCCTACCGGGTGCAGCACCCCGGCGAGCTGTACGACATGGGCCTGGACGACCTGATAGAAGGGAGCCGCCTGAGCGTGATCGAATGGGGGCAGGCCCTGTACGGCGACTACCCGCAGGCCACCCTGCTGCGGCTGGAGCATGTGCCTGGCGACGAGGACGTGCGCCGGGTCACGCGGGTGAGATAGCACAGAGCACAGGGAGTTCATCTTCTTGGGCCCGGGTGCCCGGTCCTCTGGTCATCTGCCTCCTGCCCGCAGGCTGCCTGCCTCTTTACAATGGGCCCATATGCAAATTCTTGTCCTGAACAGCGGCTCCAGTTCGCTCAAGTTCGCCCTGCTTGACCCTGAGAACGGCGACGTGCGGCTCTCGGGCCTGGCCGAGCGGCTGGGCCAGGAGGGGGCCAGCATTCGGCTGGAGCGCTTCGGCGGCGGCGAGCGCGAGCGCAGCGAGGAGAGCCTGAATGGCGGCGCCCACACCGAAGCCGTGGCCCGCGTGCTGTCCGAGCTGGACGCCCTGGGCCTGCGCGGAGACGTGGCGGCGGTGGGGCACCGGGTGGTGCACGGCGGCGAAAGCTTTAATGCCCCCGCCCTGATTACGCCCGAGGTGGAGGATGTGATTCGCGCCTGCATTCCGCTGGCCCCGCTGCACAACCCCGCCAACCTCGCTGGTATCGGGGCGGCCCGCGCCGCTTTTCCGGACCTGCCGCATGTGGCCGTGTTCGACACCGCTTTTCACCAGACCATGCGGCCGGTGGCTTACCGCTACGCCGTGCCGGAGGAGTGGTACACCCGGTACGGCGTGCGGCGCTACGGCTTTCACGGCACCAGCCACCAGTACGTGGCCGGGCAGGCAGTGCGGATGCTGGGCCTGAACCCGGGCCGCCACGGTCTCATCGTGGCGCACCTGGGCAACGGCTGCTCGGTGACCTCCGTGCAGGACGGCAAAAGCCGCGACACCAGCATGGGCATGACCCCGCTGGAGGGCCTGGTGATGGGCACCCGCTCGGGCAACGTGGACCCCAGCCTGGTGGAGTACATGGTGCGTGAAGCGGGCATGACCGTGGCCGAAGTGACCGACGCCCTCAACAAAAAGAGCGGGCTGCTGGGCCTGAGTGGCCTGAGTAACGACATGCGCGAACTGGAAGAAGCCGCCCAGAACGGGCACGCGGGCGCCCAGCTGGCCATTGACAAGTTCGTGTACCGCCTGGCGCAGACCATCGCCAGCTACGCGGTGGGCCTGCACCGCTGGGACGCGCTGGTGTTCACGGGCGGCATCGGTGAAAACAGTTCCTACATCCGCGCCCTGACGATGGAGCGCCTCGGCAGCCTGGGCCTGGTACCCGACGAACGCGCCAACGAAAGCACCGTGCGCGGCAAGCAGGGCGTGATTTCCAAAGAGGGCTGGGTCACGGCCTTGGTGGTCAACACCAACGAGGAACTGATGATTGCGCGCCAGACGGCGGAACTGCTGAAGGGCTAAGGGGCAAAGAGCGAGGTCGGAAGCGATTTCAATGACACCGCTTGTCGGCTGACCTCTGCCAGCTGCCTTGACGCGCGGACAATAGAACAGAGGCCCGTGAGCTCCCTCGAAGGCCCGCCTTTCGGACCCTCCCCACCTCCCTCGGACCCTGAGACTTTTCGACCCTGAGACGTGAAGCGTCACCCGTCACCCGTCACCCGTCCCCCATCAAGCATCCACATTCTCCCTTTTCCCCAAAGGAGCCAGACCCATGAAAACTTTCTTCGTTGCCCCCACCCGCAACCGCGTCGGCCTCTCGACCGTAGCCCTGGGTCTGACGCGGGCGCTGGAGCGTCAGGGCCTGCGGGCCGGATTTCTCAAGCCCATCGCGCAGACCCACGGCGAGCAGCTGAGTGCCAGCGTGCATTTTGCCCGCAATCTGAGCGGCTCCACCCGCACGCCCGACCCCATCAGCCTGGCGCACGCCGAGCAGCAGCTGTCGGTGGGCGAGGGCGACGAGCTGATGGAAGGGGTGATTGCCCTGGCGCACGGCATGGGCGAGCTGGACGTGCTGGTCGTGGAGGGCCTGGCGCTAAACGAGCGCAACTCCTACGCCACCCGCCTGAACGCCGACCTGGCCCGCAACCTGGAAGCCGAGGTGGTGCTGGTGTCCGACCTGCGCGGCGTATCGCCGGCGTCCCTGGCCGACGAGCTGGAAATTGCCGCGCAGAACTACCGCCGCTCCGACGGCTCGGGGCTGGCGGGGTACGTCCTGAACTTTGCCCCCGAAAAGTTCGATTTCGGCGGGCTGCTGGCCGGACTGCGCCAGCACTCGCGGATTCTGGCGGGCGGGGAACTGCCGCTGCTGGGCGTGATTACCGAGAACCCCGAGCTGAACGCGGTCCGCACGGCCGACATCGCCCGCTACCTGAACGCCGAGGTGATGAATGCCGGCGAGATGGACACCCGCCGCATTCGCCGCTTCGTGGTGACGGCGCGGGGCGTGCCGGGCATGGCCGAGCAGAACCTGTTCGCCCCCGGTGCGCTGATTCTGACCCCCGGTGACCGCGAGGACGTGGTGATGGCGGCCAGCCTCGCGCACCTCAGCGGAGTGCCGCTGGCGGGGCTGCTGCTGACCAGCGGGGTGGCGCCGGTGCCGTCTATCCAGCAGCTGTGCCGCGCCGCGCTGACCAGTTCGCTGCCGGTGCTGCGGGTGCCGACCAACTCGTTCGAGACCACCACCCAGCTGGTCGAAATGAGCAACAAGGTGCCCCAGGACGACCTGGAGCGCATGGAAAAGGCGCTGGACTTCACCGCCGACCGCCTGGACACGGCGCAGCTGGTGGGCCGCCTGAGTGTCAGCGCAGGCCAGGAACGCCGGCTGCCGCCCAGCGCCTTCCGCTTCGAGCTGATCCAAAAGGCGCAGGCGGCCGGCAAGCGCATCGTGCTGCCCGAGGGCGACGAGCCGCGCACCGTGAACGCCGCCATTCGCTGCGTGGAAAAGGGCATTGCCCGGCCGGTGCTGCTGGCCGACCCCGCCCGCGTGCGGCAGGTGGCCGAAAGCCAGGGCCTGAGCATCCCCGAAGGGCTGGAAATCGTGGACCCGGCCAGTATTCGCGGGGACTACGTGGCCCCGATGGTCGAACTGCGCCGCAGCAAGGGCCTGACCCCCGAGCAGGCGCTGGCGCAGCTGGAAGACACGGTGGTGCTGGGCACCATGATGCTGGCCCAGGGCGAGGTGGACGGTCTGGTGTCGGGGGCCGTTCACACCACCGCCAACACGGTGCGCCCGGCGCTGCAACTCATCAAGACCGCGCCGGGCAGCAGCCTGGTCAGCAGCGTGTTTTTCATGCTGATGCCCGAGCAGGTGCTGGTGTACGGCGACGCCGCCATCAACCCCAACCCGAACGCCGAGGAGCTGGCGCAGATTGCCATTCAGTCGGCCGACAGCGCGGCCGCTTTCGGCATCACGCCGCGTGTGGCGATGATTTCGTATTCCACCGGCACCTCGGGCAGCGGCGAGGACGTGGAAAAGGTCAAAGCTGCCACCGAGCTGGTGCGCCAGCGCCGCCCTGACCTGACCGTGGACGGCCCGCTGCAGTACGACGCGGCCAGCGTGCCCAGCGTGGGCAGGAGCAAGGCCCCCGACTCGCCGGTGGCGGGGCAGGCCACCGTGTTTATCTTCCCGGACCTGAACACCGGCAACACCACCTACAAGGCCGTGCAGCGCTCGGCGGGCGTGGTGGCGGTGGGGCCGATGCTGCAGGGCCTGAACAAGCCGGTCAACGACCTCTCGCGTGGGGCGCTGGTGGACGACATCGTGTATACGGTTGCCCTGACAGCCATTCAGGCGACCCAGGTGGACCAGATAGGCAAGGTGGGCCAGGACGGCAAGCAGCCGGACGCGAGCGCCCAGAAGGCCGCAGCGGGGACGGCAGACGCCCAGTAAACCTGCTGCCAGAGTTGCCCGGACACCCCGGGGCGGGGGTTTTCCCTCGCCCCGCAGCTTTGCAGGCCGCTCACTGTTGCCGGCAGCCGTGCAGGAGCGGCGAAAATGGGAACTCGCAGCGGCCTCTGCCCCCGACTTTCTCAGGAGAGCCCGGTGGTTGGCCGTTCTCCTGGCCGCACCTGGGCAGCAGGCGGTGATGGGGCTGGGCTGCCCTCTGCCATACTCTCCCCATGTGGCAGCAGACCGAGTTGACCCTCAGGCCCTATCCACGCGGCTTTCACCTGATTACCCGTGATATCGAAGCGGCCCTGCCCGAACTGCGCGGGTTGAAAGTGGGGCTGCTGCACGTGTTTATCCGGCACACCAGCGCCAGCCTGAGCCTGGGCGAGAACGCCAGCCCCGACGTGCGGCGCGACTTCGAGCAGTTCTTCAGCGACCTGGTGCCCGAAAGCTACCCGCACTACACCCACACCGACGAAGGCCCCGACGACATGCCCGCCCACCTCAAGGCGGCGCTGCTGGGGCCTTCGCTGACGCTGCCGGTGCGGGCGGGCCGGCTGCATCTGGGAACGTGGCAGGGCGTGTATCTGTGCGAACACCGCGACCGGGGCGGAGCACGGACCCTGACGCTGACCCTGCAGGGAGAGGAATAACCGTTCGCTGTGCGCCGCACTCGCCGCCTGTGGTTGCCGCTGGCTCTGCTGAGCCTGGGCTTGGCTGCCTACATCAACCTGCCAGGCCTGCCCGATGAAGACGGGCAGGCTCAGGCCCAGGTAGAGGCGCTGCCGGCGGCGCAGGTGCCGGGGCGCGGTGAGCGGGTGCTGATTCTCTCTCCCCATCCCGACGACGAAACGCTGTGCTGCGGCGGGTACATCAGCCGGGCGCAGGCGCAGGGGGCCGAGGTGTATCTGGCCTGGGTGACCGCCGGCGACGGCTTTGAGATAGATGCTGCCGTAACTGAGCGCACCCTGCACCCCGGCCCGGCAGGTCTGCGCGAGCTGGCCGGGCGCCGTCAGCAAGAGGCGCGGGCGGCCGCGCAGACGCTGGGAGTGCCCGCCGGCCATCTCACTTTTCTGGGCTATCCCGATGGGGGCCTGACCGCCATGACCACGCGCAATCAGGTCCAGCCTTACCGCTCGCCGCACAGCGGGGCCAGTGCCGTGTACCTGAGCGGTGTGCAGACGCCGGGCGCTCCCTTTACCGGGCAGGCGCTGGAGCAAGACCTGACCCGCTTGCTGGACCGCATTCAGCCTACCCGCGTGCTGGCTCCGGCCCCGCAGGACCACCACGGCGACCATCACACGCTGGGCGTGCTGGCCGGGCGGCTGCTGGCCCGGCGCGGTGAAGAAAGCCGCCTGAGCTACTGGGTGGTGCATGGCGGCCTGGAGTGGCCGCTGCCCAAAGGAGCGCACCCGGCGCTGACCCTGCAACCCGCGCCGCTGGCCCGCTCGCTGCCGTGGACTCGGCTGGACCTGAGCCCACAGGAGCAGGCGCGCAAGCGCAGCGCCATGCAGGCCTACCGCACCCAAACTGCGGTGCTGGGCCGCTTTATGGCCGCGTTCGACCGCCGCAACGAACTGCTGAGCCCGCTCCCGTGACCGCCGTAGCGGACCGCTGAGCCCGCTCCCGGCGCCTGCTGCGGGGGCGCTACAGCCGGAGGCCCAGGGTCAGCTGCTCGGTGGGGCGCCCCAGCCAGGGCTGCCAGAGGTCGGTTTGCTGGCGGGCCAGCACTTCGAACCCGCAGCGGCGGTACAGCCGCAGGGCCGCCACGTTCTCGGCGGTGGTGGACAGCTGCACGCCTGGCACCTCCGCCGCCCGCAGCGCCTCCAGGTGAGCGGTAAGCAGCGTGCGGCCCAGGCCCAGCCCCCGCGCCGCCGGGAGCAGGTTGAGGTGCAGGTGGGCCGGGTACACTTCCTCACTGGCGTGTGGACCGGCAAAGTGGCCGAGCCGCAGCAGGTGGCCCCCGCACGCCAGGGGCCGGCGCACTTCGCCGCCTACACTCGCCAGCAGGCCCAATGCAGCGGCCTGCGCCAGTGCGGCGCGGTAGCGGCCTGGCTGACTGGCTCCCAGGACATACCCCAGGAGCTGCCCCCGCTCGTCCTCGGCCACCCGGCAGCCGGGGCCGCCCCCGCCATGCAGGTACGGCCAGACCCACAGCAGCGCGAACAGCCGCTGGTCAGGGAAATAGCAGGCGGCACTGTCCCCGAAAAATCCAGTCGTGTAGGCCACCCGGCCCAGTGCAGGCAGGTCGCTGGGAACCGCAGGGCGCAGGCAGACACTCATGCCCTCAGCTTAGGCCCGCTAGACTGGACTGGTGACCGATTCCGCTGTCCACCCCGCACGCCTGACCCTGTTCGACCTGCCGCTGGACGCCCCCAGCCTGCCGGAGACCCTGGACCGGCTGAGTGAATGGATGTTTGCCCCCGCGCCTACGCCGCATACGGTGGTCACGCTGAACCCCGAGTTCGTGATGGACAGCCGCCAGGACCCCGACTTTGTGCGCGTCATCCAGTCCGCTGACCTGGTCACCGCTGACGGCGTGGGCATCGTCTGGGCGGCGCGGCACTTGCTGGGCCGCGAGCTGCCGCGTGCGCCCGGCGTGGACATCGCGCAGGGGCTGATGCAGCGGCACGGGCCGGAGCTGCGGGTGTTTTTCCTGGGAGGCAAGCCCGGCGCGGACGGCGAACCCGGCGTGGCTGCGCGGGCCGCCCAGAACGCCTTTCACGACTACGGCATTACGGTGGCGGGGCACCACCACGGGTATTTCAAGACCGAGCAGGACGCTGAAATTGCTGCCCTCATCCGTGAAGCCCGCCCCCACCTGCTGCTGACTGGCATGGGCGGAGGCCGCCAGGAGAAGTTCAACGAGTCGCAGCGCACGGCCATGAAGGTGCCCGTCGCCATCGGCTGCGGCGGCACGCTGGATGTGCTGGCGGGCACCGCCGAGCTGGCCCCCGAGTGGACCCGGAGGGCCGGGGTGGAGTTCGTGTGGCGCATCGCCTCGGACCGCTCGCGCTGGGGCCGCGCACCCAAGCTGGCGCGGTTCGTGCCGTTCGTGCTGGCGGAGAAGGGCCGGGGCCACCAGGGCCACGCGTGAAAGCTGCCGCCGGACTGCCGCTCTCAAGCCAACCCCACCCGAGCCCTTTCCGAAAGAGGTGAATCCAGATGGTCGAGCTTCCCATCATGGCGGCGTTCGCACTGGCAGTTCTCGTCGCCATTGCCGTTCCTGGCCCCGGCGCCCTGCTGGTCCTGGGCAACACCCTGTCGCACGGCAAGGGCGGCCGCATTCAAAAGGCTCTGGGCGGCCTGCTGTTCGGTTTGGGCGCCAGCCTGCTGCTGACCAGGCGCCCGGCGGCGTGATTCTCCGCCTGCAGAAGCCCGTTCCTGCCCCCAGGCGCTAACATCCCTCCCGTGACCCGCCCCACTTCTCAGCAAGCTGACCTTTCGCACGCCTCCAGCCTCGCCGTGGTGCTGGTGTCGCCCAAGACGCCCGGTAACATCGGCTCGGCGGCCCGCGCCATGCTGAATATGGGAGCGTCCGACCTGCGGTTGGTGGCCCCGCGCTGTGACCACCTCAGCAAGGAAGCCCGCGCGTTCGCCGTGCATGCCGAGGAGTTGCTGGAACGTGCGCCCGTGTACGCCACGCTGGCCGAAGCGCTGGCCGACCGTGACCTGAGCATCGGCACCTCGGCGCGGGAGCGGGCGGACATGCCCCGGCCCCAGCACCCGGCGGCGCTGCGCGGGCGCGTGCGGGCCGCCACGTCCCCGGCGCTGGTGTTCGGCCCCGAGGAAACCGGGCTGCTGAACGCGGACCTGGAACAGTGCCAGGCCACGGTCAGGATTCCCACCGCCGACTACGCCAGCCTGAACCTGGCCCAGGCGGTGCTGCTGGTCACTTACGAGTTCCTGCAGGGCGGCGAAGAACCGGCGGGCGGCGAGCGCAAAACGGCCACCCGCGGCGAGATGGAGGAGATGTACGGCCACCTGGTGGACGTGATGCACCTGACCGGCTACACCGACGCCATGCGCGCCCGGCACACGCTGCGGCTGTGGCGGCTGATGCTGGACCGCGCCCAGATGTCCAGCGCCGAAAGCCGGCTGTTCCGGGGCCTGCTGCGGCAGGTGCAGTGGAAGGTCAAGGAGGCAGGCGTGCAGGCTTCGGCCCCAGAATCTCAGAAGCAAGACCCCGAGCGGCAGGACCCCGAGCAATGAGACGCCTGTTCCCCGCCAACCCCCTGGCCCAGCGTGAGGAACTGCTGCGCAAGGTGCTGCCGCCGCTGATTGTGGCGGTGGTGCTGGTGGTGGAGGTGGCTATTTCGCAGCTGCGTAACCTGCAGCTGGAGTTCTGGGCGCACCTGCTGTTTTACGGGTTTGCGGGGCCCACCGTGACCTTTTTTGCGCTGGACTGGATTGCCGAAGGGGCCCGTGCCCGCACCCGCGCCGAGGCCGAGCTGCGCGGCCTGTACGAGGAACTCAGCCGCTCGCACGAGCAGCTCCAGCACATTCAGGCGCTGATGCGCGACCTGACCGAAGCCGGCGACCTGGGCGCGGTGCTGGAAGTCGGCGCACGCGGCGCCAAGCGGGTCAGCGGGGCCGGGCGGGCGTCGGTGCAGCTGCCTGGCGGTCTGCAGGCCACCGCGACCGGTACGGCCGAGGCCCGCTACCCGCTGCACGCCGAGCTGCCTACCGGGGGCCGGCTGGAACTGGACCTCCCCCGTCCCCCCACCCCTGAAGACGAGGCCCTGGCCCGCTCGCTGGCCGCCGAAATCGGCACGGCGGCGCAGGCAGCCTGGCAGCGCACCCAGGACCTGATGACCCTGCACCTGGTAGACGACTCTATCCGCGCCGAGCGCAACATGCGCCGGCTGCTGCTGCGCGTGACCGGCACCATGGCCGAGCGGGCCGGGGCCGACTTCCGCGCCGTGTATCTGGTGGACCAAGACGGTGTGCTGCGCCCCGAAACGGTGCAGGGACCGCAGGGCGAGCTGGGGGCTTACGGGGTGCCGGCTTTTGCGGGCCGGGTGGCGCAGGCCGCCGAGCCGCTGCGGGCCAGCCCACAGGAGGCTGCCGCCTTTGGGCCAGTGGGCAGCGCGGTGGGCTTTCCCATGCGCGACGAAGCCGGGCTGGTGGGCGTGCTGGTACTGGGCCGCGCCGAAGCCGGCGCCTTCGCCGAAGCCAACATGCCGCTGCTGGCCCTGATGGCTTCGCAGGCGGCGCTGGGGGTCCGCAATGCCCGCGCCTACCTGTACTCGGAAGAATTGGCCATCAGCGACGAGCGCACCCGCATCGCCCGCGAGATTCACGACGGGGTGGCGCAGTCGCTGGCCTTCTGCGCCATCAAACTGGATGTGGTGGCCCGGCAGATTCACACCGACCCCGCCCGCGCCGAGGCCGAGGTCAAGGCCGCCGGGGCGCTGCTGCGTGAACAGATTCAGGAAGTCCGGCGCTCCATCTTCGCGCTCCGGCCTATCAACCTCGAAAAGTACGGCCTGCTGGACACCCTGCGGATGTACGTGCAGGATTTCGGGGAGCAGAACAAGCTGCGCACGGCGCTGGACATCTCCGGCGAAGTGGCGCTGTCCAAGGGGGACGAGGCCATCTTGTTCCGGATTTTGCAGGAGAGCCTGAACAACGTCGCCAAGCATGCCGGCGCCAGCAGCGTGCAGGTGACGCTGGCCGGCGGTCCCTGCTGGGTGCAGCTGCGCGTGCAGGACGATGGGCGCGGGTTCGACCCCGAGCAGGTGAGTGGGCGGGTCAGCAGCGCGGGCGGCCTCGGCCTGACACAGATGCGTGAGCGCATGGAAAGCCGGGGCGGCGAATACGCCGTGGTGAGTGAGCCGGGCCGGGGCACCCTGGTCGAAGCCCGGCTGCCGCAGGTGGGCTAGGGGAGGGAGAGGTCTAGAGCCGGGAAACTCTGCCCAGCACGGATTTTCGTGTAAAAAAGTTGCCATTCCTGCGGCGAACGCTAGATTAGACACATGAGAAAACGGATTGCAGTGCTGATACTGGCTCTGAGCTTACCCGCTGCGGGAGCCCAGCTCTCCCTGACTGAGGAGGAAGACAATCCTCAGTTCAATGCGCTCCTGCAACAGCAGAAGCTGGGCACCTGCGAGCGCGGCACCTACGGCGCTTCCTTGGACGCCGATGACGACGACCTGCCCTATGACCTCAACTACAAGGAAAATGCCGCCGCCAACGACGAGCTGATGGCTGCCCTCAAAGAGAGCCTGGCGGAAGAAGGCAGCACCTTCAAGCTGCTCAAGACGGTCAATGACAGCCCCATCTCGTTTATCCGCCTGATTGACATTGACGGCGACAAAATGGCCGACCGCTACGTCTATCTCAGCGGGTACGAATTCAACGAGTGGTGCTGGCTGAAGTAGGTCCGGTCAGCAAAAGAGCGGCGCGGTGGGTCACGCTTTACCTGCTGCGCCGTTTCCCCTGGGTTTACTGGCCCATGCTGGCCTGCAGCTGCTCTGGTAGCCCGACCAGCACGCGCTCGATGGTGCGCTGGGCCGTGGCCCGCACCATTTTTTCAAAGGCGGCTCCGCCGAGGTTGCCGCTGTCCGGCAAGCGCAAGAAAGCCTGAAAGTCGAAGCTCAGCTCGACTGGGGTGCCGCCCCCCGCTGGGGCCGGTTCGCCCACGGTCGCCTGACCGCTCACTTCCACCCAGCCGCGCCGCTCGGGCAGGGGCTGGGGTGTGAGTGACGCGCCGCTGGGTGCCGTGTCCAGCCGGCTCACGAACGGCAAGGTGATTTCGCCCAGCAGCGGCACGGGCACGCGCAGCTCGCCGCTCAGGTGTGCGCCACTCAGCTGCACGTCCTGCAAAAAATCCACCTGAACCAGCGCCCGGCCCGGAGCCTGTGCCCAGGCGAGCGCCTCGGCCGGGGTGCCGGGGTGGGTCAGGGTAAAGCGCTGCTGGGCGCCGAACTGCATCACGCCTGCGGCCCGCTCTCTCGGTGCACTTTCATTTGGCACGTTTTCATTCGGTACACGTTCATTCGACCCACTCCAGGCGAATCTGGCCCGCGGCCAGCGCCTGCTCCAGGTCCGCATCGGGGACATTGCGCAGCCGGCTGAGCGAGGCGAACTGCCCCGCCGCGCTGGCGTAGCCCACCCGCACGACCACCTCGTCGGTCAGGTCGTCGCGGCCGATGCGCCACACCAGATGCTGTCCCAGTGCGTCCAGCTGCTGCGGCGTAAGGGCAGCGGTTCCGTCCTCATGCCCGGCTCCGGCCTGCAGGTCTGCGGAACCGGTCATGGCTGCTCCTGGGGCTGCCCCAGTGGTGACGGCCCCAGTGTTGACGGCCTCAGGCCAATCCGCCCGCCGATGTCGCGGCGCAGCTGCCCGCCTTCAAAGCCCACCCGGCCCGCCAGCGCGTAGGCCTGCGCCAGGGCGGCGGGCAATTCGGCGGCGGTGGCGGTCACGGCCAGCACGCGCCCGCCGCTGCTCACCAGCTGGCCTCCTTGCTCGGCCGTGCCGGCGTGGAAGATGTATTCGCCCTCCGCCGGCTGTGGCAGGTGCAGCGGAATGCCTTTCTGGGGCGTGCCGGGATAGCCGGGGGCCGCCAGAATAATGACCGCGCTGGCCTCATCCCGCCACCGCACGTCCGCCGGGTTCAGCTGGCCCTGGGCGGCTGCCAGTGCATGTGCGGCCAGGTCGCTCTCCAGCAGCGGCAGCACGGCTTCGGCCTCCGGGTCACCGAAGCGGGCGTTGAACTCCACCACCTTCGGCCCCTGCGGGGTCAGCATCAGCCCGGCGTACAGCACGCCGCAAAAGACGATGCCTTCGGCCCGCAGGCCTGCCAAGGTGCGCTCTATCACCTCGCGCCGGATGGTCTCCAGGTCCTCGGCACTTACTGGAAAGGGGCAGATGACGCCCATGCCGCCGGTCATGGGGCCGGTGTCGCCCTCGCCAATCGTCTTGTGGTCCTGGCTGGGCGGAGTCAGGGCGAAGCGCTCGCCGTCGGTCAGCGCCAGCACCGAGACTTCCTGCCCGGTCATGAATTCCTCAATCACCACGGCTGCGTTCTGCTGCTCGAAGATGGCGTGCAGCGCCGCCTGGGCCTCCTCACGGGTCTGCGCGATGGTCACACCCTTGCCGGCCCGCAGCCCCGCGTCCTTGATGACGGTGGGCAGCGGCTGGGTGTCCAGGTAGGCCAGCGCCGCTTCCAGCGTCTCGAAGGACTGGTGCGCGGCGGTGGGCACGCCGTGGCGCACCATAAAGGCCTTGCTCCAGGCCTTGTCGCTTTCTATCTGCGCGGCGGCGCGGCTGGGTCCGAAGGTGGGAATCCCGGCGGCCTGCAGGTCGTCGGCCAGGCCCTGCGCCAGGTAGGCTTCCGGACCGATAATGACCAGCTCGGCCCCGCGCTCCTGCGCCAGGGCCACTAGGGCGGCGTTGTCCTGCGGCCAGTGGATAACTTCGGCCACCTGGGCGATGCCAGGGTTGCCCGGAGTGCACAGCACCTCGTGCCCACTGCGGGCACAGACCTGCGCGGCGGCGTGTTCACGGGCACCACTGCCCACCACCAGAACCTTCACTTAGTGTTCCTCACGTTTTTTCTCCTGCTTGGCCCAGTAGCGGGCCAGTCCCATCACATTCATGGCGGGCGGCGAAGCGAAGCGGTAAGCCGCCGCCAGGCCCGGCACACTGCTTTCGACCTGCTCCAGCACCCATTCGGTAAAGGGTTCTTCCAACTGTGCCGGTGCCGTGCCCCGCGCCAGGCGCTCACGCACCCACTCGGCTTCCTCATTCAGGTGGGTCAGCAGGGCGTCCCAGTGCTGCCCGTCCTGCGCGTAGCTGCCGAAGTGGGCCAGATGCAGCCGGCGCACGTCCAGCCCGCGCAGCACCTCGGCGCTGGCCTGCCAGGCCGCCAGGTCGATGTCGGGCGGCGGCGTGGGGGGGCGCACAGGCTGGCGCGGGTCCAGCCGCACGCCCCCCACGTCGCCGGTGTACAGCTCGTCGCCCACTGCGTAGGCGAGGTGGTGGACCGCGTGCCCCGGCGTATACAGCGCCCGCACCTCGGCGCGGCCCAGGCGCAGGGTTTCGCCGCCCGCCAGCGCGGTCAGGCGGCCAGCGTCCAGCGGGCGCATCTCGCCCCAGAGGGCCTCCATGCGGTCGCCGTAAATCTGCGCGGCGCTGGCGTACAGCCGCTGCGGGTCCACCAGATGCCGGGCGCCGCGCTCATGCACGTACAGCCGGGCGCGGGGCGAGAGTTCCAGCAGCCGCCCCGCCGCGCCGGCGTGGTCGAAGTGGATGTGGGTCAGCAGCATATGCCGCACGTCGTCCCAGCCGGCTCCCAGCCGGTCCAGGCCAGCTTCCAGCGCGCCGAGCGTCGTACTGGGGCCGGTATCTACCAGTGCCAGGCCGTCGCCCGTGTCCCAGGCGTACAGGGCAATCACGCCGGGCGTGTCCTGAAAGTTCAGGTCAATGGTCTGCGGTTCAAAGTTCTGCATGTTGCTTCCCTTCTCCTCTCAGGCACTGCCCATGAGCCGGGCGCCAGCCAGGACGGCCGCCGCCAGGAACTGCACCCCGGCAATCAGCCGAAAGAGGCCCACCTGCGGCGAGGTGCGCAGCGCCCCGAACGTCAGCGACAGCACGACCGACGCGCTCAGCACGATAAATCCGACCAGCACCCACAGCAGCATGGGGGCAGTATAGGGCGCAGCGCCCGGCCACTCTCAGTGCTGGGCGTCTTCCTCTACGTCTTCCAGGCGGAACCCGTGCGGCAGAAAATCGCGCACATACCCGCTGATGATGTCGCCCTTGTGGTTCACGCACACCACGCGGGCGTCCGGGGCGAACTCGAACAGAATCTGGCGGCAGGCTCCGCAGGGGCTGGCCGGTGGCTCGGCTTCGGAGTACACCACGATGTCCTCAAAGTGGCGCTCGCCCCGGCTGGCGAGGGTCTGCACGGCGCTCTGCTCGGCGCAGCGGGTCAGGCCGTAGGAGGCATTTTCCACGTTGGCCCCGAAGTAAATCTGCCCACTTTCCGAGCGCAGCGCCGCGCCCACATGGAACTTGGAGTAGGGAGCATAAGCCTGCTTGAACGCCACCTGCGCGGCTTCCAGCAGCTGCGGGTCGGGGGTGAGGTTAAGGGCGTTGGGGTTGTTACTGTTGTGGGTCATGGTCCGAGTCTACGGGCCTGGCCTGCCGGCGAAAAGGGGAGAGGTGCCCGCCGCAGGTGCTGCGCTGGCAGCGCGCCCCCTTCGCTACACTTCTGAATGTGAGCGGGGGTAAATGTGAACGGGGGACGTGAGGAGCAGGTCTGGACCGCCGCGCTGGCTGCCGGTGTGCTGCTGCTGGGTGCGCTGACGCTGTGGCCGCTGCTGTTCCCGGCCCCGCGTGCGCCGCAGGTGCTGCGGGCTGGCGCTGTCCCACTGACGGTCACGCAGCGCACCGGCGAGGCGGCTCCGGACTACCCGGCTACCGCCAGCGTGGAGCCGCTGATTTCGGGGCGGCTGGACCTGAACACCGCCACCCGCGCCCAGCTGGAAGCCCTGCCGGAAGTCGGCCCGGCGCTGGCGGCGCGGATAGAGGCGGCCCGTCCCCTGCGCTCGCTGGCCGACCTGGACGCGGTGAAGGGCATCGGCCCGGCGGCGCTGGAGCAGCTGACGCCGCTGGTGAAGTTTGAGTAGGCCGGGGCCAGAGTTGAACCCGGAGGCGGGGCCGGTGCTGGGACGGGCGGGTGCCGCCGTTCCCGCTGTCCCGGTCCCGACTCCCGCCGCCCCCCGGCTGGGCGCTCCCTTTTTCCTGCTGCTGGGCGTGCTGGGTGCCCTGCTCCCCGCCCTGGGGTACGGCTGGGGCTGGGCGCTGTGGCCGCTGGCGCTGGGACTGGCCGCCTGGGAACGGCGGCCCTGGGGGCTGGCGGCAGCGGCGCTGGCAGGAGCGCTGGCGTTCGGGTCATTGCAGACAGTGCAGTCGCGGCCTGACCCCTTGCAGCCCTGGCTGGGCGCTCAGGTCACACTGCGCGGCGACTGGGACGGGCAATTCCTGACCCTGCGTGACCCGCCCGCCCGCGTGGCCCTCTCGCCCCGGCCTTCCGAGCGGCGCGGGGCAGTCACGGTGTCGGGCCGCCTGCTGCCGCCCCGCTCCCGCAGCGTGCCGGGTGGCTTCGATCAGGCGGCCTGGCTGCGCTCGCAGGGCGGGCTGTTTACCCTGGCCCCCACGGCCGTGCTGGCCGGTGCTCAGGTGCAATCGTCGCAGCCGTCCGGCTGGGCCAAGGGCGCGGTGCAGGGCTGGTTCGAGAGCGGCTGGCAGAGCCTCAGCCCCCGCGCCGAGGCGTTGCTGCGCGGCGCGGAACTGGGCGACCGCTCCGACCTGAACGAACTGCAGCTGGACAGTGGCGTCACTGTGCGCGACGCTTTTCAGCGTTCCGGCCTCACGCACCTGCTGGCGCTCAGCGGGCAGCACGTCACGCTGCTGGTGGGCGCCCTCACGCTGCTGCTGACCCGCTTGCCGCTGCCGGCCTGGGCACGCTACGCGGGACCGGCGCTGTTCCTGCTCGCCTATCTGGGCATGGTGGTCAACACTTCGCCCAGCGTGGTGCGTGCGGGCCTGACCGGGCTGCTGGGCCTGACCGCGCTGTGGCTGGGGCGTGGGCGGCTGGACCCGCCGTCACTGGTGGCGCTGGTGGCCGCCGGGCTGCTGGTGGCCTATCCGCTGTGGCTGGTCACACCGGGGTTTCAGCTGTCGTTTCTGGCGGTGGGCGGCTTGCTGCTGCTGCCCCGCGTGCTGGCCCGCCTGCCTGCCGCCTGGACCCGTCCCGGCCCGCCGCTGTGGCTGACCGGCAGCCTGGCCGTGACCCTGCTGGCTCAGGCGGCCACCCTGCCGCTGGTGGCCGGGTCGTTCGGTGGGGTGCCGCTCTCGTCGCTGCCCGCCAACCTGCTGGCCGGGCCGCTGATGGCGCTGCTGATTCCGCTGGGCTTTCTGGCCGGGGTGCTGGGGCCGCTGGGGGCAGTGCTGAAGTGGCCGCTGGAGGCCCTGAGCGCGGCGCTGCTGTGGCTGGCCGAAACCTTCGGGCGCTGGCCGCTGCTGCCCTGGGGCGCGGTGGGGCCGGCGGGGTATCTGGCCTACGGGCTGGCGGCGCTGGCGGGCGGCCTGTGGCTCCTGGGCCGGATACGGCCTCCGGCGGCGCTTGCCACCGCGCTGGCCTGCATCCTGCTCACGGCGCTGCCGCCCCGGCTCAGTCCGCCCCGGCAGCTGGTGTTTCTGGACGTAGGTCAGGGCGACTCTACCCTTATCCAGACCCCCGAACTGCGCGTGCTGGTGGACGGCGGGGGCACGCCACGCGGTGACTACGACCTCAGCCGCACCACGGTGCCTGCGCTGCACTCGCTGGGCGTTCATGCGCTGGACGTGGTGGTGGCGACCCACTCGGACTCGGACCATATCGAGGGGCTGGCCGGCGTGCTGCGGGCCATGCCGGTAGGCGAACTGTGGATCGGCCACCACGACCCTGACAGCAGTTCTCTGGCCGACCTGCTGGCCGTGGCCGAGCAGCGCGGCGTACCTGTGCGCGAGGTGCGGCGCGGCGACGTGGCCCAGGCGGGCCGGCTGCGGCTGGATGTGCTGTGGCCGCAGGGGCGCGTGTGGAGCACCGAACCCAACGAAAACAGCGTGGCCCTGCGCCTGACCGCCAGCGGAGGGGAAGGGCAGAGCTTCCGCGCCGCGCTGCTGGGCGACCTGCCCGCCCCGCTGGAACACAGCCTGGGGTTGGGGCAGGTGGACCTGCTCAAGGCCCCACACCACGGCAGCCGCCACAGCACTTCGGCGGAGTTGCTACAGGAAACGGGCGCACCCCACGCGGTGGTCAGCGTGGGCTTCAACACCTTCGGGCACCCCAGCCGCGAAGTGCAGGAGCGCCTGAAGGCCGCTGGGGTACGGACGTGGCGCACCGACACCCAGGGCACGGTGGTCTGGCCCCTACCGTGAGTGTCGGTGCCGCTCAGCGGCTGGGTGGAGCTTGCAGCAGGCGAATCAGCACGTCGCTGAACGCCTTCAGGTGCGCTTCGGTACGGCCGGGGAACTCCGCGTTCAGAAACTCCCAGGTGTCGTTTTCGGTGTGCCAGACGCTGCCTACCTTTTCGGTCTGGGTGTAGCCGTCCTTGTCGCCCAGTTCCCAGTTGGTCGCCTCGAAGTAGGCATAGGGAATGCCCAGCCGGCTGAAAGGGGCGTGGTCGCTCCAGTCGCCGGTGCTGCCGGCCGGGAACTCGCCTTCCAGGCCGGGGCTGGTGCGGATGTCGTGGCCCAGCGTGCGGGCCAGCTCCAGTGCGGCGTCACGCACATAGCCGCCCCCGCCAGCTGAGCCGTAGATGTTCATATGGTCGCCGGCGGCCAGGCTGTCCAGATTCACCACGAACAGGGTCTTTTGAACCGCTTCGGCGCTCAGCTGGCGGGCGTAGAAGCTGGACCCCTGCAGGCCACCGCTGCGGAAGCCGCCCGGTACGCCGTCGCTGTAGCTTTCTTCGGCGCCTACCGCCACGAAGCGGACGGTGTGGGGCAATGATTTGCCCCGCAGCGCCTCGGCGGCTTCCAGCAGCACGCCCACGCCCGAGGCGTTGTCGTCGGCGCCGCGCCCGGTCGCCACGCTGTCCAGGTGCGCCACCACGAGAATTTCCTTGTCCGAAGCGCCTGGCTGCACCGCCATCACGTTGCCGGAAGTGACCGTCTGCACTTCGCCGGCGGCATTGCGGCGGGTCACGGTGAAGGGCTGGAGCTGGGGCTGATACCCCATCCGGCGCAGCTGGCCGGCGATGTACTCACGGGCCTGGGCCTCGGCCGGGCTGCCCTGCACCCGTGGGCCGATGTCGCGGCTGAGGTGCTGCAGGTGCGCCAGCGCACGCTCGCCGCGCACGGTGCCTGTGCCAGGGGCCACGCCACTGTCGGGGGCGGGCGTTCGCTGGCAGCCGGGCAGCAGGGCGAGGAACAGAGCAGGAAGGGTCAGCGAGAGGGCAGGGCGCATAAGTTCTCCTTTGGAGAGTGGGGGAGGGCGAAGGCCCAGCGGGAAAAACTGCTGGCCATGATGGGTTATCGGGAACAGCCCTGAGTCTAAGCCCTTTCGCGTAAAGGCTCATCCTGCATTTTTAGCCCGCGTCTCCCCGCCCGGTCAGAGCAGGCGCTGTGGGCCACGCAGCAGGGCCAGGGCTTTGTGGTCCAGCCGCGACAGGGCGGCCTGCGCCACGGGAACGGTCCGGCCCACTGCCGCCGTACCCGGCAGCCCGTACACGCTCACCTGCAAGCGGCGATGGGTCATGGTGTGGGTGACCTCGCCCAGCGGCTCGGGTCGGGCGTGGTCCAGCCCCAAGCGGGCTTGCAGGCGGGCCAGTGCCCCGGCCTGGTCGCCCCCTGCGCTGATCTCTTCCAGCGGCAGGCCATACAGTCCGCCCAGCAGGGTGCCGGCCCGCTGCTCCAGCAGGGCGTGTTCCGCGTCGCCCACCAGCAGGGCCACCGCCCGCACTTCCTGCACGGCAGCCCGGCGCTTTGGGGCTGGGTAGCTGGCCGGCTCCCCACTGGCATAAGCGGCGCACCACCCGCGCAGCGGGCAGCGGGGGCACTCGGGGGCCTTGGGCGTGCAGACGGTGGCCCCCAGGTCCATCACCGCTTCGTTCCAGGCGGCGGGCCGTAGCGGATCCAGCAGGTCGTCGGCCCTGGCCTGCACCCAGGCATCGGTCGGCTGACGCTCGGCCAGTACCCGTGCCAGCACCCGGCGCACGTTGCCGTCGCTCACGGCGCGGGCTTCGCCGTAGGCCAGGCTGCTGACTGCCGCAGCCGTATACGGCCCCACGCCCGGCAGGGCCAGCCAACCGTCATAGGTGGTGGGAAACTCGCCGCTGGCCACCACTGTCTGAGCGGCGCGGTGCAGGTTGCGGGCGCGGGCATAGTAACCGCAGCCCTCCCACGCCTTGAGCACCGCTCCCTGCGGGGCTTCCGCCAGCGCCTGCACCGTAGGAAACGCCGTCAGAAAGCGCTCGTAGTACAGCCGCCCCCGCACCACCTGGGTCTGCTGCAGCAGAATCTCTGCCACCCACACGCGGTAGGGGTCGCGCCCACCTTCGGGGCCCACGCGCCAGGGCAGGTCACGCCCGGATTCGTCAAACCAGTCGAGCAGAGCGCGCCGCAGTGGTGCCGGGTCGGTGATGGGTGCCGGCGCTGTGCTGGGTAATGACGCTGTGTTGGCTGTTGGCTCCGTGTTGGCTGTCGGCTCTGCGGACACTGAGTCGGTCGGCGCCGGATCAGGAACCGGCGGCACTCAGCTGCCCACCGGGCGCAGCGCCGAAGTGCTGCGGACCTGCACCGTGAAGCGGACCTCGGCGGCACCGCTGCGGGCCGTCACCTGGAGCTGCAGGGTGCTGAACTCGAATGCCGAGTGCGGCAGGCCGTCGGCGCGGTACACCGCCTGGCTCATCTGGGCCATGTCCAGCACTTCCAGGGTCAGGGTACTGCGGCCGGTGCCGGGTTCCTGCACGCTCTGCGGGCCTTCCAGCACCTGCCGCCAGGGCTGGGCCCGGCTCTGCGTCTGGAACAGAAAATCGCCGCGTGAGTTCTGGCCCTGGTACACCCGCTCACGCCGCACGTCCAGCGGGGGCAACTCGGCGCGGCTCAGGTCCGGCAGTGCCCAGTCCCGCAGGGCCGGCGCCGCGCCCAGGGCAGCCTGGAACAGCGGCAGCACCGGCTGCTGGCCCAGGCCGCTGACCCGCTCGCCGGCGCTGAGGGCTGCGCCGTAGGGAGCGCCTGCCGCCGGGCTGAGGCTTTCCAGCTCGGCACTGCCCAGCAGCCGGTAACGTGCCGCCAGCACCGGGTCCGGGCTGCTGACCTCCACCGGCCCGCGCACGCCGCCGGGCAGCAGCAGCTGGCGCAGTTGCAGGTCTGGGGTGCCGGAGGCGGGGGCCGGAGCAGTGACCTCTGGGGTTTCGGTCCAGCGCGTCGTCAGCTCGGTGCCGGCGGGAGTGCGGCTCAGCACCTGCAGGTTCACGGTGCGGCCCTGCGACTGGCCCAGGGTATCCAGCGCCCGGAAGCCGGCCCGCAGTTCCTGTTCCAGCGCAGCGTTGCCGGCGTTGCCCAGGCCGCTGACCTCCAGCTTCGACAGCTCGAATGCGGTGGAACCCACCTGGAGCAGTGTCACGCCGGTGCCGGCCGGCGCCTTCAGCTCGAACGCCGGGTCGCCTGCGGGGAGCGCGGACGCATTCCAGCGGGTTGCGCCGGTGGAGGTGAAGGCCGGAGACCCGGGTGCTTCAACGGGTGCTTCAGGCGTCTTGGGGCCCTCAGGGGCGAAGGGGGCAGCGGCCGCTGCGGCGCCGGGGGCCGATTGCGCTCCTGCCCAGCTCCCCGGCAGCGCAGCGGCCAGGCACAGCAGGGCAAGCAGCAGGCGGCCAGGTGCGTTCACGCCCTGTACCTTAGCGCCTGCCTACGCGAGAAGGCTGAGCCGGCCCGGAAATCCCCGGGCTTCTCTTCCTTCCCGGCCCGCAGTCTCCCAAAGGTTTCCGGCAGGGCCACTCATCGCCGCTGGCTGCGCAGGCCCCTAGCCTGAACCCATGACCGAACCGCAGATGGCCTCCTCCGCCGGCCGGCAGGGCATCACTTTTACCCTGGAGGGCCTGGGCGAGCTGGACTTCGTGCAGGTGCTGCGCGATATGACCGCCGACGCCGCCTTTCGCCGCCCGCTGCAGATTCAGGTGCAAGAACCCCGCGCCGGGCAGCCGGGGGCCCTGACGCTGGCTTTCGAGCCGGCCGACCGGCCTCTGGCCCTGGCAGCCATGCAGCGGCTCAAGACCGTGCTGCTGTGCTATGGCGTGCAGGTAGATACGGTGCGGATTCCCGGTGAAGACGGGCATTCCAGCAGCCTGAGCGACACTTAATCCAGCCTGCCGTCTGCTTGAAAGAATAAAGCATGACTTGATATACTGGCACTCAAGTTTCCTGCACGGGGAAACCCTCCGGCCAAGTGGACCGGTGCCCCTGCAGCCCCCCTTCCTTCTCTGCGGACTGCTTCCGCGTTTCAGCTGCTTTTTCGTGGGCCCTGCGCGGCCCCTCTCAATGACCTGCCAGGCAAAAAGGAGTTTCACTGTGCCTCAGTCCTCTTCTTCCCGTATTCCCCGCCTCGTCCCGGTCTGCCCGGTGCGCGGCAGCGTGATCTATCCCGGCATGGTGCAGCACATTGACGCCAGCCGCGCCATTTCCATCTCGGCCATCGAGGCGGCGATGGAGGGCGAAAAGTACATCCTCATCGTCTCGCAGCTGGACAAGGACGTGGACGACCCCAAAGCCAAGGACCTCTACGACTTCGGGACCGTCTGTCAGATTCTGCGGGTCCGCAAGAACCCCGACGGCAGCCTGCAACTGCTGGTCTCGGCCCAGGAGCGCGCTGCTGTCAAGGCGTTTACCTGGAGCGATGAGGGCGGCTATTTCACGGCGGCCCTGCGGATGCCCCGCGCTACGGCCGGCGAAGCCAAGGAGGAGCAGGCCCTGCGCCGCGAGCTGCTGGGCAAGTTCGACGAGGTGGCGGGCGCCGGGCGCATTTCCAGCGAAGCGCAGCAGGTGGCCCACGCCAAGGACGACCTGGGCGAGCTGACCGACCACATCGCCTTCCACATGGATTTCAAGCTGGAAGACAAGCAGGCCCTGCTGGAACTGACCGACATTCCTGCCCGCGCCCGCCGCGTGCTGAGCCTGCTGGACACCGAGCAGGAAGTGCAGGAGGTGCAGGCCAAAATCCGCGCCCAGGTCAAAGAAGAGATTGACAAGAACCAGCGCGAGTATTTCCTGCGCGAGCAGCTCAAGGCCATTCAAAAGGAGCTGCAGGGCGGCGGTGAGGACGGCGAGGAGCTGGACGAAGCCGAGGCTTTCCGCGCCAAGATCGACGAGCTGGGCCTGCGTCCTGAGGTCAAAAAGGAAGTGGACCGCGAAATCGGCCGCCTCTCGCGGATGCACCCTGACGCCGCCGAAGCGGGCGTGATTCGCACCTACCTGACCTGGGTGACCGAGCTGCCCTGGAACAAGCGCAGCGAGGACAACCTCGACATTGAGCGGGCTGCGCAGGTGTTGGACGAGGACCACTACGGCCTGGAAAAAGTCAAGGACCGCGTGCTGGAGTTCCTGGCCGTGCGCCAGCTGCGCAAAGCCCGGGCCGAGCGCGGCGAGATCAGCGCCGAAGAAGTGAACAAAGGCCCCATTCTGGTCTTTACCGGCCCTCCTGGGGTGGGCAAGACCTCCATCGCGCAGAGCATCGCCAAGGCGCTGGGCCGCGAGTACGTGCGGATTGCGCTGGGCGGCGCACGCGACGAGTCCGATATTCGCGGTCACCGCCGCACCTACATCGGCTCGATGCCGGGCCGCATCATTCAGGGCCTGCGCTCGGCCGGCACCAAGAACCCCGTGGTGCTGCTCGACGAAATCGACAAGCTGGGCACGTCTTATCAGGGCGATCCTTCCAGCGCCCTGCTGGAAGTGCTGGACCCGGCGCAGAACCAGCACTTTACCGACCACTACCTCGGCGTGCCGCTCGACCTGAGCGAGGTGATGTTCATCGCCACCGCCAACTATCCCGACCAGATTCCCGAAGCGCTGATGGACCGCATGGAAGTCATCGAGTTCAGCAGCTACATCGAGCAGGAAAAGCTGGAAATCGCCAAGCGTTATCTGGTGCCGCGCCAGCTGGACCAGAACGGCCTGAAGAAAAACCAGATCACCGTGACCGACCCGGCGCTCGAAAAGCTGATCAGCAACTACACCCGCGAGGCCGGCGTGCGTAACCTGGAACGCGAAATCGGCACGGTGGCCCGCAAGGTGGCCCGCCGCATCGCGCTGGGCGATATCAAGCGCGCCCGCGTGACCGATGCGGAACTGGAGCGCTACCTCGGCAAGCCGCGCCACACCCCCGAATCCGAAGCCCCGCAGGACATGGTGGGCGTGAGCACCGGCATGTTCTACACGCCCGTCGGCGGCGACATCCTGTTCGTGGAAACCAGCATCATGCCCGGCAAGGGCGGCCTGGTGCTGACCGGGCAGCTGGGCGACGTGATGAAGGAATCGGCCCGCGCCGCGCTCACCTACGCCAAGACCAACGCTGAGCGCTTCCACATTGACAAGGCTCGCCTGGACGACTCCGAGATTCACATCCATGTGCCCGCCGGCGCGATTCCCAAAGAAGGCCCCAGCGCAGGCGGCGCAATCACCACCAGCCTGGTCAGTGCCCTGACGGGCGTGCCTGCCCGCCGCGACACCGCCATGACCGGCGAGATGACCCTGACGGGCCGCTACCTGCCCATCGGCGGCCTCAAGGAAAAAGTGCTGGGTGCCCGCCGCGCCGGGATTAAGAACATCATCCTGCCCGCCGCCAACGAACCCGACATCGCCGACATTCCCGCGCACCTGCGGGCCAGCATGCAGTTCCACCCCTGCACCACGCTGGACGAGGTGCTGGACCACGCCCTGGTGGGCGGCCTGAAAGCGCTGGAAGGCGAGAGCGTGAGCGGCAGCAGTGCCCCTGCGCCCAAAAAGGGCAGCAAGGGCCGCAGCCGCAAGAGCGAAGCCAACGCGTGAGGGAGGTCTAAGGGTCCAAGAGTCGTAGGGTCAAAGAGCGGATAACTGCTCTCTGACCCTCTTCTTTTTCCCCTTAGACCTTTAGACTCTCAGACCCTTAGACCTCTAGACTGAGAAAGGAAAAACCGCCATGCCAGAGCTCCCCCACACTCCACCTCTCACTTTCCTGGTCGCCAGCCCCCACCTGCGCGGCAGCTTCTTTGGCGACGCCCTGATTCTGCTGCTGGACCACACTGAGGAAGGGGCCGCCGGGCTGGTGATCAATCAGCCGATGGACACCCCCGTGAGCGACCTGCTGCCCGACGCACCGGACGCCAGCGGCACGGCGCTGCTGGGCGGGCCGGTGCAGCCGCAGGTGGGCTGGTGCCTGTACCAGCGTCCCGTGGGCGCAGAAGGCGAGTTGCGGCTGGTGCAGGGCCTGCTGGCCACCACCCACGCCGAAACCTTCGCGCAGGTGCGGGCCAGCGGGCAGCCTTACCGCCTGCTGCTGGGCTACGCCGGCTGGAGCGCTGGGCAGCTGGAGCAGGAAACCCGCGACGGTGCCTGGCTGTGGCTGGAAGAGAGCACCCCGGCCCTGATCTGGGACACCCCGGCCGGAGAATGCTGGCAGGCGGCCCTGGACCGCCTGGGCGTGGACCCCAGCACGGTGGCGAGTGGGGGAGCGCAGGCCTGAGCGGGTCATCTGCGCAGAAGTGAGGCAGGTGGGCCGCCCCGGGGTAAGCTGGCCGTCATGCTTGAACGTCTTCAGTCCCTGCAAGCCGTCCTTCTCAGCATTATCGCTGTCGCCAGTGCGGCGCAGGCGGTCAATGCCTTTTTGCCTCGGCCGGTGATTCCTACGCCTACCCCCACCTGGGAATACATGCAGCTGGAAGTGCCGGCCCAGTTTGCTGCGGGTGTGCAGCAGGCGCTGGCGAAGGACAGCACCCTGAGCGCCGACAACTTCAACAACCGCGCCAAAAGCTACCGCTTCGACGAGGCCAAGCTCAATGAGCTTGGCGGCCAGGGCTGGGAACTGGTGGGGGTGCTGGGCGCGGACGAAACCGTTCCGTTCAAGACTTCCAGCAGTGTGCCGAATGCCCCCGCGACCTGGCAGACCAATGTGCGCCCTGCCGGGGCCACCCTGCTGTTCAAGCGCCCGCTGACTGAGTAGGGAACCTGCTCCGGAGGCCGCGCAGGTGGCACAATAACCCCATGAGCCTGCCCGACGTTCTGTCCCGTATCCGTACTGCCGAGGCCCGCGCCGGCCGCCTGCAAGGGAGTGCCCGGCTGGTGGCCGTGACCAAGGGGCACTCGCTGGAAGAAATCCGGCGAAAGGTGCTGGCTCACGGCAACTTTCCGCTGGGCGAGAACCGGGGGCAGGAGGTGCGCGACAAAGTGGCCGAGTGGACCGAAACGGCGCAGGGTGCCCCGCAGCCCGAGTGGCACTACATCGGGCCGCTGCAATCCAACAAGGTCAAGTACCTGGAGCGCGTGGCCCTGATTCACGCCATTGAAGATGTGGCCCAGGCTGAAACCGTCGCCAGATACGCCGAGAAATGGGGCCGCGCCCCTGGCGTGCTGCTGCAACTGCACAACGGCGAGGCGCAGAAGCACGGCATTGCTCCGGCCGAGTTGTCCGGCGTGCTGGCCGGCGTGCGGGCCACGGGCCTGGACGTGCGCGGCCTGATGGTGATGGCCCCCTACGGCCAGCCGGAAGAAGCCCGCCGCATCTTCCGCGTTGCGGCCCAGCGCGCCCACGACCTGGGCCTGAGCGAGCTGAGCATGGGCATGAGCGGCGACTTCGAGGCGGCGGTGGAAGAAGGTTCCACGCTGGTGCGGGTGGGGTCGGCGCTGTTCGGGGAATAAGTTGTTTTTCCCCGGAAAAATAGGAAAAAGGACCCCGCTGAGATGGCCGGGGTCCTTTTGCTGTTTCGTGCGCTGCGTGGCTCATCAGCCCTGCGCCTCAACCGCATCCTCTCTCAGTTTCCGCCGGCCACCCACGCCTCAGACGCGATGCTGATTTGGCCGTTGCCGGACTTTTGCAGCAGGCCGCCCTTGAAAGGGCCGCCGGTAATGCGGTACAGGGTGTTGGTGTCGTTGCTGGTTTCCTGCTCCAGCTTGCCGAAGTCCTCAGGCTGCAGCTTGGGGCCGTCCAGGTACACCCGCCAGGCGTCCTTCGAGCGGGCTTCCATGGTGGTCTTGGACGCCACTTCGGTGTTGCCGAAATCGTAGCTGGTCACGCCGGCCGCTTCGGACACCTTGTGCTTGTCGCGCGAGTTGATCAGGTCCTGCAGTTCGCCGGTGGCTTCGTTGCCTCCACCGCCGCAGCCCGCCAGCAACAGGGGCAACGTGGCTGTCATCAAAAGGGAATTAAGTTTCATTCCTCTATGTTAGGCGGCATAGGCCAAAGTGCGTACAGGTCCTTTTGCCCGATTCTTTAGGCTGGCGCCATGGGCAACCTCTTTTATCTGATTGGGCCGCCCGGCAGCGGCAAGCGCACCGTGGGTCTGGAATTGTCCCGGCAGACGGGGGCCATGCTGATGGACAACCACATCATCAACGACCCGGTGTTTGCGGCGTTCGGGGCAGATGGCGGAGTCTTGCCGCCCGAAATATGGACTTTTACCCGGCGCGTGCGTGAGGTGGTGCTGGCGGCTGTAGTGGCCGCTCCGGCAGAACTCAGCCACATCTTTACCAACTATCTGGCCGACCTGCCCGGCGAAGCGGAGGCCATAGACCGGTTTGCTGCCCTGGCCCGGCAGCGTGGGGCCGGCTTCGTTCCGGTCTACCTGACTTGCCCCGCCGAGGAGCTGCTGCGGCGCATGCCCCTGCCGGAACGCCGCGCCCGCCTGAAGCTGAACGACCCGGCCGCTTTGCAGGCGGTGCTGGACAAAAATGGGGTCCTGCCCGTGCCGGAAGGCATGCTGTCCCTGGACACTTCGCAGCTGACCCCGGAGCAGGCGGCGCAGGCCATTGCTCGGCACGCCGGCCTAGCGGTTTAGGCCCTGGCCCAGGCCCACCAGCCATCTGCCAGTGCGCCCGCTTCGGCCTGACCCTGGGCCTCCTCGTGGCGGCCCAGGACCGTGAGGGCCAGCACGCCGCTGGGGCTGAAGGCCAGCGAACGGTCCAGCGCTTTGGCCGCGGTGGCCTGCGCTTTGGGGCCGCCTTTGATGTGGTGCTGGGTCAGCGCAATCAGGGCCAGCACGTGCGGGTCGGCCGGCTCGTTCACGATTTCGGCAATCTTGAGGCCCTCGGCCAGCACGTTCAGCGCGGCGTGCAGGCCGGTGCGGCTGCCCGATTCCAGTGCCCCGCGCAGCTCCAGCTCACCCAACAGGGCGATGGCAGCCAGTAGGCTGGGGGCGTCGCCGGCTTCAAAGGCTCTGCCGTGGGCCTGGGCCGCCCGCTCCTGCGCCTGCACAGCGTCGCCGGCCAGCAAGGCGGCGCGGGCACGCATGACCTCGGCGCGGTGGTCGTCCTCACCGCTCAGCAGGGCCAAGGCGGCGTCGCTGTCTCCTAGCCGCAGCTGCGCCGCTGCCTGAAGCTGCCTCTCGCCGGCCTGCGCTGCCCAGCTGGCCGCCAACCCCGGCAGCCCCGCTTGCAAGGCCAGCACAGCGGCGGGGGCCAGCTGGTCGGGCGTCAGGGCACCGCCGCCGTGCGCCAGCTCTTGGCGCAGCTCCGGCCATTGGCTGGTCCGCAGCAGCTCCTGCAATTTTTCGAGGTGAACAGTGTGGCTGGGGTCGCAGTGCTTCACCGTCTCAGTGTAGGTGCTGAACGCCCGGCCAAGGTGACGGTGTTGACACCCTGCCGGGGGCTTGCTAAAGTTATTTCCGCTTGCGAGTGTAGCTCAGCTGGTTAGAGCGCACGCCTGATAAGCGTGAGGTCCCCAGTTCAAGTCTGGGCATTCGCACCACACAAGCTTGAAAGCACCGCGTTCCTGTACAGGACGCGGTTTTTTCGTTGTTCTCGCAGCGAAATCTGGACGTTGTACCGGGTTCAAAAGTCCCAAAGCGTGTGGTCCTCAGCCTCGAAGCGTGGGGTCCCCAGACCAGGACGGGCGCAGGCAAAGTCGGCAAAGTCCGGCGTGCCTGCGCCGTCTCTGTCAGCGCCAGTACTGCGGCGTTTCGGTGGCGGGCAGCAGGGCCAGTTCGTTACCGCCAGCCCGCTCCCGCAGCCCGGCCAGCTCGGAGGCGGTGCGCTCCTCGCCCAGCCAGCCGTGCCAATAGGCGCCCAGTACGTCTATGACCAGGTCCAGGGCGACCGTCTGCTGGTCAGGTTTCGGCGGCGCATAGAGCAAGTCCAAGTCCTTGACCGGGCCGCCGTCCGGGCCACCCACCGGCTGCCAGTAGGCCAGGTCCACCGTCCGTAGGCCCAGGCTATGCAGCACCCGGCGGCGCTGCCCTGCGTCGGTGCCGGCACGGGTTTCGGCGGCCTGCTCGGCAGGGCTCTGACGGCTGGCGTGCACGCTGTCGGCAAAGATACCGGCCCGCCCGTGCTCGCCTGCGTCGTGCAGACTGGCCTCTTGCAGCGCCCGCCCCACGCCCCGGCCACGTGCCGCTGCCGACACGCCCATAAACGAGTTGAACCCCGCCCCCGGCAGCAGGTGATACAGCGTGCCCCCCAGCACGGCGCCGCTTTCGTCCTCGGCCACCAGCAGCCGGTCTTGTCGCTCGGGCCGTCGCCCGGCCACCAGGTCTGGAAACATCTGCGGAGGAATCAGCATGTCCGGCGCGTAGTAGCTGCTTTGCTGAATCCGCGCAAAAGCGTCCAGGGCAGGGTCTGCCGGGTCGGTCACGCGGCGTACGGTCACGGGAGAACGGGTCATGGTTCCAGAGTAAAGCGGGGCTGCACGGAAGAGGGGGCCCACTTCGGCCACCGGAGCGGTATCTGTTCATTAAGAAGCGAGGCTTGATAATTCTGCTATTTACATAAATACTGGGGCTATGGATAACCTGCTCAAGAAAGCCGGGGCCATGCTGCCCCACCTGGAACTGTTCGGCCACATGGCTTCGCTGCGCGGTCTGCTGCAACTGGCGGCGCACATGGAGGAACGCGGCGACCGCGTCACGCTGATTTCGCCTGAGGCCATCACCCTGGTTGGCAGCGACATGACCACCGACCCGGTCATTCACACGTCCAAGGGAGCCACCGTGACGGCCGAGGGAGCCTACACGCTGATGCACACGCTCAAGGGCCACGAAGCTCCCGAATACGCCGTGACCCGCGAGGAACTGAAAGCCCTCAACGCCCGCGCTGTCGCTGACATTGAGGCCGGTCCGGCGCTGGCTGCTTTTGGCGAGACTCTGGCCCGGCTGGGCCTGGGTGACGCTGGAAGCGCCGGCTCCGCACGTCCCGAGGTCCAGGTTCAGGCCGAAACCCAGGCCGAAGCGCCTGCTCCCGTGACTCCTGCCGAGGAGCCGCGGCCCGAGCGGACCAGCCGCAGCCGCCGCGCCGAAGCTCAGGCGGAAGCCGCCGAGGTGCCTGCCGCGAGCTGAGCCGGACTACCCCACCCAAAACACCGAGAAGCACAGGGCCGTAGCTCCTTGCTTCTCGGTGTTTTGGCGTGTGGGCTGTGACAGAGTCGGCTGAGCTGTATCTCAGAGGCGGCCCGCTCTGCATGCCCGTTGACAAGCAAGCTTGACATAGGGTCGTACATCCTTTACTTTGACTTGTAGGAAGTCAAGGAAACGCGACATTCTGACAAGTAAGCCGTACAGACTCATCCTCAAGGAGAACTATCATGACCCGGCAACCCCGCACCCTGACCGCCCATGCCGTCTCCCTCATTGCCTGTGCCCTGCTGCTGCTCGGCCCCGCTGCCCAGCACCCCGGCGCTGGTCCCGTGACCGATGTGCTGATGTGGGGCACCCTGCTGCTCGGCCTGCTGATGCTGGGGCTGAACCGGACTGGCCGCATTCGCCGTGATACCACTGCCTGACGCCCATGTGGCCCAGATGCCCTCGCCTGAGGGACCCCTTCCCCAAAAGACGGAGCACCCGCATGAACAAAATCACCCTGCCCACCCTCATCGTGACCGCGTGTTTGTCCAGTGCTCAGGCCCAGGCTGGAGCAAACAGTTTGCCCGCCGGCCTTGCCGCCCAGTACGCCGCCTTGGTAGACGCGACCCGCACCCTGGACGCCCCGGCCTACGCAGCGCTGCTGACCGATGATTTCAGCATGGTCATGCCCGACGGCACACGGCTGAACCGGGACACTTACCTCAGCAGCTTTGACCCGGAGCAACTCAGCTATCAGAAGCTGGACTACCGCATTGACGGGGCAGAGGTCAACGGTGACGTGGCCCGCGTACAGTTCTGGAACCGTGCCGAAGCGATCTACCACATTGGTGAGGTCCAGCAGCCGGTCACGGTAGAGGCCCGCAGCGAGGACCTCTGGCGCAAGGTGAATGGACAGTGGCGCATGAGCGAAAGCCGCGCCCTGGAACTTGTGACCGAAATGAGTGGTCAAGTCACCCGTCAGGTGGCGCAGGCCCCGTTGGACCCGGCCACCCTGGATGCCCGCCGCGCCGCGCTAACCCCATTGCTGCGGCCCATCTCGGCCACCGATATGAAGGCGCCCGCTGCCGATTTTGCCTGGCTGTCCGAGCTGACCCCCGGCACCCGTGTGCTGGGCCTGGGCGAAGGGTCGCACGGGACCGCCGAGCATTTTGCGCTCAAGGGCCGCATCTTCCGGGAGCTGGCGGAGCAGCACGGCTATACGGTGTTCATGATTGAAGCCGACTACGACGATGCCTACGCCATTGACCGCTGGGTGCAGGGGGAAGGCAGCCAGAGCGCCGAGCAGATCACCCGCGAGTACGACTTCTGGACCTGGAAGACGCAGGAAATGGCCGAGTTGCTGCGCTGGATGCGCGAGTACAACGCAGGCCGGGGCGACAAGCCCGCGCTGCGCGTGGCGGGCATGGACATGCAGGACCCGGCGGGCAGCCTGGACCTGCTGGCGCGGCTGGCCCCGGCAGGGTCGCGGCTGGCGGGGCTGACCGGGCAGCTTCTGGCAGAAGTGATGGCCCAGGAGGAACGCGAAAAACCTGACTGGACCCGCGCCGAGGCCCTGGCCGCGCTACTGGAGCTGCACGCCCGCTTCCAGCCGCAGGGCACGCCGCACGCGCCCGAACTCCGGCATCTGGCCCGCACTGTCCAGCAAGGCATGGCGATGCTGGCCGGAATGGAGGGCGACGACTTCAACGCTTCCAATGCCCTGCGTGACCGGGCAATGGCCGACAATACCCAGGCGCTGCTGCGCGAGCTGTTCCCCGGTCAGAAAGCGGCGGTGTGGGCCCACAACTTCCACGTGTCCAAGGTGCCAGCGCAGGGGCAGGCATACGCCAACCTGGGCAGCCACCTCGCCCGCGAGATGGGCAGCGAATACCGGGTGATTGGCTTCAGCTTTGGCGGGGGCGAGCTGCGGGCCGTGCCGGGCCGCGCCGACGGCTGGGTGGGCCGCGAGCCGGTGATCCTCAAGGTGCCGGACGCCCAGCCCGAGTCGCTGGACGGCCTGAGTGCCAGCATTCTGGGTGCTTCGGTCCCCGCTGCCTTCCTAAATGTGGCGCAGGCCGGGGCGCAGACTCCGCTCCGGGAATGGTTCGCGCAGCCGGTAAGAATAAGTGGCGTAGGCGCGGTGTATGTGGAAGGGCTGCCCACGAACGGACCTGCTGACCTGCCTGCCGCCTTTGACGGCCTGATTCTGACCCCACGCAGCAGCGCCGCTGTGCCGCTGCCGGTGCTGGAAAAATGACCCGGCAGGAGAAGCGCTGGCAGCGGGTCCGCACCCTGGAAGTGGTGCTGACGCTGCTGCTGATTGCCGCTTTCAGCGTGCTCAATTCCGGCCGAATGACTGCGCCGCTGTTCGCGGCCTTCATGACCGTATTCGCGCTTCTGACCGCTGGCCTGATGCGCCGGCAGTACCGCGTGCTGGACGAGCTGGGGCGGCTGCGCTGGCTTGGGAGCTATCTGAGCATGGCCTTTGTGTACAGCCTGGGCCTGTCGGGGCTGGTGCTGTGGAGCATATGGCAGGCGGGAGGCGGACAACCGCCGGGTGTATCCTTCAATGCCGTGTTCGCCGTGTTGGTGGCCGGCGGCCTGGCCAGCTGGGGCACCTGGCACTACCTGGGCTGGCGGGACTCGCGCGGGTGAATGCCGCTACAGTAGGACGCCGAGTATGAAAAACCGTATCAAGGTGCTGCGCGCCGAACACGGCCTTACCCAGGCCGAGCTGGCCGACCGGCTGGACGTGTCCCGCCAGACCGTCAACGCCCTGGAAACCGGCAAATACGACCCCAGCCTGCCGCTGGCGTTCCGGCTGGCGCGGCTGTTCGGGCTGAGAATCGAAGACATCTTTCAGGACGAGGAAGCGGGCGGCTGAGGCGTGGGGTGGCCTGCCGGCGGCATGGGTGTGCCCCGCACGCCTTATTCTGAGCAGATGACCGGTCCCGACCCTGTTTCTCCTGCCGCAGCGGACGCTCCCCGCGTGGCGCCCAACTTCATCACCGAAATCATCGAGCGCGACCTGGAATCGGGCAAGTACCCCCAGGTCGTGACCCGTTTTCCGCCGGAACCCAGCGGCTACGCGCACCTGGGGCACGTGTTCGCCTCATTTTTGGACTTTCAGACGGCGCAGCAGTACGGCGGGCGCTACCACCTGCGGATGGACGACACCAACCCCGAGCTGGCGACCCAGGAATACGTGGACGCCATTGCCGACGACCTGCGCTGGCTGGGCTGGGACTGGGGCGAGCACTTCTACTACGCTTCCGACAACTTCGGGCGCTACTACGAGTATGCCGAGCAGCTGATTCGCCAGGGCGACGCCTACGTGGACAGCGTCAGCGGCGAGGAGATGGCCGCCCTGCGGGGCACTCCCGACCGGCCCGGCACGCCCAGCCCCTACCGCGGGCGCAGCGTAGAAGAAAACCTGGACCTGTTCCGCCGGATGCGGGCGGGCGAGTTCGCGGCCGGCGAGCACCTGCTGCGGGCCAAGATTGACCTCAGCAGCCCCAACATGAAGCTGCGTGACCCGGCGCTGTACCGCATCCTGCACGTGCCGCACTACCGCGCTGGCGACTGGTGCATTTATCCCATGTACGACTTTCAGCACCCGCTGCAAGACGCGCTGGAAGGCGTGACGCACTCGATGTGCAGCCTGGAGTTCGTGGACAACCGCGCCATTTACGACTGGCTGATGGAGCGGCTCGGCTTTGACCCACGCCCGCACCAGTACGAGTTCGGGCGGCGCGGGCTGGAGTACACGATTACCTCCAAGCGCAAGCTGCGCCGCCTGATTGAAGAAGGCCGGGTCAGCGGCTGGGACGACCCCCGGATGCCGACCCTGCGTGCCCAGCGCCGCTTGGGGGTGACGCCGGAAGCGGTGCGCAACTTCGCCGCCCAGATTGGCGTGAACCGCACCAACCGCACGGTGGATATCGCCGTGTACGAAAATGCCGTGCGCGACGACCTGAACACCCGCGCTCCCCGCGTGATGGCGGTGCTGGAGCCGTTGAAAGTAGAGCTGACCAACCTGACGGAGCCGCAGGAGCTGACGCTGCCCTACTGGCCGCACGACGTGGTGGCCCTCTCGCCGGACGGCCTGCTGAGCCTGCCGAGTGGCGAGAGGGTCCCTGCCGAGCAGGCCGCCCGCACGGTGCCGCTGACCCGCGAGGTGTACATCGAGCAGAGCGATTTTGCCCAGAACCCCCCAAAAGGCTTCAAACGGCTGACCCAGGGCGGCACGGTGCGCCTGCGCGGAGCCGGCATCATCCGGGCCGATGAGGTGGAACTGAATGACAGCGGTCAGCCGGTGCTGATTCGCGCCAGTCTGCAACCTGAAGAGGTGGGCGCAGCGGGCGTGATTCACTGGGTAAGTGCCGCGCAGGCCGTGCCCGCCGAGTTCCGGCTGTATGACCGCCTGTTCCGGGTGCCCAACCCCGAAGGCGAGAACCCCGAGGACCCGGTCAGCCCCCTAGAAGCCCCCGACTTCGACCCCGAAGGCATGAGCCACGAGGGAGACGCCCCGGTCAGCGGCGACTTTACCCGCTTCCTGAATCCCGACTCGCTGCAGGTGCGGCACGGCTTCGTGGAACCCAGCGTGCTGGGCGACCCGCAGGACACCCGCTACCAGTTCGAGCGCCAGGGCTACTTCTGGCGCGACCCGGTAGACAGCCGCGAAGAAGGGCTGGTGTTCGGGCGCATCATCACGCTCAAGGACACCTGGGCCAAGGAAGCGAAAAAAGCCGCCGGGTCACAGGGTCAGAACACCGAGAAGAAGGCCGAGCCGAAGCCCAGAGCACAGGCAGCTGCCGCCCCCGACTTCAGCCCCGCCGAACAGGCCGAGATAGAGCGCCTGCGTGGCCTGGGCGTCGGCTCTGAAGATGCCATCGCGCTGGCCCGCGACCCACAGCTGGCCGAGTTCTTCGCCGCTGCGGGGGCTGGTGCCCACGCCGGGCAGGTGGCGGCCTGGGTGGTCAACGACCTGGCCGGGCTGCTGCGTGAGGGCCAAGTGCATGAAGGACAGAGCCGCTTGAACCCCGCCGACCTCCCCGCGCTGGCCGAGTTGCTGGCCGGCGGCAGCATCAGCACCCGCATCGCCAAAGACGTGCTGGCCCGCGCTGCCGCCAGCGGTGAAGCCCCCGCCGCCATCGTGGAGCGCGAAGGGCTGAAGGTGGTGTCTGACGCAGGCGAACTGCGCCGGGTGGTGGAAGACCTCTTCGCCGCTCACCCCGCCGAAGCCGAAGCCTTCCGGGGTGGCAAGGCCGCGCTGCAAGGGTTCTTTATGGGCAAGGTGATGCAGGCGACTGGCGGCAAAGCCGACCCCAAAGCGGTGGGCGCAGTGCTCAGGGAGGCCGCTGAAGGATAAGGGGTGTGTCAGCCGGTAGGTGGCCAGCAAGGCCACACTCTCCAACACTGACCACCCGCCGGGGAACGGAATCTCCCGGTTTATTGACGGCTGAGCTCTTTCAATTTCTGCAAGCCGTAAATATTGGAAATCCTCTCTGCTTTTAGGGAGGATTTTTGTTTTATGGGCAGAATCTGGACGCCATCCAAGTAGAAATATTTGGACATACAAACTGCATATCTGGGCATTTATTTTGAATAATCGCCAGAATTTTGTATACTTCTTTACTGATGAGGATATTTTCCTCTGGCCGCCCGGTTGGGTGGTCCCCATGTTCCGGCGATATCTCTGTGGCCCACTGGCCTGGCTCACCGTCCGGAATCCTGGGCGGTTCAACCGAGCCGCCCCCCGCCGCATTCACTGAAAGGCAGACATGACTGAGACTGCACCACGGCGACTTCCTAGCCTGGGCCTGGCCCTGATTCCTGTCGTGCTGACCCTGCTGATTCTGGGTCTGCAGATTTTTTACTATGGCGACTTCGCGCCGCATATTCCCCTTGCCATCGGCATTGCCCTGACCGGGCTGCTGGGCAACCACCTGGGCATCTCCTGGGCAGATGTCCGCGAGGGCATCTTCCATGTGATTCATGTGTCCATGCCGTCGCTGGCCATCTTGATGGTGGTGGGCATGCTGATTGGCATCTGGATTGGGGCCGGTACCGTGCCCACCCTGATTTACTACGGTCTGAACATCCTTTCGCCGCAGATTTTCCTGGCTGCCGCCATGATGATCTGTGCCGTGATCTCGGTGTCGCTGGGCACCAGCTGGGGCACGGTGGGCACGGTCGGCCTGGCTCTGGTGGGCATTGGCGCCGGCTTCGGCATTCCGCTGGTGTGGACCGCTGGCGCTGTGGTGTCGGGGGCCTTTTTTGGCGACAAGCTCAGCCCCTTGAGCGACACCACCAACCTGGCCCCGGCCGTGACCGGCATCACCGTGTTCGACCACATCAAGAACATGCTGCCCACCACCATCCCCGCCATGCTGATTGCCCTGGCCATCTACGTGGTGGCCGGCTTCAACATGGTTCAAGGAGAACAGCAGGTGTCGTTCGAATCCATCGAGAACATCACCGGAGCGCTGCAGGCCAACTTCGTGATTTCTCCGCTGACGCTGCTGCCGGTGCTGGTGGTACTGGCGATGGCCCTGCTGAAAAAGCCCCCGCTGCCCTCGCTGTTTCTGGGCGCAGTGGTGGGCGGAATCGTGGCCATGGCCCTACAGGGCGCGGGTTTGCACGACGTGTTCGAGTACGCACAGAATGGCTTTGCCATCGAGTCGGGCAACGCCGAAATTGATTCGCTGCTGAACCGGGGCGGTATTCAGAGCATGATGTGGACCATCTCGCTGATGCTGCTGGCCCTGGGTTTCGGCGGAGCGCTGGAACGTACCGGCGTGCTGGAAAGCATCATCAATTCCATCGTGCGGCGCATAAAGCGCTTTGGGGCTTTGCAGGCCAGCGCGGTGGGCACGGCCTTTGCCACCAATGTGGTGGCCGGTGACCCGTATCTGAGCATCGCGCTGCCGGGGCGAATGTTCGCGCCGGTGTACCGTGGCCTGGGCTATTCCACCAAGAACCTCGCCCGCGCCGTGGAAGAAGGCGGCACTCTGATGAGCCCGCTGATTCCCTGGAACGCCGGCGGCGCTTTCGTGATCACCGCGCTGGGTCTGGGCATCATGGACGGGCGCATGGAAGACCTGATGTATATTCCGCTCTCGTTCGCTTGCTGGATTTCCCCGCTGCTCAGCATCCTTTACGGCTTTACTGGCCTGTTCTCGCCCAAAGCCACTGCCGCAGAACAGGCGCAGTGGGCCGAGCAGGGCGAATACGTCAAGGATGTGGAACTGGGCCAGCCGGCCTGAGCAGACGCAACATGGAAAAAGACGTAACATAGCGAAAAAGGCTCCCCTGGTGGGAGCTTTTTACTGACGGCAGATGGGAAGAGGTTTGCCCCTCGGCTCCATTCCCTGCCTCCACCATTTTCAGTGCACGGGCAGCTTAGTACTGGCTCTGCATCATCATGATTTTCAGTTCGTGCGGGCTGGTGGCGGCCAACATCGCTTCTTCCTCTTCCATCAACCCCTCGTGGACGAGTTTGGCGAGGTGCTGGTCAAAGGTGTGCATCCCGCGCATGCCACCTTCCAGCAGCGCCTGCTTGATGTCTTCCTGCTTGTCGGGGTCCTTGATGCTTTCGCGCACGGTGGGCGTGCCCAGCAGGATTTCCATGCCCAGCACGCGGCCACCGCCTTTGCGTGGCAGCAGGCGCTGCGAGACGATGGCGACCAGGCTTTCGCTGAGGCCCTGGCGAATCTGCTCGCGCTCGTGCGGCTGGAAAAAGTCGATGATGCGGTTGATGGAGCGCATGGCGTCCTGGGTGTGCAGGGTGCTGAACACCAGGTGTCCGGTCTGCGCGGCGCTGAGGGCGGCCTCTACCGTTTCCTTGTCGCGCATTTCGCCAATCAGGATGATGTCGGGGTCCTGGCGCATGGCGGCCCGCAGACCGTTGGTGAAGCTCTGGGTATCGGCGCCCAGCTCGCGCTGAATCATGATGGCTTTCTTGTCGCGGTGCAGCACCTCGATGGGGTCTTCCAGCGTCACGATATTCACCGCGTCGCGGGCGTTGATGTGGTCCAGCAGGCTGGCAAGCGTGGTGGTCTTGCCCGAGCCGGTCGGGCCGGTCACCAGAATCAGGCCGCGCTCGTGCTTGGAGAGTGCCTCGAACACGTCCAGCGGCAATCCCAACTGCTCGAAGGTAGGGATGGGCTTGTCTTCAATCACGCGCATAATCAGGCCCACGCTGCCGCGCTGGAAGTAGGCGTTGACCCGGAAGCGGGCCACGCCGGGCAGCGAGTAGGCGAAGTCGTGGTCGCGCTTTTCTACAAAGGTGCCCCACATCAGCTGGGTGGGCAGCATCACCTGCGCGAAGTTTTCCAGCGCCTGCGGGGTCAGCCGCTCCTCACCGAACCGCACGATTTCGCCGTCAATCCGGGCCGCCGGAGCGCTGCCGGCCCGCAGGTGAATGTCCGAAGCGCCGCGCTGCACCATTTCGGTCAGTAGCTGGTCGAAGACCTGCTTGGGAGATTGTTCGGCGGCACTGGGGCTGGTGGCACTGGGGCTGGCTGAACTGGGGCCGGCGGGAGCAGCCGGCGCCGTGGGAGAGGAGGAAAAGGGTCCAGTCATGGCCCCAGCCTAGGTGGTGGTCTCTTACAGCTTTGCTGCAGGTCAGGGCCAGCTTTGCTGCAGGTCAGCGCCGGCTTCGCCCCGCGTGCAGGTCAGCGTTCAGCGGGGCTCTGGACTTACGAAAGCCCCCGCGCCTGGGGGAGGGCGGGGGCTGGAAATATGGGGCCAGGTTCAGCCCGGCCCGGCCTGCGCGTGGGCGTCGTCCAGGGCCTGGGTCTGGGCGGCAGCCTGGGCGTGCGACTGGGCCTGCACCGGCTGCGCGGCAGTCCGGCGGCTGAAGTCCTGCGCGGCGCCGAACACGTTCCACTCGTCCGCCTGACCCTTGTCCGGCTGCGAAAGGTAGGCCGGCAGCCCGCGCAGGTAGCTGGCCTGGGCAATCAGGTAGGCGCTGAGCGGCGTGGTCAGAAACTGAAACAGCAGCACCGCCAGCAGCCGGGTAAAGGCCGTGGGGTCCATGAAATCGGCCGCCACGCCCAGATAAATCCCGGCTGACCCCAGCGTGACCAGCTTGGAGCTGGCGTGCAGACGGGTGTACAGGTCGGGGAACCGCAGCACCCCCACGGCAGCTGCCAGCACGAAAATGGACCCGATCAGCACCGGAATGTCGCGCCAGAGGTTGATATCCCAATCCTGCAGGTTCATTTCATCACCCGGCCCAGCAGCAGGTAGCGGGCCAGCGCCACCGTGCCCAGAAAGCCCAGCAGTGACAGCAGCAGTGCGGCGTCCAGCATGGCCATCAGGTGGGTTTTGGCGGCGAACAGCACGAACAGCACCACCAGGTTCACGCTGAGAAAGTCGAAGGCCATGATGCGGTCGCCCCAACTGGGGCCGCGCAGCACCCGGAACGCCACCAAGATGGCCGAAAGGGTCACGATGACCAGGGCAAAGTTGACAATCATGGGCGCACCTCCTGGGCGCTTGACGGAGTGTCGGCGGCTGTGCGGGCCTGCCTGTGGCCCAGCGGGTCAATGATGTCCAGCAGGTAATCTTCGACCTTCGTGACCGAGGCGCGGGCGTCGCCCGGGTCGGGAATGCCGATGGCGTGCGAATACATCACCGTGCGCCCGGCGTTAAAGCCCATGGCGACCGTGCCGGGCATCAAGGTGATGGTGGCGGCCAGCATGGTCTGGGCGGTCTCGTCTTGCAGCCGCAGCGGCACCGCCACAATCAGCGGGGTCAGCCGGGGGCGGGGCTGCAGTGCCATCAGCGCCACTTGGACGTTGGCCCAGGTCAGCTCGCGCACGAAAAACCACGCGAAGCGCCCCACCGCCCGCACGCGGGCCACGTACAGTTCGGTGCCCAGAGCCCGCGGAAACAGCGTCAGGATGATGAAACCGACCAGAAAGCCGGTCAGCCACTCGCGCATGCCCAGGTCACCCATCAGCAGGGCGTAGACAAAGGCCACCAGCAGGTTCAGGGTCAGACCTTTCATGGGTTCACCTCCGGCTGGGGGGCGGTGGGTTCGGGAGCCGCCTGGTCAGTGGGCTGCGCAGCTGGTTGCCGGTCAGCCGGTTGCTGGTCAGCTGGCTGGATGCGGCCGTCGTCGCTTCCGGCCTTGCCTTTCTCCTCCTGCTCCGCGTGGCCGGCGTCTGTGTGCCCCTTGCCCCCATAGGCTTCCGTGGGCGCCGGGGGAATCACCACCGGCCGGTCTCCCAGCACCCCGCCGATGTAGTGCTGCGGGGTCTGCAACTCCTGACCCATCGCGGCGGTCAGGCGGGTCATCGGTCCGGCCAGCAGGGCGGTGCCCACCACGCCCAGCATGGCAAGGTACATGGGCGCCGCCTGGGCCAGCGAGGGCGGGGTCAGTGCCCGCTCGCTGCGCTGCTTGCCCCAGAAAAAGGTGCGCCAGATGTTCAGCATGGCGTAAAGAATAATCAGCGAACTGGCCAGCGCACTGAACACGCCCAGGTAGACCAGCGGTCCACCGGCCGCCAGCGCCGCTTGCACCAGGGCGAACTTGGCGATAAAGCCCCCGGTGGGCGGCAGGCCCGCGATGGTCAGCGCACCGAACATGAATGCGGCGGCCAGCAGCGGGCGGTGTTCCAGCATGCCGCGCACCGCGATATAGGGGGTGCCGGTGTCGCGCTCGGCCACGCCGGCCAGCAGGAACATGGCTGTGGTGACGAGGATACTGACCGCCATGTAGTACATGGTCGCGCTCAGGGCCG
Organism: Deinococcus proteolyticus MRP; assembly: GCF_000190555.1. Classification (GTDB taxonomy): domain Bacteria; phylum Deinococcota; class Deinococci; order Deinococcales; family Deinococcaceae; genus Deinococcus; species Deinococcus proteolyticus. The sequence continues at coordinate 304,677 of NC_015161.1, forward strand.
CAGGGGTGCCGATGCCCAGCCCGAAGGCCAGGTAGCCCACCGAGGCCACCACCGAAAAGGCCAGCACCCGCCGCCACTCGCGCTGCGAGAGAATGCCCAGAGCGCCGTACAGCATGGTGACGGTGCCCAGCGCCAGCAGGATGTTGCGGGCCACGTCCGGCTCGGCCACGAATATGGTGTTGAAGGTGCGCGCCAGGGCGTATACGCCCACTTTGGTCAGGATGGCGGCGAAGAAGGCGCCCACGGCCGGCGGCACTGCCGGGTAGGTGCCGGGCAGCCAGAAGCCCAACGGAAACAGCGCCGACTTGGACGCGAACACCATCAGCAGCAGCACGCTCAGGGCCGTCACAGCCGGCACTGCTCCCAGTTCGGCCGAGCGCTGCGCCAGGTGGGCCATGTTCAGCGTGCCCAGCTGTCCATAAATCAGGCCGCAGGTGACCACCAGCAGGGCCGAGGCGCTGAGGTTCATCACGATGTAGCGAAAGCCCTCGCGCAGCTGCTCGCGGGTGGACCCCAGCACGGCCAGGGCGTAGCTGGCCACCAGCATCACCTCGAAGGCCACGAACAGGTTGAACAGGTCGCCGGTCAGGAACGACATTTGCACCCCCGCAAACAGGAAGTGCAGCAGGGCGAACAGGCCGTACTTCTCACGCACCCGGTCGGGGTTAAAAGCAGCGTACAGCACGCTCATCAGGGCGCTGACGCCGGTCAGCAGGCTCATCCAGGCGCCCAGGCGGTCGGCCACCATCACGATGCCGAACGGGGCCGGCCAAGCACCCATCGAGCTGCTCAGCACTGCGCCGCCGGCCGTGGCGCTGACCAGGTAAGCGCTGGCGCCGAGCATAACCAGGGTGCCCAGTACGGCAATCAGGGCGCGCAGGTTGCGCCCCATGGGAATCAGCAGCAGCAGGGCGGTGCCCAGCGCTGTGATGATGGGCGCGGCCACCCAGGGGGTTTCGGTGCCCGGCAGCGCCAGGGCCAGCGACAGGTCATTCGGGTTCACTGCGGGCCTCCTTTCTCTTTCTCACTCTGTTCGCCGGGGCCTGGGGTGGGCGCGTCAGTTCTGGAGAGTTCCTGTGCAGGAGCTAGCTCTGTCACAGCTTTTGGCCCGCCGGGCCGTATCTGCGAGCGGGCGCTCAGAATAATCAGGTCGCTGGGCGAGGGAGCTTCCTCATAGTGTTCGGTATCGGGGATGTCGGGGCTGGGGTGTTCGGCGTCGGCCGGCTTGCCGTCGGGGTTGCCGGGGTCGTCGGCCAGGTTGTCACCGAACGCCGCCACGTCGTCGTGCCCAGCCACCTGATAGGCGCGGATGGCCACCGCCAGCAGCAGCGCGGTGGTCGCGAAACCAATCACGATGGCCGTCAGAATCAGCGCCTGGGGCAGCGGGTCCACATAAGGCCCGTCCAGGCTGAGCAGTGGCGGCGTCCGGTTGGGATGCAGGCCGGCCGCTGCCAGGATGGCGAGGTTCACGCCGTAGGCGATAAAGGCCAGGCCAATCACCACCCGCACAATCACCCGCGAGAGCAGCAGAAACACGCCCACCGCCACCAGAATGCCGATCACCAGGGCAAAAAGGGGTTCCATGTCAGTGATCTCCTTCCACGGTTTCCCTGGGGTCAATATCAATCAGGGCCTCAGCGATGGTCATGCCGCCGCCCACCACCAGCAGAAACACGCCCAGGTCGAAGGCCATCGCCGTGGCCCACTCGAACTCGCCGGTGAGCGCCGTGGTGAGGTAGCCGTAGTCGCTCTGCAGAAAAAAGCCGTTGACCACGAAGGGCACCAGCCCGGTGACGAACGAGATGGCCAGCCCGATAGGAATCAGGCGGGTGAAGTTGAAGTCCACTGCGCCGCGCCCGGTGGCGATGCGGTGCAGCAGCAGGGCGCAGACCATCATGGCGCCGCCGGCAAATCCGCCGCCGGGCAGCTGGTGGCCGCGCCAGAACAGCAGCAGCGTGAACATCGCCATCAGGGCGAAGGCCGGCTGCGCCACGGTTCTCAGAATGGGGTCGTTGACCACCGACGAGGCCAAAGACTCGTAGCCGGTGGAGTGGATGCCGCCCTGCTCGGCCGGCTCGGGGTCGTCAAGTAGGGTGTCCCACAGGTTCTCCCTGGGGGCGCGGGTGGCCGCGCTGAGCTTCTTCTCGCGGCGGCTGCGCGTCTTGCCCTTGGATTTGGCGGGCACCTTGCCGGCGGATTTACGGGTCACTGTGGGCCTCCTTTGCGGCGCTTGCCCTGACTTTGCCCACGGCTCTGCTGGTTCTGCTGATTCTTCTGGTCTCTGCGCTCGGCACGGCGGGTGCGCAGGGTCTGTGGGGCGCTCAGGGTACCGCTTTCAATCAGCTGCTGGCGAATGTGCTCGCGCTCCTGGCGGGTGGGAATCAGCGCCATGTTGGCCGTGGGGTCGGCGGTGTCGTACTCGGGCTGGGCGTGTCCGGGCTTGCCCAGGCGCAGCAGGGCCAGCACCGCCAGGCCCACCATGCCCACCACGGTGATTTCTCCCATGGTGTCGAAGCCACGGAAGTCCACCAGGGTCACGTTCACCACGTTGTTGCCGCCGCCGCCCGTGTACGAGTGCTGCAGGTAGTAAGGCGAGATGGACTCGGCCAGGCCGGGGCGCACCGACAGCAGATAAGCCATGATGCCCACGCCGGCGCTCAGGGCGATGCCCAGGTCCACCAGGTACTGCGTGCGGGTGCGGGCCAGTGCCCGGATACCCGGCATGTAGCGGAAGGCCAGCAGAAACAGAATCACCGTGACTGTCTCGATAATCATCTGCGTGAGGGCCAGGTCCGGGGCGCGGAAGGCCAGGAACGCCGCCGAGGAGCCGAAGCCGGTCAGGCCCATCAGGACCACAGCGGTCAGGCGGTTGCGCGACAGGCTTACGCCGATGGCCCCGGCCACCAGCAGCGTCACAATCAGAATCAGGCTGAAAGACACGTCCAGCTCCAGCCGGAACTGCGGGGGCGCACGCAAGATGGCGTAACCGCCCAGCGTGAAGGCGGCAATCAGGGTCCAGCGCAGCTGACTGGGCAGGGCCAGACCCTGGGTCCGCAGAATCACGGCGGTCGCCACGATATCCAGCCATTCCCTGAAGCCGTAGTACATGGTGTTGGCGTTCCAAGAAGGAGTGAGGCGCTGCTGAATGCGGGCGAATTCGTCACGCCGCCACCAGACGAACGCGGCGATGGCCCAGGTGACCAGCGTGGCAACCAGGGCCGGCGTGACGCCGTGCCACAGCGAGAGGTGCGGGTGGTACTCGGCAAATTGCAGCATGGCGGACGCTTTGCCGGCCAGCTCCTCCACCGACTGCGGCCACAGTCCGAACAGCACGGCGGCGCCCACCAAGAGGGCCGCCGGGGCCAAGATGGCGTCGGTGGGCCGCTCGGGGCGCTCCTTGCCAGGGTGGCGCAGGTCCCCGAACCACACGCTCATGAAGCGCACGGTGTAGGCGATGGTCAGGGCGCTGCCCACCACCGCCACCAGGATGAACGGCAGGCCGTGGTGAATCATGGCCTCGAAGAACAGTTCTTTGGAGATAAAACCGCCCAGCGGAGGCAGGCCCGCCATGCTCAGCGCGGCCAGCACGGCCAGGACGAAGGTGACCGGAAAAACCCGCCGCAGGCCGCCCAGCTGCGGGATTTCGCGGGTGCCGGTTTCGTGGTCGATGATACCCACCACGAAGAACAGCGCAGCCTTGAAGGCGGCGTGGTTGAGCAGGTGCGCGGTGCCGGCAAAGCGGCCCTCGGGGTCGGCCAGGCCGTAGAGGCTCATCAGCAACCCGAGCTGCGAGATGGTGGAAAAGGCCAGCAGCGCCTTGAGGTCGGTCTGGCGCAGGGCGAGGTAGCTGCCCCAGGTCATGGTAGCCAGGCCCACCGGCACGATGATGGCCGCCCACAGCGGATGCCCGCCGAACAGCAGCCCGAACTTGGCGACCAGGAACACGCCCGCCTTGACCATGGTGGCCGAGTGCAGAAACGCCGAAACGGGCGTGGGCGCTTCCATCGCGGTGGGAAGCCACAGGTGGAACGGCAGCTGCGCCGACTTGGTAAAGGCGGCCAGCAGCGTAAGCAGCATGGCCGGGATGAACAGCGGCGAAGCCTGGAGGGCGCCCAGGTCAATCTCGGAGAGGTTGTAGCTTCCCCCGGCCGTGCCGATGATGGCCACGGCGGCCAGCAGTGCCAGGCCGCCCAGGGCCGAGACCAGAAACGCCTTGATGGCCCCGTCGCGGGCGGCGGCGCGGGCATGCCACAACCCAATCAGGAGAAACGACGTGATGGAGGTCATTTCCCAAAAGCCGAACAGCCCGATCAGGTTGTCGGACAGCACCAGCCCCAGCATCGAACCGCCGAACAGCAGCAAGTAGGCGTAGAAGCGGGCGAAGCGCTCGTTGCTGGACAGGTAGCTGACCGAATACAGGCTGGCCAGCGTCCCGATGACACCAATCAGGACGGCGAACAGCAGCGAAAAGCCGTCGCCCCGGAACCCGAGCTCCAGCCCCAGCGTGGGCACCCAGGCGATGGCCTCGCGTAAGGGGGCGGCAGCGGGCATGCCGGACAGCGGCAGCGCCAGCAGCAGCGCGGGCAGAAAGCCCAGCGCGGCCAGGTAGCCGGTGCGGCGGCCCAGTCGCAGCCCGGCCCAGGCGGCGACGGCGGCCATCAGGAACGGAAAAAAGACAGCGAGAATCAAGGGCAGCTCCTCTCAGCGGGGCGGCCGGGGGGCTGCGGCAACTTCGAAATGGCAGATGTAAACGTCATGGCCCTCCTGACAAGTCATAAAGTGGAAATCTGGAAGCCTGAGAGGCTAAGTGGCCTGTCACCAGGGGGCAGACCGGGCCGAGCCGGCTTCCATATGCAATGTGGCTGCACCGATACTAGAGCAGCCCGGGCAGCGGGGCGGTGTTCCGCCTGCTCTCTGTGGCCGCCTGTGCCGGACAGCCAAGCTGCCGCAAACACCAGCCGGAAAAAGGGAGAGAGCAGGCGAAGCACCTGCACCACCCCCCCGTGATGCCCGGCCCACTGCCCCAGGGGCGGCGGCCGTGCCTCGGGCACCGGACCACTGCGGCCCGGCCCCAACCGAAGTCCAGTCTACCAAGCGGACCCGGCTGCTCTTCATCCACGGTTCATTCATGCTTGCAGTTGGTGTGCAGGACGGAGCGGAGTTTCTGAGAGGTGGGCTAGTGTGGGAGGGTGACCGCCTCACCGCCTGCCCCTGCCGGCCCCGCCTACGGCCTGGTCTGCCTGACCGCTGGTCCCGAAATCAGATTTCGCACCGTGACCCGCACCCGCTACCTCGCGCTGGAGGGAGCGGCGCGGCGCGACAAGCTGCTGGACATCTACAGCAGCAACATTGCCAAGCTGCGCGAGGCTGCCGACTTCTGCGCGGCGCGGGGCATTCGGCTGTACCGCCTGAGCAGCAGCCTCTTTCCCATGCTGGACCTGCGGCACGACGGCACCGAGGACCAGATTTCCGGCGAAGTCTTCGCGCACCTGGCCCCTCAACTGCGCGAGGCGGGCGCGGCTTTTACAGCGGCAGGCATCCGCACGCTGATGCACCCCGAGCAGTTCATCGTGCTCAACAGCGAGCGCCCCGAGGTGCGTGAAAGCAGCCTGCACGCCCTCGGCGTTCACGCCCGCGTGATGGACGCGCTGGGGCTGGAGCGCAGCCACTGGAACATCCTGCTGCTGCACGGCGGCAAGGGCGGGCGCGGGGCCGAGCTGGCGGCGCTGATTCCCGACCTCCCCGATAACATCCGGCTGCGGCTGGCGCTGGAAAACGACGAGCGGGCCTTTGGCGCTGCTGACCTGTTGCCCGTGTGCGAGGCGACAGGCACGCCGTTTGTCTTTGATGCTCACCATCAGGTGGTGCATGAGCGCCTGCCCGGTTACGAGCACCCCAGCCTGCGCGAGTGGGTCTTGCGGGCGCGGGGCACCTGGCAGCCCCCCGAGTGGCAGATGGTACACCTGAGCAACGGCATAGACGGCCCGCATGACCGCCGCCACTCCTGGCTGATTACCGAACTGCCCAGCAGCTATGCCGACGTGCCCTGGATAGAGGTGGAGGCGAAAGGGAAAGAGGAAGCGGTCGCGGCGCTGATGGGGAGAGAGAAGAGAACAAACTGACGCTGCTGTGCAGGTGCAACCCTCTAGATTGAAGCTATGCCAGCTGCCAAATCCAAGCCCCAAACCGCCGAAGCCGCCGTCCTCGCTTACTTTGCCGAAGTGCGGGCGGTGCAGGCAACCGGCGCGGGCGTGGCGGAAACCAGCTATTACCCCGCCCTGTTCAACCTGCTGAACGCAGTTGGGGCCAGCCTCAAGCCGCGAGTGTACGCGGTCAATCACCTATCCAACCTCGGCGCGGGGATTCCTGACGGGGGCTTTTTCGATGCGGGGCAATTGCAACGGGGCGAAGACACCGAGGCGCTCAAGGGCCAGCTCCCCAGTCGCGGGGCGCTGGAGGTCAAATCGCCCGCTGAAGCGGTGGCCGACATCGGCACGGGGCAGCAGGTTGCCAAATACCTCGACCTGTACGGGCTGGTGCTGGTCACCAACCTGCGCGGGTTTGCCCTGTACCGCAAGGGACACACTGGCCCGCTGGAAAGTCTGGAACTGGCCCCCAGTGCCGACGCTTTCCGCGCCCTCCTGAATAACGAATCCGAGCGGGCCGCCGTTGCCGCGCCGCTGGCCGAATTCCTGACCCGCGCCCTGCTGACCAACGCGCCGCTGACCACCCCCGAAGGCGTGGCGTGGTTCCTTGCCAGCTATGCCCGCGAAGCCAAGCACCGGCTGGAGCGTGCGCCGCTTTCCGAACTGGCCCCGCTCAGAAAAGCCCTCAGCGAAGCCCTCGACCTGAACTTTACCGGCGAACAGGGCGAGCGCTTTTTCCGCGCCACGCTGGTGCAAACCTTGTGGTACGGCCTGTTCAGCGGCTGGGTGCTGCACACCGAAAAAGCCCCCGAGCAGCCCTTCAACTGGCGCATGGCCGCGTGGGAACTGCACCTGCCCGTCATGCAGGGCCTCTTTTCGCAACTCGCCAACCCCAGCGCCCAGCGCAGTCTGAACCTGACCGACCTGCTCGACCGCACCGCCGCCACGCTGGAACGGGTGAACCTGGGAGCCTTCAGCAGCCGCTTTCAGGGGGACGCCGTGCAGTATTTCTACGAGCCGTTCCTCGCCGCCTACGACCCCGAACTCCGCAAGCAATTCGGCGTGTGGTACACCCCCGCTGACGTGGTGGAGTACATGGTCGAGCGGGTGGACCAGTCGCTGCGCGAGGATTTGGGCCTGAGCCTGGGCCTGGCCGACCCCAGCGTGTACGTCCTCGACCCCGCCACCGGCACGGGCAGTTACCTCACCGCCGCGCTGGGCCGTATCGAGCGCACGCTGAGGGCACAGCCCGACTGGGACGACGCCAGCGCCGACGAACTGAAAAAGGCCGCCACCCAGCGTCTGTTCGGCTTTGAAATCATGCCCGCGCCGTATGTGATTGCCCACATGCGGATGGGCCAGCGCCTCGCCCGCAGTGGGGCCGCGCTGGAAGGCCAGGAACGCGCCGCCATTTACCTCACCAACGCCCTGACCAACTGGCACAGCGCCCCGCCGCGTCTGGATATGCCCGAACTGCAAGCCGAGCAGGACGCCGCGCAGCACGTCAAGCAGAACCAGCCCATTCTGGTCATTCTGGGCAACCCGCCCTACAGCGCCTTTGTCGGCACCAGTCAGGACGAGGAAGGCGGCCTGATAGACGAGTACAAGCAAGGTCTGGTGAGCGAATGGGGCATCAAAAAGTTCAATCTGGACGACCTGTACGTCCGCTTTTTCCGCGTGGCCGAGCGCAAAATCGGCCAGACGGGGCGCGGCATCGTCTGCTTTATCAGCCCGTACTCGTACCTGTCCGACCCCAGTTTCGTGGTCATGCGGCGCAAGCTGCTGGGGGAGTTCGACCTGCTGAGCATAGACAACCTGAACGGCGACAGCCGCGAAACGGGCAAGCGCACCCCCGACGGTCTGCCCGACCCCAGCATCTTTTCCACGCCGCTCAACCGCGCAGGCATCCGCACGGGCACGGCGATTTCGCTGATGGTCAAGTTCGGCGCAGGCGTAGAGCAGCGCGTGAGCTACCGAGAATTCTGGGGCGCGGGCAAGGCCGAGGCGCTGCGCCAAAGCCTGAGCGCGGGCGGCCCCGCCTACGAACTGGCCCACCCCACCGCCGAGAACCGCTACAGCCTGAAGCCGATTGCAGAAAGCGGCGAGTACGGGCAGTGGGTTAAAGTTGTGGATTTGGCTCAGGAACGGCCCATTTATGGCTTGATGGAGAAGCGTGGCGGTGGTCTGATGGACGTGGACAAAACTCATTTAGAGGGCAGAATGAGAGCTTATTTTGACCCGTCTGTGCAATGGTCAGAGCTTGAAGTTCTGGACACTGGTTTAACGAAACCTGCGGCTGGATATGCTCCTAAGCAAACGCGGGAAAAGGTAACTCAACAATCCAACTTTGACCCTTCTGGCATCACCCCTTATACATTGCGTCCTTTTGACGTTCAGTGGGCCTTTTACAGTCCCATTAATCCGCTCTGGAATCGTCCCAGACCTCCTTTAAAGCAGCAGGCGTGGGAAGGTAATGCGTTCTTCGTCACTCGCGTTTCAGCGGCGAAAAGTGACGAGGGCGTACCATTTTTCATGACCCGTCACCTTTTTGATGACCATATGCTTGCACCGGATGCAGCAGGAATCCCGATTCTTTGGCGCTCGGAAATTACTTCTCAGGGCGGGCTTTTTTCTGATGCTCCAACCTCTACCCGCGCCAACCTTTCGCTCCTCGCACGCACTTATTGATAGCGGCGTAAGTATGCGCTGCTAAACTCTAGGGACCGTGGAATGGCAACCGAACCAATATTCTCGTGCCCAACTTGAGGAGCGGCGTATGGCTGCTACCGAGTGGCTGCAGCAAGGCAGCCACACACACCGCGAAATCGCTGCTCACTTCGGCGTCTCCGTGCTCACGGTGACTTCTTGGAGTGCTCGGCTCAGAAAGAAGGGAAGCTTGCAAGCGACGGTCAGCTCTGGTCGTCCTGCTCGGCTGACTGAGTCTCAGCACGACCAGCTTCGCACCCTCCTGCGGGAGGGTGCTCTGCAGCATGGGTTTCCTGACGAAACTTGGACGACAAAACGTGTGGCAGAGCTGATCGGGCGGCACTTCGAGGTGTGGTACCACCATGATCACGTCCGTAAAATCCTACGAAAGTTGAGGTTCAGCCCACAGATGCCAGATGGGCGGGCTGCTGAGCGGAGCGAACTTCGGATTGCATCCTGGCGGGAACAGGTGCTCCCGGAGTTGGAAAAAAAAGGTCGCTGAGGGAGCCACAATCATCTATCTGGATGAGGTCGGATTCTCGTTGAAAGGCGTGCGAAGGCGAACGTGGTCCCCCAGGGGCGTGACGCCCCTGGTCACGCTCAGAGCGAACTGGGAGAAGCTTTCGACGATTGGGGCGATCACTTCAGATGGACGATTCTTCCAGCACACAACATCCGGAGCGATCCGCAGTGGAGAGGTCATCCGATTCTTTGGGCACATCCTGCGCCAAGTTCAGGGGAACATCGTCGTGGTGCTGGACAATGCGAAAATTCATCACGCGAAAGTAACCCAGGCGTTCGTGGGTTCCCACGAACGCCTCTCTCTGATCTTTCTGCCTCCGTATGCTCCAGAGTTGAACCCGATCGAGTTGGTGTGGGCCTACGTCAAGCGCAATGTGTTGGGGAACTTTTGTGCCCACTCCATCAGAGCGCTGAAAAAGAGGCTTGTCACCGCCTGGCAGCGGGTCCGCTATATTCACCTGCCCCGTCAGCTTATGGACGCCAACTTACGCCGCTATCAATATTTGTCTGCTCTCGGCGCACCCGACCCCGATTCTTCACCCCAAGCGGCGGCGCTGCTGTGGCATCACGCTTTGGCGGTGGGCTTCAGCGCGGCGTACCTGACCGAGAACGCGGCGGGCGTGGCGGCGGACTGGCCGCGTATTCCGCTACCTGCCACGCTGGAGGCTTTGCAGGCGTCGGCGCGGCTGGGGGCGCGGGTGGCCGAATTGCTCGATGACCCGCACGCGGAAACAGCCCCCGAACTGGGCGCGGTGGGACGGCTGAAAAAGGTGGATGCGGCGGCAGCAGCGGCGCAGGGCTACGAGGTGCGGGCGGGCTGGGGCAACTTGCAGCGCGGCAGTGTGGTGATGCCGGGGCGCGGGCGCGTGCAGGAGCGGGCGGCGTCGGACTTGCCGAGCGAGTTGGGCGGGCGCGTGCTGGACGTGTCGCTCAATGACGGCTGGGTCTGGGAAAACGTGCCGCTGAGCGTGTGGGAATACACCATCGGCGGCTATCAGGTGGTCAAGAAATGGCTCAGCTACCGCGAATTCGGGGTGCTGGGGCGAGCGCTGACGCTGGACGAGGCCCGCGAGGTGAGCCGCATGGCCCGCAGGCTGGCCGAACTGGTGCGGCTGGGGCCGGAACTGGACACGAACTATGCGCGGGTGCGCGGTGACGTGTGGCAAGCTGAATAGCGGGTTGCAGGTGGCCTGAAGTCGCTACCCCGGCCACCCCGTCACCGCATCCACTTCTGGCGGCCACTGCGCTTCTAGTTCCACCCGCTTCCCATCCTCCAGCCGCAGCTCACGCACGGGGATGACGCCCACCCCGCTGCCGCAAATCCAGACACGGGAGATGTGGGGCAGCTCGGCCAGGGCCACAGGCCGCTCGGTGAACGTTTTGCCCGCCAGATGGTGCGCCCGCGTGACGCTGGGCAGGCCACCCGCAGGCACGACCAGCTCTCCGCCCAGCTCCAGCAGTGGGGCGGTGCGGCTGCCGTCTGCGAGCGTATCTCCCAGCCGCAGCCAGCCTTCAAATGCACCTGCGGCCTGCGCCCCAGCCCCGGCCAGGCGGTAGGGCAGATAGTTGCCGGTCTTGTGCGCGGCCAGTTGCGGATGGACCTGCCAGGAGGTCAGCGCCACGCTCACGCCCGCTAAGGGTTTGGGGCCAGCGTCCAGCGCGGCGTGGCTCCAGTACAGCCCGCTTTCGGTCAGGGTCAGGCGCAGGAGGCCCCAGGGCAGCGGCTCTAGCTTGGGCGGCTCAGTCCCATGCGGGACAGGCAAGCCCAGCAGCGTCGCCGTTGCCGAGAGCCGCGCCAGATGCTGAGGCCACAGCAGCGGCTGGCCCCGGCGGGTGCGGATGGTGGTAAAGGCGGAAGCGCCGTGCAGCGCGGCGGGGTGACGAAGGGCAGTGGGAAGTGGGCTAAGAGACAACATCTTTTTGGCCCTCGGCGGGCTGCTCTGGCTCCTGGGCGGCGCGCTGCGCCAGCCGCAGCCAGTTGCCCAGCAGCACCCGCCCCCAGGGACTCAGCACGCTTTCGGGGTGAAACTGCACCGCCCAGGCGGGAGTTTCCGGCACCTCCAGGGCCTGCACCACGCCGCCTTGCCCATGCACGCTGCCGCTTCTGGCAGTCACGAGTGCGTCATCCAACCCCTCCACCACCAGCGAGTGGTAGCGCCCGAACTCGGCCCGCTGCGGAATGCCCGCCCAGAGGCCCGCGCCGGTATGTTGCATCGCCTCGGGCCTGCCGTGGACCGGCTGCCCGCGCACCACTCGCCCGCCCAGCACCTCGCCCAGCGCCTGATGGCCCAGGCACACGCCCAGCAGTGGAATACGCCGTTCCAGCGCCAGCCGCGTGAGCGCCAGCGTGCAGCCGCTCGTCTGCGGCGTGCCCGGGCCAGGGCCGACGAGTACCGCGTCAGGCCCCAGCGCCAGCAGGTCGGCGGCGTCCTCATCCTGACTGCGGACCTCCACTGCCGCGCCCAGCGCCAGCAGGTCATGCCGCAAGTTGTGGGTAAATGAATCGCGGTTGTCCAGCAGCAGCACCCGCAGCGGCGTTTGCGTGGGCGCAGCCGGGGGCCGCCAGTCCTGCCCAGGCACCGGCAGCGCGGGCGGCTGCGCGGGTCGGCCCGGCCAGCCCGCCAGCACATTCAGCAGGGCCTGCGCCTTGTGAACGGTTTCCTCGGCCTCGGCGGCAGGGTCGGAGTCAATCACGCTGCCGCCCCCCGCCCGCACCGTGACGCGCCAATGCCTTTGCCCGCCGTTTTCGGAGGAAGGCCCCGCATCCGTGAGGGGAGATATTTTTTCCCCTCTCCTTCCAGGGGAGGGCCTCGCGTCAGCGAGGGGAGGGGTTACCATCCGCTGAAAATCGGCTGTTCTTATCAGGATATTGAAGTCCGCCCCGCCGCCGCAGATGCGCCCCACCGCCCCCGTGTACCAGCGGCGCGGGTACGGCTCCAGCGCGTGAATGGCTTCCATCACCCGCTCCTTAGGCGCACCTGTGATGGTGCCGCCGGGAAAAGTGGCCGCCAGCAGGTCGTGCACGGTCAGGCCCTTCATCGGCTCGGCCACCACTTCCGAGACCAGGTGCATCACATGGCTGTAGCGCTCCACCAGCATCAGGTCGGGCACCCGCACCGTGCCAGCGGCGGCCACCCGTCCCAGGTCGTGCCGCACCAAATCCACCAGCATGGTGTGCTCGGCCTGCTCCTTGGGGCTGGAGCGCAGCTCAGCTTCCAGCGCCGCGTCCTCGGCGGGGGTGTCGCCGCGCCGCCGTGTCCCCGCAATGGGCCGCGCCGAAATGCGGTTCTGCGCCCCGTCCCAGTCGGCCAGCCGCTCCGGGCTGTTTGATACCACCACGCTGTCCACTGTTTCCAAGTACGCCATGAATGGGCTAGGGTTCAGCTCCCGCAGCCGCAAATAGGCTTCCAGCGGGTCGCCTGTCGCCTCGGCGCTAACCCCACGCGAGAGGTTCACCTGATACACCTCGCCCGCCCGAATCAGTTCCTGAATGGCCCCCACGCCTGCCACATAGTCGAGGTCGTCGGCGCTCAGCTTGCCCAGGCGCAGCGGCTCCAGCGCAGCGGGTTCGGCGCTCAGCACCGTGTCCCAGTCCAGATGCGCTTCGCCCACCAGCACCAGCGTGCCTGCTTCCCTGTCCCACACCAGCCCCGACGGGTAGTAGCCCCACCAGTTCGCGCCAGCCTGCGGCGCGTGCGTGCTCAGGCCGAATTCACTCGCCGCCTCGTAATGCAGCCCGCCCAGGTACGCGGGGAAAAAGCCGTCTCCAGCGGGCCTTTCAGGTAGGTGGTCCTGAATATGGGTCGGCGCAGCGCTCAGAAAGGTGTAGCGGCCATTCGGCGTGACCGGCCCCAGCGATTCCAGCAGGGCGAGGTGCGGCAATTCCAGCGCCCGCAGCCGCCGCAGCACGTCCGCAGGGGAGAAGTTGGGGGACAGGGAAAGCATGGGGGACAGTGTAGAGGGGGGCAGAACACAGGAGGCGGGAGCTGAGGTGGTCCCAGCGACGGACGGGCGGGCGGGTGGGACAGACGCTGCTGCGCCTTTGGCTGTAATCCCGTATTTCCCGTACGGCATTGCAGATATAGTGGTGAGCATGTGGGTATCCACCAAAGCACAGTACGGGCTGCGCGCCCTGATCGAGATCGGGCGCGGGGGGGGAACGCCCGGAGAGGGCCGGGCCGTACCGCTCAAAGACGTGGCCGAGCGCCAGGACCTCAGCCAGCACTATCTGGAGCAGATCGCCTCCAACCTGCGCCGCGCCGGGTTCATCAAGAGCGTGCGTGGGGCCTACGGCGGCTACCGGCTGGCCCGCCCCGCCGACCAGATTTCCGCCTACGACGTGGTTACGGCGCTTGAAGGCAGCATCGCCCCGGTGGAGTGTGTAGAGGAAAACCATGTCTGCGACGGCAAGAATGTCTGCGGCACCCTGGACCTGTGGCAGCGGGTGGACCAGGCCCTGCGCGACGTGCTGGGCAGCACCACGCTGGCCGACCTGATTGAAGACAGCCGCCGTCAGGAGCACTCGCGGTTGCTGCAACTGGGCCCGCTGCCGCCTTTGCCGGGCGAGCCTACCAGCCGGCCTTAGTCAGCGGGCATTCAGCCTGCTCAAGGCGAAGAACACAGCAAAAAAGGCGGCGTCTTCCCGGAGGAGAGCCGCCCTTTTCCTTTTTGCCGCGGCCGGCGCCTCAGCGGTTCCAGTTGGGGGGCCGCTTTTCCATAAAGGCCTGCACGCCCTCGCGGAAATCGGCGCTCTCGCCGGCCTGCTGCTGCAACTCGGCTTCCAGGGTCAGCGAGTCGGCCAGCGTGCCGGTCAGCGCGGCGTTCAGCGCCCGCTTGGTCAGGGCCAAGGCCAGGGCAGGGCGCTCAGCAAAGCGCTCGGCGTAGGCCTGGGCCTGCGCGGCAAAGTCGTCTGCGCTGAACACTTGCTGGCACAGCCCCAGCTCCAGGGCCTGCCGGGCACTCAGTTTCTCGGCCAGGCTCATCAGCTCGAAGGCCCGCCCGAAGCCCACCAGCCGGGGCAGGAACCAGGTGCTGCCCGCGTCGGGAATCAGCGCGATGTTGGAGAAAATCTGCACCCACTGGGCGTCCTCGCTGCTCACACGCAGGTCGCAGGCCAGGGCCAGGCTGGCACCGGCACCGGCTGCGACTCCGTTGACAGCGGCAATCACGGGCTTGTCCATACCGCGAATCGCTTCAATCACCGGCCGGTAGTGCTGCTCCAGGTGGCTGTGCAGGTCCAGCCCCTGACCCTGGAGGAGTGGACCGGCCACTTCGGTCAGGTCCTGCCCCGCGCAAAAACCCCGGCCCTCGCCGGTCAGGACCACTGCGCGCACGGCAGGGTCGCTGGCGGCGGCCTGCAGGGCGCTCAGCAGCTGCCCGGCGAGGGCGGCGGTCAGGGCGTTCAGGCGGTCGGGGTTGTTCAGGCTGAGGGTCCGCACCCCCGCCTGGTCGCGGGTCAACACCAGTTGGGTCATGGGTTCAGACTAGCGCTCCCGGCCCCCCCCGGCCCCTGCTTCCCACTCCCTACAATGGGCCGCATGTCCCCGGATGCCTCCTCGCCCCCGTCTCCCGCCGCTGCCTCCGTCTCTGTGCCTGCCTCTGCTCCTGCACCTGTTCCTGGGCCGGCCCTGGCGCTGGATGTCAGCAAGCGCCGCATCGGCTTTGCGGTCAGTCAGGGCCGGCTGGCCTTTGGGCGCGGCAGTGTGGAGCGCCGGCGCCTGCCGCTGGACCTCAAAGCTGTACGCCTGAAAGTAGAGGACACCGGCGCCGAGGTGCTGGTGCTGGGGCTACCGCTGAGGACCGACGGCGCGCACAGCCCGGCTGCTGACCGGGTGCGGTCCTTCGGGCGGGTGCTGGAGGAAAAAGGCTACCGGGTGGAGTACCAAGACGAGCGCTTTACCACCCAGCGTGCCCGTGCCCTGGGTGCCGAGGACCTCGATGAGGCCGCAGCGGTGCAGATTCTGGAACTGTGGCTGACCCGTATGGCGCAGCAGCCAGGGGAGCCCTGAATGCTGGCCGGTAGATAGAACGCAAGGGGCCGGATGAATGGGGGCAGGTGTGCCACTTGTAGGGCGACAGCCCGGCACAGGGCTACACCTGTAACCGGCTATGCCATAATTTATTTCCCTTCATAATCTGTAACCTGTCTGCTCCACCCTTTCTTTCAAGGAGGCCGCCTGTTATGACTACCCCAACCCCACCGTTCCCAAGTTCCATCCAGGGCACCATGATGGATGTCCAGTTGACCATCCCCGCCATTTTGGAGCGGGTTCGGACCTATTTCCCGGAGCGTGAGGTGGTCAGCCTGCTGCCGGGGGGGAAAGATGAGCAGGGCAGCCCCGTGCCGCAAGTTCACCGCACCACCTACGGCGAGGTGGCCGAGCGGGCACGCCGGCTGGCCGGGGGCCTCACGGCTCTGGGCCTGGGCCGGGGCGACCGGGTCGCCACCCTGGGCGTGAACTCCTTCCGCCACCTGGAAGCCTACCTGGGCGTGCCCAGCGGCGGTTTCGTGCTGCATACCGTGAACATCCGGCTGCATCCGCAGCAGATTGCCTGGATTCTGAACGACGCCGGCAGCCGCGTGGTGCTGATTGAGAACCTGTTCGCCGCGATGATTCCGGCGCTGCTGGAACACTGCCCCGCTGTAGAACAGGTGCTGGTCATGGGGCCGCTCCCCCAGCCGCTGGAGCACCCCAAAGTCCACGATTACGACCGTTGGGTCATGGAGCAGTCGCCGCTGGAGCGCTACCCGGAGCTGGACGAGCGCGAAGCCGCCGGTATGTGCTACACCTCCGGCACCACCGGGCAGCCCAAAGCCGTCGTGTACACCCACCGCTCCACAGTGCTGCACTGCTTCGGAATCGCCAGCAAAGACGGCCTGAACATGTCCGAGCGCGACCGCATCCTGCCGGTGGTGCCGATGTTCCACGTCAACGCCTGGGGCATTCCCTACGCGGCGGCGATGTTCGGGGCGTCGCAGGTGTACTCGGGCATGTTCAACGACGGCCCCAACCTGGCCCGGCTGATGCAGGCCGAGGGGGTCACGGCCAGCGCCGGGGTCCCCACCATCTGGCTGGGCCTGCTGGCCGAGCTGGACCGTGCCCAGGCAGCCGGCGAGCCGTACGACCTCAGCCCGCAGGAGCGGGTCATCGTCGGTGGGGCCGCCGCGCCCGAAAGCATGATTCGCGCCTACCAGGAGCGCCACGGCCTGAACGTGATTCACGCCTGGGGAATGACCGAAACCCACCCGCTGGGCACCGCCAGCAACATCCCCCCCGGCCTGGACCCGTGCAGCGACGCCGGCTACGCGCTGCGGGCCACCCAGGGCCGCGCTGTGCCGCTGGTCAACCTGATGCTGCTGTCGGAAAGCGGCGAGCCGGTGCCGCACGACGGCCGAACGATGGGCCGCCTGCTGGTGCGCGGTCCCTGGGTGACCGGGGCCTACTACGGCGGCGTGGGCGAGAATTCGTTCGTGGAAGTGGACGGCCTGCGCTGGTTCGATACCGGCGACATTTCCACCATCGACCCGCAGGGGTACATGACCATTCAGGACCGTGCCAAGGACCTGGTGAAGTCGGGCGGGGAGTGGATCAGTTCGGTAGAGCTGGAAAATGCGCTGATGGGCCATCCCGCCGTGGCGATGGCGGCCGTGATTGCCCGTCATGACCCCAAGTGGGACGAGCGCCCGCTGGCGCTGGTGCAGCTGCGTCCCGGCATGCAGGCCACCCACGCCGAGCTGATGGAGGCCATTCAGGAACGCTTCCCCAAGTGGTGGCTGCCTGACGACACCGTGATTGTGGAGCAGCTGCCACTGGGCGCCACCGGCAAGGTGCTGAAGCGGGAGCTGCGCGACGAGTACGGCGGCTTCGCGGACTAGACATCTGGGAAATGAGGTGGGGAGTCCAAGCGCATCTGCGTCTTCCCGCGTTGCTTGCATAAAACGGGGGAGGCGTGTCTACCTTCCGGGTTTTCCGGACAGCCTCTGAACCTGCAGGGGCCGTGGTAGTCCCACCCCCTGCCCTACAATCGGGCCTATGCCTGCCCGCACCGTTGGCCGCCAAGTCACCCTGATTCCCCCTGCTGGAGCTGCTGCCCTGATCGGTGACCCCACCGACTGGGACCGCCGCCCGGCGCTGGCGGTGCAGCCGGGTGAGCCGGTGACCCTGACCGTGCCGGCGGGAGCCTGGCTGGAATACGCCTGGCTGGACGTGGCCGGGCAGCCGTTCCCCGACCCGGAGGGCCTGCCTACGGTGAACCCCTGGTTCAGTGCGGCCCGCGCCGTGCAGGTGGGCGAGTGGGCCGAGCATCCCCTCTGGCGAGGCCCGGCACCCGAAATGGGTACCGTGCACCGCCTGGCCTGGGACGGCGTGGTCTTTGCCGGGCGGCGGCGGGCGACCCTGTATCTGCCGCGTGGGTATCAGCCGGGGCAGGCGCTGCCGGTGTACTACGTGCAGGACGGTGTGGCCTTTTACCGGATCGGGCGGCTGGCCGAGGCCATGGAGCGGGCCGTGGCCGCCGGGCAGGCCCGCCCCGCCGCGTTCGTGTTCGTGGAGCCGAACGACCGCAACGCCGAATACTACCTGAATCCCGACTACCTGCCGTTCCTGCGAGACGAGGTCATACCGCGTGTGGAAGGCGAGCTGGCCGAGTGGGGCGCGCCCGTGCAGGCCAGCGAGCGCGGGCTGTGGGGCGCCAGCCTCGGCGGACTGATTTCGCTGTATCTGGGCAGCCAGCAGCCGGAGCTGTTCCGCCGGGTGGTCAGCCACAGCGGGGCATTTATCGCCCGGCCCGGTGCGCGCACCCCGGAAGGCAAGGTAGACGTGCTGGACGCCGGCGAATGGCTGCGGGAGCGGCTGGAAGCGGCCCCGCCCCGCCACCTGCGGGTCAGCCTGGACACCGGGCTGCTGGAGTGGCTGACGGCCCCCAACCGCCGCATGGCCGCCGCCCTGGCCGACGGGGGCGTGCAGCACAGCTACCGCGAGCTTCCCGCTGGGCACAACTGGGTCACCTGGCGGCAGGCGCTCGCCTGGGCAGTGCTCGACCAGCTGGGGGGCTGAGGGGCCACGCTGCATGAGTGTCTGGTGAACTCCTCATCAACCCCCCGCCCCTGGCTGGCACACTGGACCCCATGCGACCTCTGGCTCATGGAACCTTGCTGCTCGGCCTCGCGCTGGGCCTGACCCTGCCTACCGCGCAGGCAGAAGTCATCGTCTATGCGGACGCCCAGGCCCACACTGTGGGCCAGACAGTGCTGCACCGCACGGCGGCCGACTGGCAGGCCGGGACCCTCAACTCACTGCGGCTGGAGGGCGACACCCTGGTGGCCGAGGGCGAGCGCGGCATGTACACCAGCCCGGAGCTGCCGACCGCTCCTTTTGACGAGTTGGTGCCCAGCTGGAATGTGCAGACCCCAGGCGGCTACGCGGTGCTCAAGGTGCGCGCCCGGCTGGCTTCGGGCTGGACCGACTGGTATTCCTTTGGGCGCTGGAGCCGCAGCGGGGACCGCTACTCGCTCAAAGCACAAAAGGACGCGCACGGCGAAGTGCTGACCGATGTGCTGCGCCTCAAGGGCAAGGCGACAGCGGTGCAGTACCACCTGTCGCTGATTGGCGAGGGCACCCGCGCCCGGCTGGTGTCGCTGACCACCACTGACCGCTCCCGGCAGGCCAGGTCGGGGGTGCAGGCTGGCAACCCAGCCCTCTGGAACCGCGTCATCAACGTGCCGCAGCGCTCGCAGATGCTGTACCCGGACGGGGGAGACGTGTGGTGCAGCCCCACCAGTGTGAGCATGATTCTGGCCTACCTCGGTACTGACGTGACTGTACCTGCGGCGGCCAAAGGCACCTATGACCGCGTGTATGAGGGCACCGGCAACTGGGCCTTCAATGCCGCTTATGCTGGCGAGCTGGGCTACAGCGCCTATATCACCCGCCTGCCCAGCCTGGCCGCCGCTGAGGAATTCATTGCGCGGGGGCAGCCGCTGGCCGTGAGCCTGGGCTGGGGCCGGGGCGAGCTGAGCGGCGCGCCGCTGCCCAGCAGCACCGGGCACCTGATGGTGCTGGTCGGCTTCGACGCGCAGGGCAACCCGGTCTTGAACGACCCCGCTGCACCCACCAACGCGGGCGTGCGCCGCACCTATCCCCGCGCCCAGTTCGAGCGGCTCTGGCTGGGGCACAGCGGCGGCCTGACCTATGTGATTGAGAAGGGCCGGCAGGGCTGACGGGCAGGTGCGGAGGGTGGGCGCAGCGGGAGAGTCGGCGCTTGCTGCGCCCTTTGCGGCCACGGCCGGCCTCTTGAACGCCACCTCCTACTCGAATTCCACCACCACGCCCGCCCCGTCAGCCTGAGCGCGGGCGGCCAGCAGCTGGGCCTGGGCGCCCGGCAAAATCGAGCGTAGTGGATTGTTCCACAGGGCGCGGGCCAGCTTGGACGCACGGCGTACGCGCAGGGTTTCGCCGCCCCGGGCCAGAGCCACGGCGGCCAGCAGCGCCTGCGCCGAGGGCGGCAGCGGGTCCAGCGGGTCCAGCGGCACCTCGGCGGTGACGCGCTCACCGCTGCGGCGCAGCAGGATACGGGCCAGGGTGCTGCCTTCACGCAGGTCCAGGCTCACTTCGGCGTGCTGGGCGGTCAGC
The DNA here is from genome assembly GCF_000190555.1 of Deinococcus proteolyticus MRP. Taxonomy (GTDB): domain Bacteria; phylum Deinococcota; class Deinococci; order Deinococcales; family Deinococcaceae; genus Deinococcus; species Deinococcus proteolyticus. Next base: position 324,682 of record NC_015161.1, read on the forward strand.
GGGCCGCTGTGCTGGCCCAGCCGCGCCGCGTTGGCCAGGTCGTGGGCGGCGCGCATATGCCGGCGGGTACGCGGCGCGTAGGACAGTTGCAGCGCGATATTCCGTGCCAGAGCCAGTTCCAGCACCTCGTCGCGCAGCGGCCACAGGCTGGCCGGGCCTTTGGCCTTGCGGGCGGCGTTCAGCACCGCCCAGTTGTCGGAATAGATGTTCAGTGGCTGCCCGGCGGGGGCACTGCGGACCGCTTCCAGCACTGCCCGCATCTCGGCGGCGTTGTTGTCGGGGGCCTGCAGCTGCCCGCCGATGCGCCGGGGCAACTCGCCGCCGTCCAGCAGCACCAGGCCCCATCCTCCCTGGGCCTGGCCGCGCCCTGCCTCTTGCCCTGCCTCTTCCTCACGCCAGCTGGCGTCCACATAGGCGTGATTCATAGGACTTCAGGATGGCACAGCCTCCCGGCTCCAGGCCTGGGCAGCCGTTACACTGAGCCCATGACCAACAGCGCTGAACTCGATGTCCTGGCCCTGTACCGCGAGGCCGGGGCGTTTCATGAAGGCCACTTTCTGCTCGCCTCGGGCCGCCACTCGCCCAAGTTTCTGCAGAGCACTACGCTGACCCAGTACCCGCAGTACACGGCGCAGCTGGCGCAGGGGCTGGCGGCGCGGCTGCGCGGGCGCAGCATCGAGGCCAATCTGACCGTCGGCCCGGCGATGGGCGGCGTGGTCCCGGCCTACGAGGTGGCCCGGGCGCTGGGCGTGCGTTCTATCTTCGCCGAGAAAGACGGTCAGGGCGGCATGAAAATCCGCGAAGCCTTTAGCCTGGACGCCGGCGAGCCCTTTATCGCCATCGAGGATGTGCTGACCACCGGCGGCAGCGTGATGAAAGCGGTACAGGCCGCCGAAGCTGCCGGGGGCAAGTGTGCGGCCATCGCCTGCATCATCGACCGCCGCAGCCCCGAGAGCGACCCGCAGGAGCTGAACGGTTACCCGCTGGTGGCCCTGACCCGCGTGCATTTCGACACCTACGCCCCGGACGAGGTTCCGGAGTGGCTGGCGGCCATTCCCCTGCAGGAGATTTGAGAGTAGCGGGCACGCTTCCCTTTGCCGCAGCCGCAAAGGGAAAAGAAGGCGCGGCCGTCCGTGCTTTCTGCCCCGACCCTCTACAATGCCCCCCATGAACCGCATCGAAGCCAACCTGATTGCCGAGGGCCTCAAATTCGCCATTGTCAGCACGCGCTGGAACCACTTCATCGTGGACCGGCTGGTGGAGGGGGCCGAGCTGGCCTTCGTGCAGCATGGTGGCCGCAGCGAAGACCTGGACCACTACCTGGCGCCCGGCTCCTACGAGGTGCCGCTGATTGCCCGCCGCCTGGCCGAGAGCGGCCGCTATGACGCCGTGGTGTGCCTGGGCGCCGTCATCAAAGGCGACACCGACCACTACGACTTCGTCGCGGGCGGCGCGGCCAACGGCATCCTGAACACCAGCCTGCATACCGGCGTGCCGGTGGCTTTCGGCGTACTGACCACCGACACGGTCGAACAGGCCATGAACCGCGCCGGTATCAAGGCGGGCAACAAGGGCGCTGAAGCCGTGCTGGCGATGGTGGAAACGGTGAACCTGCTGCGGCAGGTGTAAGCAGGTCTAGGAGGTAGAGCGTCGCGGGGAAGCCTCAGCCCTTGACCTTCAGGCCTTGACCCTCAGCCCTCACCGCCCGCACGAAGCGCTGTCGCCCGGTCAGGTCCGCGTGAACTGCGGCCTGCCAGCCCTGACCTGCCAGCTCGGCGGCGAAGGCGGGAGCGTTGCGCCCGTCCAGCTCCAGCCACAGCACGCCGCCGGCGGCCAGCCGGGCCGGAGCCTGGGCGGCCAGCCGCCGCGCCAGGGTCAGTCCGTCGGGGCCGCCGTACAGGGCCAGCGCCGGGTCATGGTCCACCTCCGGGGCCAGGGTGCCCCGGTCCTGGTCGGGCAGATAGGGTGGGTTGCTCAGGATCAGGCCGAAGGTTTGCCCGGTGAGTGGGGCCAGCAGGTCGCCCTGATAAAAGCTTACGTCCAGGCCGTTGAGCGCGGCATTCTCACGCGCCAGAGCCAGGGCGTCCGCACTGAGGTCGGTGGCGGTCACCCTGGTCTGGGGGCGGGCGGCCTTCCAGCCCAGCGCCAGTGCGCCGGTGCCGGTGCCGATGTCGGCCACCTGCACCGCCCGCGCCGTGGCCGGGTCGTGCAGTGCCAGATGCAGCAGCCACTCGGTTTCGGGGCGCGGAATCAGGGCGCGGGGGTCGCAGCGAAGCCGTACGCCGCCCCATTCCACCTCGCCCAGCAGATACTGCAGCGGCTCACGCGCCAGCCGGCGGGCCAGCAGGGCGTCCAGCCGCTGCCGGGTTTCCGGGTGCAGTGCCTCCTGCGCCCGCAGCAGCCGGGCGGTCCGCCCCAGGCCGGTGCCCGCCTCCAGCAGCGCTTCCGCGTCGCTATGCGCCGAGGGCACGCCCGCCGCCTCCAGCCGCACCGCCGCCCGGCTCTGCCACTCGCGCAGGCTGGAGGCGGCAGCGCCCCCAGAGGCCCCCCCAGAGGACTTAGCGGGCGGGTGCAGGTTTAACCACCAGGCGCCGGCCGTTGCCTTCGCCCACCGACTGCGTAACCACATGCGGGTTGTCCTTGAGAGTCATGTGGATGATGCGGCGGTCGGCGGGGTTCATCGGCTGGAAGGTGTGACTCTCGCCGGAGCTGGCCACCGCCGCGGCCACCCGGCCTGCAATCTGCTGCAGCATCTGAAAGTGGCGGCTGCGGTAGCCACCCACGTCGATGCGGACCCGCAGGTGTTCGCCGCCCTGCACGTGCTTGGCGACCACGGCGTAGGCCAGGGTATCGAGCGCTTCGATCACGTGGCCCTCGCGGCCGATCAGGCGGCCCACGTTCTCGCCGCTGATTTCCCCGCTGAGGTGGTCGCCGTCGCGGGTCACGCGCACGGTCAGGCCGGGGTCGAAGCGCCGGGCCACCCCACGCAGAAAGTGTTCCAGCACAGTCTGGGGGTCCTGGGCGGCCGGCAAGTGGCCGGGGCTGGGGGCGGAGCTCAGCGCTCCGAAACTGGGAGCCGGGGCGGCCGCCGGCGCAGCGGCGAGGAGGTTGGGAGAAGAGGTGTCGTCGTCAGCGTCACTGATACCCAACCCCGCCAGGTAATCGTCGAGGTCCTTTGGGTCATGCATGGCTGCAGTCTAGAGCACGGGCGCAGCCCTGCGGCTCCCAGCAGGCAGGGGGGGGGCCGCAGGGCTTCAGCAAACCTTGCCGCCTTTTCCCGCCCGGGCGGTGCAGGCGCTACCCTGAAGGCATGGCAAACCTCAGCTCCTCGACCATCATGCTCACCGGAGCCGGCACGCCGGTTGCGACCGCCATTGCGCAGGAACTGGAAGACGCGGGCGCGCAGCTGGTGCTGGTCGGTCAGGGCGAAGACCTCGCCCGCGCCGCTGACCGCTTTCCCGCCACCGAAGTGTTCGACCTGGACCTCAGCGACGCTGCCAGCGTGGAGCGCCTGCGTACCGTGGAAGTGGACGCTCTGGTGCACACCGGCGGCATGTTCAGCCCCCAGCCCGCGCTGGACGCCGGCCCTGCCGACTACGAGCGGCTGTTCGCGGCCAATATGCAGAGCCTTTTTCACGCCATTCAGGGTGCGCTGCCGCACATGCTGGAACAGGAAGACGGCGTCATCGTGGCCGTGAGCGCCCCCCGCGAGTCGCGCGGCGAAGGCGCAGCGCTCTATCAGGCCAGCCGCGCCGCCATGACCAGCTATGTGCACAGCCTGCACACCGAGCTGAAGGGCCGCGGCATCCTGGGCTGCGTGATTCACCCGATGGGCCCCATCGACACCCTGGAACTGCGTGAGGCCGGCTACGAGTGGGAAGAACTGATTGACGCCCGTGGCCTGGCCAAGACGGTGGCCCACGCCCTGACCCGCCCGGCGCGGGCCCACATCACCGAGCTGAAGGTGTATCCGCAGAAATAAAGTGTTCCTGCGAACCGGGTGAGTCCTGTTCACGGGCCTCCCCATGGTTGCCGCCGCAGAGCAGCAACCGCAAGACGGAAAGCAGAAGGCTCCGGAGCACTCTGGGCCTTCTGCTTCACGTCTGCTGCCGCTCTCCGGTGCCTAGTGCCCGAAATGCCCCAGCATCGGCACGTTGGGCCGCCACTCAGGCCGGGCCACCACTTCCCCGAACAGGTCGTATTCGTCGCTGTCCTCTATACGGGCCTGCACGATATCGCCCACCTTGATTTGGCCTGCGAAGTCGCCGGCGTACAGGTACACCTGCCCATCAATGCCGGGGGCGTCACCTTTGGTGCGCCCGATCAGGCGGGTGCCGGGCTGGTCTCCCTCGTCGTCGTTGTATTCGTCGATAATCACGTCCATCACGCGGCCCACCTTCTGTGCCAGCCGCGCCATGCTGATGCGCTGCGCCACTTCCATGAAGCGGGCCAGGCGCTCTTCCTTGACCTCTTCGGGCACCGCGCCGGGCAGGGCGTTGGCGTCGGCCTCAGGCACCTCGGAGTAGGTAAAGGCCCCCACCCGGTCCAGCTGCGCGGCTTCCAGGAAGTCCAGCAGTTCCTGGAAGTCTTCTTCGGTTTCGCCGGGAAAGCCCACGATAAAGGTGGAGCGGATGGTCAGCTCCGGGCAGATCTCGCGCCAGCGGCGGATGGTGTCCAGTTGCTTGCCTGCTCCGGGGCGGCGCATGGCCCGCAGGATTTTGGGGCTGGCGTGCTGGAGGGGCACGTCCAGATAAGGCAGGATTTTGCCCTGGGCCATCAGCTCCACAATGCGGTCCACGTGCGGGTAGGGGTACACGTAGTGCATCCGCACCCAGGCGCCCAGTTCGCCCAATTTCTCGGCCAGGTCGGTCAGGTGGGCGCGGACCTGCTCGCCCTGGAACTCGCTTTCGCGGTAGCGGATGTCCACCCCGTAGGCGCTGGTGTCCTGCGCGATGACCACCAGTTCCTTGGTGCCGCCCGCCACCAGCCGGAAGGCCTCGTACAGCACCGAGCCGGCGTCACGCGACACCTGCAGGCCGCGCAGCTTGGGAATGATGCAAAAGGCGCAGGTGTGGTTGCAGCCTTCGGCCACCTTCACGTAAGCGTAGTGGCGTGGGGTCAGGCGCACGCTGGGTGCGAACACGTCGCCGTGGCGGGTCTGTTCGCGCTCGGGGCCTACAGCGGGCGCGGCAACCGGGCGCATGCCCGGAGCGGGCACCGGCAGCAGCCCGGTAAAGGCGTCCTGGTTCACCGGCAGCAGGTCCCGCACATGGCCCATCACGTCGTCAACCGCTTCACTGCCGGTGATGGCCGAGACCTTGGGGTGCCGCTCCATGATTTTCTCGGGGCGCTCGCCCAGGCAGCCGGTCACGATAACCTTGCCGGTGGCGTCCAGCGCCTCCCCGATGGCCGAGAGCGATTCCTCAATGGCCGGGGTGATAAAGCCGCAGGTATTCACGATTACGGCCTGCGCGTCCTCGTAGTTGGGAGCCACCTCGTAGCCCTCGGCCCGCAGCTGGGTCAGGATACGTTCGCTGTCTACCAGCGCTTTGGGGCAGCCCAGGCTGATAAAGCCTACGCGGGGCGCGGCGGCGGTGGCTTCGGTAGGGGTAAGGGTCTGGGTCATGGAACTCCTTGGGCGCGTGTGGCACGGAAACAGGCAGGGGCACAGAAGGGGCGGGGGGCACAGAAGAGGCAGGACAAAAGGGTACTGGCCTCAGCCCGCCTTCCCCGGCAAAGCAAAATCGCTCCAGCATAGGCGGCTGCGGCGCAATTCGTCTGAGCACCGCCAAACAATGTGCGGCCAGACAGTGCGCCGCCCCGGTGCAAAGCCAGGAGGGGGCGGAGCCAGACGGGGACAAAGCCGGGCAGCAACCGACCGGGCAGACAAGACCAGCAAGAAAAAACCCGCTCGCCTTACTAGAAGGTTCCGAGCGGTTATGTTTATTACTCTAGCGCGCTATGCAGTATTCGTCAAGGCTATGCGGGGAGCTGAAGAGGGGGGAGCGCCGGCTGGAGCGCAAAGGGCTCCGGGAAGCTTTAGCCTCTGCACCCGCTATATCCTCGGTGCCCGCTGTACCCTCTGCCCCCAGCTCCTGGCCCTCAATACAGCTTTTCCAGCACGCCGTCCGTCATGCCGAAGCTGTTGGCCTCGGCAGGGAAGCTGCGCTCCCGCACTTCGGCGGCGTAGCGGCTCAGGGCCTCGCGGCTGATTTGGCCGACCTCGGCGTAGCGGCGCACCATCTTCATCACCGGGCCTTCGTACACGCCCAGAATGTCGTGGTAGACCAGCACCTGACCGTCACACTCCACGCCTGCGCCGATGCCGATGGTGGGAATCTGGATGCGCTCGGTAATCAGGGCGGCCAGCGCGGCGGGAATGGCTTCCAGCACCACGCTAAAGGCGCCTGCTTCTTGCAGCGCGGCTGCGCCCTCCAGCGTTCGCCGCGCCGAGGCTTCGTCCTTGCCCTGTACTTTCAGCCCGCCCTGGGCCGTGGCGGTCTGCGGGAGCAGCCCCACATGGCCCATGACCGGAATGCCGGCGGCGCTGATGCGGCGCACGCAGGCCAGGTCGTTGGGGGCTGCGCCCTCCAACTTGACCGCGTCGGCGCCGGCTTCCTGCACCAGCTGCACGGCGGCCCGCAGGGCTTCTTCCGTGCCCAGCTGATAGGTGCCGAACGGCAGGTCCACCACCATAAACGTCTGCGGCGCACCCCGGCGCACGGCGCGGGCGTGGTGCAGCATGTCGGCCAGGGTGACCTGCGCGGTGCTGTCATAGCCCAGCACGACATTGCCTAAGGAGTCGCCTACCAGAATCAGGTCCACCCCAGCCCCCTCGGCGTGGCGCGCCTGAGCATGGTCGTAGGCGGTGACCATCACCAGTGGGGCAGCAGGGCTCATCAGCTGCGGCAGGCTCAGCTTCTTGCGGGGGGGCGCGTCGCTCATAGCACCGAAGGTAGCACCGCTGCCGGCACCTGAGCGCCTTTAGGGTTGGGGCGTTTGGCCCAGGGGCTCAGCCGTCCAGTGCTGCCAGCAGGGCGCTGAGGCCCCCGCTGAAATCCTCCAGGCGCGGCCAGGCGGGCGGGAACGGCTGCGAGGCAGTCACCTCGTTGGGCACCACCACCGCCCGCACGCCCGCCGCCACGGCAGCGGTGGCTCCGTTGAGGCTGTCTTCCACGGCCACGCAGGCCTCCGGACGCAGGCCCAGGCGCCGTACGGCCAGCGCGTACAGTTCCGGGTCGGGTTTCACGCGGGCGACGTCGTCTTTGGTACACAGGGTCTCGAAGCGGTCCAGCAGACCATGCTGCGTGAGCCATTCGGTCACCCAGGCACGGTCCGAGCTGGTGACCAGGGCCAGCCGCAGCCCGGCCGCCTGGGCTTCGTCCAGCAGCCGCACCACGCCGGGGCGCAGGTCCTGTCCGCGCAGTTCTTCCAGCAGGCCCCGGTGCAGGTCGCCGCCCACCCGTTCGCGGTCGGCCTGCACCTCCTGCGGCAGCCCGGCCCAGGGGTCGAACGCGCCCCAGGTGCCGATGCCGCGTTGCCAGTCGCGTAAGTGCAGCTCCCGCCCGTGCGAACCGTACAGCCGCTGCCAGTGCCGGAACTCGGTGGTTTCGGTGTCCATGATGGTGCCGTCGAAGTCGAACAGCAGCGCCTGGATGGCGTGGGGGGCAAGCTGGTCGGAAGTCATAGCAGCAGTGTAGGCCCCAGCGCCTCAGCGCGGCACCATCACCACGGCGTTGGGAATGTCGCGGCTCCAGGCCGGGTTCAGGTAACCGCCCAGGTCGGCATACCCGCCGGTCAAGTACACGGCGCTGCTGCCGCCGCTGTCCATCCGCACGGCGTCGCTCAGGCCGGCGGCGCGCAGGGCGGCCAGCAGCTGCTCGGGCGTGCCGCGCTCCAGGTAGGCGAAGGTGGGCCAGCCGCCGAGCAGGCCAAAAGCGGTCTGGTGGGTGGCCCGCCAGATGCTGCCCGAGGTGTCGAAGCCCTCGCGCTGCGGATTCAGCACGCTCTGGCCGCCGCGCAGCAGCAGCGGCCCGGCACTCAGGGCGTCCTGACTGCTGGGCCAGGGGGCGTCGCTGGCGTTCCACTCCAGTGTGAGTGAGAGCGGGCTGCCCGCCGTACGGGGCAGCGCCGGAAAGCGGGCCGGGTCGAAGGTGAGGTACAGCTCACCGGGACGGGTGCCCACCGGGCCGCTCTGCGCGGCCTGCACCTGGCTGCCGCCGGGGCGCAGGGTCAGCGTGACCAGGCCGGCGGCGCCTACCGTGCGTCCGTCGCCGGCCCAGGCCGTGAGCAGCTCCGGGCGGGGCAGCGGTGTCATCTGGTTGACCAGCAGGCGCTGGCCGTTCACCTCGGCCACATAGCGCGGCGCGGGGTAGCCCAGCAGCACCTCGCCTGCCGGGGTAAAGCCCAGGGTGGCCCGCTTCTGGAGGCTGCCGATCCGCATCACGCCGCCCTGGGCCACCAGGTCTACCGGCTTGCCGCTCTGCATGTCGAAATATCCGCCGTTGATGCCGGCCACACCGCCGGCCGAGCGCACCAGTGCCGCCAGCCCGGTGCGCTGGCCCCAGGGAGCACTGACCACGCGGGGCCGGTAGCGGCTGGGGTCAAAGCTGAGCAGGCTGAGGCCCCCTTGCTGGCGGTAGCGCACGCCCTGGGGCAGCAGCCCTTCGGCCACCGGCGGGGTCTGGCTGCGGTCGCGGTACACCACGGTATCCAGCACGATGCGCGTGGGGTTTTGCAGGGTGAGGATGTGGGTCTGGCCGCCGCCAGTCAGCAGGTCCACCCGGCTGCCGCTGCCGGCCGTCTGCACCAGCAGCACGGCGCCGCCGTCCAGAAGCTCCGAGCGGGCGGCGGCCTGGGTGTAGGGCAGCGACACGGTCACGCCGCCTTCACGCTGCTGCACCTGATAAAAGGCCTCGCCGCCGCCCTGCAACTCCAGCACGGTGCGCTGGAACTCCACTGTGCGCTGGCGGTGGGCGCTGTGGCGCGCGCCGACCAGCGTGTGGGTGCTGCGGCTGCTGGCCGTGCCTGCTGGAATGGCCGGGGCTTGGCTGGGCGGCAGCGTGCCGGCCGGGTGGCTGCGCGGCGCCGGCACCTCTACCGTCTGCGGGGTGACGGTCAGGGACAGGCCGAGAGCGCGGAGTACGTCCAGGCCCACGTACAGACTCTGGCCCACCTTCTCGGGGGCGGGCAGCTGTCCGCCGGGTGCGAAGCCCACCGCCTGCCAGCCGCGTCCCGGTGCCCAGCGCAGTTCTCGGTTGCCGTACAGCAGCCGCAGGTCCTGCGGGTCGTTGCGGACCGCCACGCCCAGGCGCGGCAGCGTCCAGACGGCCAGCCCCTCGCCGCTGCCCAGCTCGCGGCTGTCTAGCGCCGCACTCTGCACTTCGCCGCCTACGCTCAGGGGCCGGGCCTGCGCGGCTGGCCACGCGCTCAGGGCCAGCGGCAGCAAAAAGGCGAGCAGGGGCCGGCAGGGGAGAGGGCGCGTCATCGCGGGCAGTGTAACGTGGGCAGCACAGCGGCAGATGAACGGCGGTGAGCCCACAATGTGAAGGAGCTCGCAAGTCGGGGGCCGGTGTGGCAAACTGTGAGCTATGACCCCTGGTGCATTCGCGGCCCTGCCCCCACAGGCCCTGGACCAATTGCGTGCAGTAGCCCGCACTGGGCGCTGGGGAAGAGGCGGCTTGCTGTTTCATCCGGAGGACCCGGCCGAGGTTCTGTATCTGCTGACCCGTGGCAGCGTGCGGCTGTACAGCCTGGGTGCCGGCGCCCGCGAAGTCACGCTGGTGGTGCATCTGGAGGGCGAGCTGGTGGGCGTGCAGGCCCTGCGCCCTGGGCAGCTGTACGGCCGCTACGCCGAGTGCGCCGACGACACCGAAGCCCTGATGTTCAGCCGAGAGACGCTGGAGCGGCTGCTGCGCGACTCGCCCGAAATTTCCCAGGCACTCACCGAGCAGATTGTCGCGCAGACTGCGGCGTTGCAGGGCCGGCTGGCTGGACTGGTCTTTCACGAGGTCTCGCAGCGGCTGGCCCGCACCCTGCTGGACTTTGCCGAGCGCCAGGGCGAATGGGATGGGAAGCAGCCGTTCGCCCTGCAAGACCGGCTCTCGCATCAGGAGCTGGCGCATATCGTGGGCAGTACCCGTGAGACGATTACCAAGCTGCTGGGCGAGTTCCGCAACCGGGGGCTGCTGGACCTGGGCTACCGCCGCATCGTGCTGACCGACCGCGAAGGGCTGCTGGAAGCCGGGCGCGAGCCGCTGCGCTGAAGCGGGTGTCCCGCGCCCGGCAGATTGTTTCCAGATTCGGCCGCCGGGCCGCACAACTGAGCTAGCCTGAGCGGGTGTCCGACCCTATCCCGCTGTCCACCTCATCCAGTCCTGCCTCCCCGCGGCCTGACCTCGCCGGCCTGAGCGTGGCTGCTGCCTACCGCCGGGGGGCACTGCACGACTTTTTCAGCCAGGCGCAGCCCCAGGGGACGCCGCGTGAGTGGGTGCGGCACTGGGCCGCTGCCGGCGAGGCCAGCACCCAGCTCGGCGCTGAGCAGCGGGCGGCGCTGGTGGCGGCGCTGCGCGAGTATCACGCCCACTTGGGCCTGCTGACCCCGGCCACGGCTGCCGCGCTGGACGCCCTGGCCCACCCGGCGGCGCGGGTGGTGGTGGCGGGGCAGCAGGCCGGACTGCTGACCGGCCCGGCCTACGCGGTCCACAAGGCCGCCGACGCCGCGCTGCTGGCCCGCGAGCTGAGCCGGGAGGACGCCCCGGTGGTAGGCGTGTTCTGGATTGCCAGCCAGGACCACGACGCCGAAGAAGTGGCCTGGGTCAGCCTGCTGGACCTGGAAGAGCAGCTCTGGCGCGAGGTAGTGGACCTGCCGGCTGGGCAGCCGGTGGGCCGCGTACCCTGGCAGCCGGAGTGGACGGCGGCGCTGGGCCGGCTGCTGGAAGGCTTGGCCGCGCCGGAGCCCCACCGCCGCGCCGTGCTGGCCCGGCTGGACGCCGCTGTGCAGCCGCTGTCAGATGGCAGCGCCCCCGGCTGGGCCGACGTGTTCGCCCGGCTGATGCACGGGCTGCTGGGCCAGCACGGCCTGCTGCTGCTGGACCCGCTGTTCCCGCCACTGGCGCGGCTGATGGCCCCGGCCATTGCCCGCGAACTGCACGGCCCACTGGAAGGCCCCGCACGAATCGAAGCTGCTGCCGAGCGTCTGAGTGCCCTGGGCCTGACCCCGCAGCTGCGCCGCCCGGCAGGCGCCACCAACCTTTTCCTGGAAGGTGACGACGGCGGGCGCCGGCTGCTGCGCTTCAGCGGCGACACGTTCAGCACCGATGACGGCCGCACCTACACCCAGGCCGAGCTGCTCGGTCTCCTGGACCGCGACCCCAGCCGCATCACCCCGGCCGCTGGGCTGCGCCCCACCGTGCAGGACAGCCTGCTGCCCAACCTGGCCCTGATTCTGGGCGACGGTGAAATCGCCTACCTGGCCCAGCTGGCCGGCGTGTACGACCTGCACGGCGTGCAGCAGCCGGTGGTGTGGCCGCGCCTGAGCGTGACCTGGCTGGAGCCCAACGTGGCCCGCCTGCTGCGCCGCTTGGGGGCCACCGCTGCCGAGGTACAGGCCGACCCGCAGGGCGTACTGGGCCGCTCGCTGGCGGCCGAGCGTGAGCTGAGTGCCGCCTCACAGGAGCGGCTGGCGGCGCTGGGGCGCGAGTGGCAGGCCCTCAGCGCCGAGCTGGCCGCGCTGGACCCCACGCTGGAGCGCGGCAGCGAACGTGCCCGTCAGTACACCGAGCGCCATTTCGCTGCCCTGCAGCAGCGGGCACTGGCCGCCCTGGCCCGGCAGGAGGACACCCGCAGCGGCCAGCTTTCGCGGCTGCAAACCCACCTGCTTCCCCACGGCCACCCCCAGGAGCGCGAGCTGAGTTTCCTGACTTACCTGCTCAAGCATGGGCCGGTCGTCCTTGACCTGCTGCTGGCGCAGCAAGCGGGGGCCCAGGCCGAAGTGGAGATTCCGTAGGCGGGCCGCCCCCGCTGGTGAACCGGCCAGCAGGTCGGCGGCGGAGAGTGGCGCCCACCTGCGCTCAGTGCTCCAGCCCACCGCTTTAGACGCCCGTCCTGGCCGGCATTTTTCGCTTTGCTCGCCGGGGCTGCCCGCCGCAGAGCTGTGCCAACTTCCTGCCAACTGCTCCAGGCTCAGTTCACTTGCCCGGCCAGCAGTTCGGCCAACTGCTCTTTGGCGCGGTATACCCGGCTTTTGGCGGTGCCCAGGGCCACGCCCTGAAGCTGGGCGATTTCCTCGTAGGGCAGGTCTTCCATAAAGCGCAGCACCACCGCCTCGCGGTAATCCTCGGGAAGCTGCATCAGCGCTCGCTGCACACGGTCCTGGGCATCGCTGCTCTCGGCGGCCTGCACCGGCGTGCGGGCCTCGCTGGGCACCTCGAACCCGATTTCCTCCTGCGCCTGGTCCAGGCTGAAGCGGGCGTGCTGCTTGCGGCGGTGCGACTCGATTTGGGTGTTGCGGGCCACGGCGTACAGCCACGGCAAGAAGCGCTGCCCCGGCTGAAAGGTGCCGAACGACCGCCACGCCCGGTAAAACACCTCCTGCGTCAGGTCCAGGGCGTTCTCGCTGTTGCCTTCCAGGCGGTACAGATACCCGTACATCCGGCCCTCGTGTTCCTGAATCAGCTGGAACCAGGCCTGCTCGTCGCCTGCCAGCAGCAGGGCGTGCTGCTCGGCACCAATCACGTCGGCAGGCACATCGGCAGGCAGGGAAGCCGGAACATCCATTGTTTCCTAGGTTACTCTATTGGGCTGTGACCTGCCGCCCGACTGCCGCCCGACTGCGGCGGGAAGGATAAGGCCAGAGGACAGTCCCCGCTTGCCCTGCGCTGCGCTTCGCTGTGGTTCCGGGCGGGGGTCAGCGCAGTTTCAGGCGGTCCCACGCAGGGCCAGCCGTGGCGTCAGCAGCTGGAACTGCTGCTCGCGGGGCGGCGCACCTTCGTGCCGTTCCTGAATGCGGTCCAGCAGCAGTTCGGTGCTGCGCGTGGCCATTTCCTCCAGCGGCTGATGCACGGTGGTCAGGCCCACCAGCGCTGCTTGCGAGTGGTCGCCGTAGCCAATCACTTTCAGGTCATCACCGACCGGCAGCCCACGGAGCTGCGCCTCGGTAATAAGGGCCAGGGCCAGGTCGTCCCCGTGGGTCATGACGGTGGCACGGTCGGGCAGCCGGTCCAGCAGTTCGGCAGCCACCCGGTGCAGGTGGTCTTGGGGCTCGACCTCAATGTGCTGAATAACCTGCCGCCCGGCGCTTTCCACCCCTTCCACAAAGCCCTTGCGGGTCGCTTGGCGCTCCTTGAGCTGGCCCCGCAGCCACACCCCCACAATTTCGCCGGGGAGCGTGGCTGCGTACTCGCCGGCAATCAGGCCACCGTAGCGATTGTCTATGGCCACATAGTCCAGGTCCTCGGTGACGGCGCCCAGCCGCACGGTCGGCTGGCTGCGTTCCTGGCCGGTCCAGCTGCGGTAGGCCGCGTCGTCGCACAGCAGGAGGCCCTGCGCCAGGGCACTGGGGTGTCCCGGCTGCGCCACCTGTGCGGCGCGCTGTGGGCTGCCCAGCGCGAAGGCCATCAGGCCGTAGTCCTGCCCGGCAAGTGCCGTTTCCACGCCCCGGATAATGCGGCTTTGCCACACCGAATACAGGTCGGCCACCATCACGCCGATCAGGGGGTGTTCGCTGGGCAGCGGCCGCCGGGCCTGTGGGGTGGGCCGGTAGTTCAGGTCCTCGATAATCGCCAGCACCCGTTCGCGGGTTTCACCGCGTACCGAGGGGTGATTGTTCAGCACGCGTGACACCGTGCCCACGCCCACGCCCGCCGCCTTGGCGACGGTATGGACCGTGGGGCGTCCGCTGCGCCCACGCCCGCCTTTGCCCGAGGTCATCCCGTTCTCCCGTCGAACCAGCGCTGGCGTTCGCGGAAGGCGGCCTTTTGCGCCTCGGTGGTCTGCTCCGCGCAGTGCGGGCAGCTCACACCGCGCTCGAAGCGGGGGTCGGCGCGTTCGGCGTCGCCCAGCGGCCAGCCGCAGGACCAGCACATCTCGGCCTGCCCCGGCTGTAGCCCGTGCCCCACCGTGACCCGCTCGTCGAACACGAAGCATTCCCCCTGCCAGCGGCTGCGCTCCTGGGGCATTTCTTCCAGATACCGCAGAATGCCGCCTTCCAGGTGATACACCTCCGAGAAGCCTTCTTGCAGCAGCAGGCTGGTGCTCTTTTCGCAGCGGATGCCGCCGGTGCAGAACATGGCGACCTTTTTGCCTTCCAGCTCGGCGCGGTGCTGCTGGAGCCACGCCGGGAACTCGCGGAACGAATCGGTCTGCGGGTCCAGCGCCCCCCGGAAGGTGCCGGCCTGGTACTCGTAGCGGTTGCGGGTGTCTATCAGCACCACGTCCGGGTCGTCCAGCAGGGCGTTCCACTGTTCAGGATTCAGGTAATGGCCGACCAGGTCGCGGGGACGCACCTCTACGCCCAGGGTCACGATTTCCTTTTTCAGCCGCACCTTCATGCGCTTGAAGGGCTGCGCGGGGGCCTGTGACTCCTTGTATTCCATGTCCGTGAAGCCCAGGTCCAGCAGCAGCGCGTGCAGCGCCGTGATGGCAGCCCGGCTCCCCGCCACCGTCCCGTTGATGCCCTCGGGCGCCACAATCAGGGTGCCGCACAGGCCCAGGCGGCTGCACTCGGCCTTCAGCCGGTCCCGAACGGCGGCCGGGTCCTCCAAAGTGCGGAACTGGTACAGGGCCGCCACCACCCAGGGGTCCTGGGCGGAGGCCGGCGCGGTTGCCAGAGTGTCGGTTGCCAGAGTGTTGGGGGCCGGAGTATCGGAGGCAGGTCGGTTCATGTCTGGGGGCTTTCCGGGAGATAGGCTGAGGCGAGACGCCTGTGGCCCGAACTTCCGGATTCCATTGTGACCTCCCGGTCTGACAGGCTTCTTTTCGGAACCGGACGGATGGACCGGACGGATTGTCTGTGCCGCACAGGTTTACCATAGCAGTGCGCTGGCCGCCTGCACGCGGCTTTATGCGGTCTGCTGACCAGGCTCCGGCTGGACGCCGGCCACCTCCTTTACCGAAACCCGGCCTTACCGAAACCCGGTGGAGGGTAGGCTCCGTGAGGTGGCAGCTACACTGGAGCGCGTGACTCTGCTTCTCCGCGCCTACGACCTGCACTTTGCTGTGCCGGAGCGCGACCTGCTGGCGGGCACGTCGCTGGAGCTGCGCGGCGGTGAGCGGGTGGCCCTGCTGGGCCGCAACGGCGCGGGCAAGACCACGTTGCTGGAGCTGCTGAGTGGTGCGCGGCGGCCCGACAGCGGCGAGCTGTGGCGGCAGCCAGGGCTGCAGCTGGCCACCCTGGAGCAGCACCACGACTTCGCGCCCGGTGCGCGGGTAGGTGACCTGCTGGCTGCCGCTCACCCCTACCGCACCCTGGAAGCCGAGGCCGGCGCACTGGCGGCCCGGCTGGACGACCCAGCCGCGCTGGAGCGCTGGAGCGAGGTGCAGGCCCACTTGCAGCAGGTGCAGGCGGCCGCCTGGCCTGCCCGGCTGGGGCGCATGCTGGCGGCGCTGGGCCTGCGGGCCTTGCCGGGCCTGGAAGAGCGCAAGGCCCGCTCGCTTTCGGGCGGCGAGCAGACCCGGCTGGCCCTGGCCCTGACGCTGGCCCGCGAGCCGGAGTTGCTGCTGCTCGACGAACCCACCAACCATCTGGACATCCGCATGCGCGAGTGGCTGGAAGGCTGGCTGCGGAATTTTGGCGGCGGCGTGCTGCTCACCAGTCACGACCGCGACTTTCTGGACGCGGTGGCCACCCGCTCGCTGTGGCTGGCCGGCGGCGAGCTGAGCGAGTATCCCGGCGGCTACAGCCGGGCGCGGGCGCAGCGCGACCTTGAGCGCCGCAGTCTGGGCCGCCGCAGCCGCCTGCAGGAGCGCGAGGCCGGCCGCCTGACGGCAGCGGCAGGGCAACTGGACCGCTGGGGCCAGCGCTCGGCGGCGGTGCGCTCACGGGCGGGGCGGGTGGCGGTGCCGGGAGCGCCCCTGCCCGAGCGGCAACTGCGAATGCGGCTGCTGGCCGGCGACAGCCGCGCCCGGTTGCTGGCCTGGGGAGAGCACCTCAGCGTGACCTACGGGGGCCGCACCGTGCTGCGGCAGGCCCGTTTCCGGCTGCGCCAGGGCGACCGGGTGGCCCTGCTGGGCGCCAACGGCACCGGCAAATCCACCCTGCTGCGGCTGCTGGCCGGTGAGCAGCGGCCCGACCTGCCAGAAGCTGGCTCCCCCGAGCCGCTGCTGCGCCTGGCGGGCGGCGTCACGCTGGCCTATCTGGACCAGACCTGGCACGGCCTGACGCCGGGGCGTGGTCTGTACGCCCAGTTCGGGGAACGCTTCGGAGACGCGGCGGCGGCGCTGCTGGGTGCGGCGGGCTTCGGGGCCGCGCACTGGGAGCAGACGCCCGAGCAGCTGTCGGGCGGCGAGCGTTCGCGGGCAGGGCTGGCGCTGGTGAGTAGCCTGCGCTCGGACATTCTGCTGCTGGACGAACCCACCAACCACCTGGATATCGAGGCGCTGCAAGCGCTGGAAGCGGCGGTCAAGGCCTACAGTGGGGCGCTGGTCATCGTGACCCACGACCGGCGCTTTGCCCGCGAGGTGGCGACCCGGCTGTGGGTGATCGAGGGCGGCGAACTGCGCGAGGTCTCCGGCTGGGGCCGCAGCGACTATACGGACCCAGCCCGCACGCTGGAGGGCGACCCCCCGCCTCCGCTCCCGCCGCCTAGCGCCCCCCAGCGGATGTTCCGGCTGGAGCGGGCGCTGCTGGACCTGCAGGCCGAGCTGGATACTCCCTGGCGCCTGACAGGCCGCGAGGAAGCCCGCCTGCGGTCCGAAGCGGCGCAGCTTCAGACCGAACTGTACGCCGCCTACGCCGAGGTGTACGGCCAGGAAGTCTGGGACGCCGAGGTCCCCGAGCCGCCGCTGCGGGTGCGGGCCGTGCGCTTCGAGACGGGCGGGATGTTCTGGGCCGCGCACCAGCCGGAGTGCCCGCATCTGGCCTGGGACGGCCGCACCCTGCGCCTGTCCGCAGATAGGGATGGGCCGCTGCCCGCGCATTTCGGGGAACCGCTGCTCGGCGGAGCGCTGCGGATTCTGTTCGAGGGCTGGCAGGTGGGCCGCGTGCAGCTGGGTGAAGGTGGGCCGCCCCTCAGCCGCCGCGAGTGGTTTGAGCGCCTGGGCGCGGCTCCGCGCCGCCGCCCTTAAGAACCTGGCTTACCTTTAGCCCGTATACTTGCCGTTATGAATGAAGTCATCAAGGGCCGCATCGGCCAGGAAGGCGAGGGCTTCGGCGTTCGCTGCGAGATTCAGGAAGACAAGATTGTGGGCCGCGCCGGCAGCCGCCTGCACGGCAAGAACATTGAACTGGAAATCACCGAAACCGGCGTGCAGGGCAAAGTGGGAGACCAGAACATCACCGTGGCCCTCGAAGGCGGCGAGCTGCGCGGCACCATCGGCGACCAGCGGCTGACCCTGCGCGGTGTGGACCGCGTGACCGGCCGTTTCGGTGAACCCATCATCGGCTGGGATATCGCGGCGCAGCAGACCGGTGACCAATTGGAAGGCCGCCTGGGCAGCACCGTCCTGGGCCGTCCGTTCAGCATGAGCCTGGCCGGTGCCCCCGGCTGGGTGGGCGTGCTGGTGGCCGTGGTGGCCTTCTACGCCCTGGAACCCCGCGCCAGCGCCAAAGCCGGCTAAGGGTTAATTTCTGCAAGGCTGGGCCGCTCTAGGGTGGCCCAGTTTCTTTACGCTTTATAGCGCCCGTTTGTTTGAAAGGGTGAACGGCGGTCCGGTGAGGTCAGCCAGATAAGTCCAGCCAGCCAGCTCACCAGCGGCAAGAGGCCCACAACGCCACTCAAGACGGCGAATTTCAGCGGTTTCTGGGGCTGATAGGCTGTGGGGACGGTGCTCTCTCCGTCGGGCGACCATTGCACAGTTTTCAGAGCCGTGATGTCACTAAGTTCTCTATTGATAGCGGCGTAAGTTGGCGTCCATAAGCTGACGGGGCAGGTGAATATAGCGGACCCGCTGCCAGGCGGTGACAAGCCTCTTTTTCAGCGCTCTGATGGAGTGGGCACAAAAGTTCCCCAACACATTGCGCTTGACGTAGGCCCACACCAACTCGATCGGGTTCAACTCTGGAGCATACGGAGGCAGAAAGATCAGAGAGAGGCGTTCGTGGGTTCCCACGAACGCCTGGGTTACTTTCGCGTGATGAATTTTCGCATTGTCCAGCACCACGACGATGTTCCCCTGAACTTGGCGCAGGATGTGCCCAAAGAATCGGATGACCTCTCCACTGCGGATCGCTCCGGATGTTGTGTGCTGGAAGAATCGTCCATCTGAAGTGATCGCCCCAATCGTCGAAAGCTTCTCCCAGTTCGCTCTGAGCGTGACCAGGGGCGTCACGCCCCTGGGGGACCACGTTCGCCTTCGCACGCCTTTCAACGAGAATCCGACCTCATCCAGATAGATGATTGTGGCTCCCTCAGCGACCTTTTTTTTCCAACTCCGGGAGCACCTGTTCCCGCCAGGATGCAATCCGAAGTTCGCTCCGCTCAGCAGCCCGCCCATCTGGCATCTGTGGGCTGAACCCCAACTTTCGTAGGATTTTACGGACGTGATCATGGTGGTACCACACCTCGAAGTGCCGCCCGATCAGCTCTGCCACACGTTTTGTCGTCCAAGTTTCGTCAGGAAACCCATGCTGCAGAGCACCCTCCCGCAGGAGGGTGCGAAGCTGGTCGTGCTGAGACTCAGTCAGCCGAGCAGGACGACCAGAGCTGACCGTCGCTTGCAAGCTTCCCTTCTTTCTGAGCCGAGCACTCCAAGAAGTCACCGTGAGCACGGAGACGCCGAAGTGAGCAGCGATTTCGCGGTGTGTGTGGCTGCCTTGCTGCAGCCACTCGGTAGCAGCCAGACGCCGCTCCTCAAGTTGGGCACGAGAATATTGGTTCGGTTGCCATTCCACGGTCCCTAGAGCGTGTCAGCAACCCCATCCAAATCTAGGCAACCAATTTCTGTAGAGACAGAATAGCGAAGGCCAGCCAGTGAAAGCCAAGCAAGGTAGAAGGCAACCGCTCCAAATCACGTCCTAAGCGGCGGAAACGGGCGGCCCAAGCAAAATTTCGTTCTACGATCCAGCGCTTGGGAAGCAGGACAAATCCCGATGCTCCAGCTGGTCGTTTCACAACGACCAGCTCAATATCCAGCAGTGCAGCGTCAATCTCTGCCTGTTCCCCGGTGTAGCCACCATCTGCCAGCACGACATCAACACAGTCACCAGTGACAGTCTGAATCTGGTGACATAGATCGTAGACCTGTTCGCGGTCTTGTTCATCTGCGGAGGTGACCAGCAGAGCAATGACATGGCCCAGAGTGTCCACCGCCGCATGCACCTTGCTGCCATTCCGCTTTTTCGCGCCGTCATAGCCTGATCGGTGACCACTTTCAGGTGTACTTTGCAGGGTTCGACTGTCAATGATGGCGACGGACGGGACAGCGTCCCGTCCAACTGCTGCACGGTCCATCATCCTCAAGTCATGGACCAGATTCTCGAAGCAGCCGTGCTCGAACCAGCGCAGCGCTTGCTGGTGAACAATTTTATAGGGTGGGAAGTCGTGTGGGAGATATTCCCAGGGACTTCCCGTCCGGGCAATCCAGAAGAGGCTATTGAGGACTTCTCTGATGGGATAGATCCGCTGCGCCGCATCTTCGGGCCTCAGTAGAAAGTAGGGCAGGATGAACAAGTAGGTTTCATCGTCAAGGTCGCTGCGATAGGCTCGGCGTGTCATCTCAGCTCAGTTTGCCTTATGCCGCAGATTCGCTAGGAGCAGAACATCGGTCGCTAAGTTCAATCGGGTTGCTGACACGCTCTAGAGTTTAGCAGCGCATACTTACGCCGTTATCAATAAACCCGCCCTGCGGAGTCAGATGAGCGTACAGCGAAGGCTCATTCCCCGATTGCATCACGATATCTTTCCCGCTGCACCCTACCCGCACTACCTGCCACTTGCTCTCCCTTTCGTTGGGAAAGCTTAGATGGAAGGAGTGGTCTGGAGCGTCACCGAAAGAGATGAAGTAGCCGTTGCCGAGTGAAGTTTGGTTAGAATCATGAATCCCCTGCGAAAAGCCTGTCCACTCGTCCACACAAAGAACTCCCGCTGAACTGATGAGCAGCGCCACCGGCAGGCAGAGTCCGGCCATGACCCAGGGAGCGCTCATTCCTCGGCGATTTTTAGGATGACCGAGCACGAAGCCGGCGGTTGCAAGTCCTACCAGAATCAGTACCAGCAGACCAGAGATAAGAATGCCCACCATCCTCGCCAGTGTGCTCCCCCTCACACTGACGGAATGTCCCGCTTATTTTCGCGTCTCAAAGCTCCTGTGACTTCGGGGGGTGCCGCCAGTGCCAGGCGAGGGCTATGGGCGCTCCTAGCCAAAGGAGCCCTGGCAGAAAAAACAGCAGAAGAGAAGCGGCACCGAGCCAGCGCGGAGGCGTGGGCTGGCAGCTCGCAGGCATCTCCCGGCTTCCCGCTTTTGACCATTCGATGGGCCCGAGTGACCCGACGCTGCGAAGCTCACGGAACTGGCCCTCTGGGGTGAGGTGCGCGTAGAGCGAGGTGTCTTCTCTGCTCTGCACCACGATGTCCCGCCCAGCGCAGCCAACCCTGTGTGCCGGCCAGCTGCTCGTGACTTCACCGGGCAAGTAGAGGTATGGGAGTGCATCTGAGCTGTCAATAGATGTGAGGTAGTAGCCATGCCCCAGTGGCGTTTGCCAGGAGTCATATATGCCCCCGGAGAACCCCACCGCCTCGTCCAGACTCAGTGGCCCCATAAAACTGAGCATAGGAACTGCGGGGAGGGTCAGGCCCATGAATGCCCAGAAACACACCGCCGCAGTGCGCCGCTCTGGCCGCGTGGCGAAGTAGGCTACGACAGCGAAAATGACGGCCACCACGGGGCCCATAGCCAGCAGCATGAGTAATCCCAATCCCCACATCCCCGCCAGTGTGCTCTCCTTCACACTGACGGAATGTCCCGCCCGCGCTTAGCGCTCCATTCTCTCCGGGTCGGCCACGTTGGTGGTGTAGTCCTGCGGGCTGACCGCGCCGCTTTGCTCTCCTCCCGTGTCCGTCCCCGGCAGCTGGTCAGGCGTGCCTGCGGGCGGCACCAGGGCCACCATCACGCTGCCCGCGGGGGCCGCGTCGGGGAGGGCCGTTGCCACCTGAAAGCGGCCTTCGCGCCCATGCAGCAGCAGCACAGCGTTTTCCGGCAGGTCGCGCAGGTACTCGGCCAGACCGTAACTGTCGGTCAGGCGGGTACGCTTGACCCGTGCGCCTGCCTCGTACAGCTCCTGCAACTGCGTGAATGTCGGTGCCCCGGCAAAAGCGCTGGTCGCGGTGTAGCCATCTTTCATCTGGGTGCGGCGGTTTTCGCCGCCCGGCTGCAGCTGAAAAGCGTGGGTGCGCCCGAACGCCTTTTCGTACTTGCGGGCGCTGAGGGTATTGGCCTCGTCGCTGGGGGTCAGCGCCAGCAGGTTGCCGATGCCTTCCAGCGGCAAGCGGTCCGCCGCTTCACTCAGCAGGCTGCCGTAGTGCGCGGCCAGGCCGTCCACCTTGGCCTGGGTCACGTTGGCGCGGTTGGTGTCGGCCAGAATCACGCCGACCTCCTCGGCTTGCAGGGCCTGGGCAATCTCGCGTGCCCAGGGGTGGGCGCCCACCACCAGAAAGCCGTCCGGCTCGGCTTCGGCCACGCCCAGGGCGCGGGCCACTGGCTTGGCGGTCAGGCTAGCCAGCACCACTGTCCCCACAATCACGGTGAACACCAGGGTCAGCAGTTGGTCGCCGCCCGCTACGCCCAACTCGGTCAGGCGGCTGGCAAACAGCGCACTGACGGCGGCGGCCACAATCCCGCGTGGTCCGATGTAGCTGATAAAGGCCCGCTCCTTTACGCTGAGGTTACTCCCGACTGTGCTGATAAAGACGCTGGCCGGGCGCACTACCAGCAGCATGAACAGCAGCAGCAGCAGCGGCCCCGGCTGGAACACGGCCCGCAGCGACGCTTCCGGCACGTTGGCGGCCAGCGCCACAAAGATGGTGCTCAGCAGAATCACCACTACCTCTTCTTTGAAGTGCAGCAGTTCGTTCAGGCGCGGCACGTTCATGTTGGCCGCCATCATGCCCATGATGGTCACGGCCAGCAGGCCCGATTCCGGCACGAAGATGTCGGTCAGGCCAAAGGCCAGCAGCACCCAGGCCAGCACCGCCGGGTTGACCAGATGATCGGGAATGACCTCGCGCCGCAGTGCCCAGACCAGCGCCAGGCCCATCACGGCCCCGAACAGTGTGCCCACACCGACGTACCCGGCCAGGTGAACCAGTGTGGCAGTCAGCGCCTCGCCGCCGCTGGCCGAGCGCACCCACTCGAAGGCGATGGCGGCAGCCAGCACGCCCACCGGGTCAATCAGGATGCCTTCCCAGCGCAGCACGCCGCCCACGCGGGCATTGGGGCGCACGTTTTGCAGCAGCGGGGCAATCACCGTCGGGCCGGTCACGATGACCAGCGCCCCGAACAGCGCGGCCACGCCCCAGTTCAGTCCGGTGATGAAGTGCGCTCCGGCGGCGGCCAGCACCCAGGTCACCAGGGCGCCCACCGAAATCAGGCGGGTCACGGCCCGCCCATGCCCGGCGATGTCGCTGAACTTCAGCGTCAGGCCGCCCTCGAACAGAATCACGGCCACCGCCAGCGAGGTCAGGGTTTGCAGGCCCGACCCCAGCACGGTGCCGGGGCTGATGAAGTGCAGCAGCGGCCCGACCAGAAAGCCGGTCAGCAGCAGCGGCAAGATGGCGGGGATTTTCAGCCGCGAGGCCAGAATCTGGGCGGCGATGCCCAGCGCCACGATGACCGGCAGCACCACCACCGCGTGCTCCAGAGCATGTGCGAAATCAATCTGCATGCCGTTCAGTATGCGGGCTGCCGCCTCAGGCCGGGTTCAGCCGGTCTTGCGGAAAAGACTGGGCCCTCCTCCTGGTCTTCTCCCGGCCGGGCCCTCATCCTTCATGAGCCGTCTCCTTGTCAGGCTCCCGTGCCAGCCCTTTCTTATACTGGGTCTCACGATGATTGAACCCACCCTGGCGCTGTACGGCGACGCTTACGAAAGAGTTGACCGACATCTCGAAGAGCTGCTGAAAAATACCGGCGTGCGCTACTGCCTGCTGGTGGACCGCAAGGGCTTCGTGTTGTCTCACAAGGAAGCCATCTGGGCCCCCCGGCCCCCGGCTCTGGACAGCGTGGCTACCCTGGTCGCCAGCAATGCGGCGGCCACCTCTGCGCTGGCCAATATGCTGGGCGAAAAAGCCTTTAGTGAGCAGATTCATCAGGGTGAAAACGGCACGCTTTATGTGGAAGCGGTGGGCGAGGACAGCTTGCTGACCTTGATTTTCGATTCCACCGTGCCGCTGGGCCGGGTCAAAGTACAGACCAAGAAGGCGGTCGCTGAAGTGGCCGCGATTCTGGACGAACTGAAAGACGCCCCGCCCGTGGAATTCGACGAAGACTTCTCCAAAGGCGCCAGTGCTCTGCTGGACGACCTGCTCGGCTAAGGGGTAAAGACATGAGTACCATCAATTTCGCTGCGCGTGAAATCAACTGCAAAATCGTCTATTACGGTCCCGGTGTGGCCGGCAAAACCGTGAATCTCAAGTACGTCTTTTCCAAAGTGCCCGAGAAACTGCGCGGCGAGATGGTCAGCCTGGAAACCGAGGACGAGCGCACCCTGTTCTTCGATTTCATGCCGCTGGAGCTGGGCAGCGTGCAGGGGTTCAAGACCCGCTTTCACCTGTACACCGTGCCGGGGCAGGTGTTTTACAACGCCAGCCGCAAGCTGATTCTGCGCGGCGTGGACGGCATCGTGTTCGTGGCCGACTCGGCTCCCGAGCGCCTGCGCGCCAACGCCGAGAGCATGCGCAACCTGCGCGAGAACCTGGCCGAGCACGGCGTGGACATGGCGACGCTGCCCATCGTGCTGCAAATCAACAAGCGCGACCTGCCCGGTGCCCTGCCGGTCGAAGTGATTCGCTCGGTGATTGATCCCCAGAAGAAGCTGCCGGTCATTGAGGCCGAGGCCATCAACGGCAAGGGCGTGTTCGAGTCGCTCAAGCTGGCTTCCAAGCTGGTGCTGGACCGCCTGTCCAAGACCGGCTGAGGCCGGTGCCGAGCAGCTGATACCGAGCAGCGAACATGAGACTGGGGAGCCTCAAGCCAGGGCTCCCCAGTCTCATAGCGTTTAGAGGACAGCCGCTATCTATTCCTCCAGGCCTTCAATCACGCCGCACAGCACCCGCGCACCCGAGTTGCCCGAGGGGTCGGTCTGGTAGTCGTCGGCGTCCGCATGGACAATCAGCGAGCGGCCCAGAATGCCGTTCTCACCGCGCAGGGTGAACTTGCGGGTGGTGAATTCGGCCTCGGCGCGGCCGTCGCTGCCTGCTTCCAGCATCGGCAGGTCACCGGCGTGGGCCTGGTCGGCGGGGGTGTCGGGCGCCCCGTGGTTGCTGGTGGCAGCGGGGTCAAAGTGTCCTTCGGCCGCGCCGAAGACGGTGGGTTTGCCGTCCACCACCTTGTCGCTGCACTGGCCTACGGCATGCACATGCATACCGTGGCGGCCGGGGGTCAGGCCCTGGGCCTGCACGTTCATCAGCAGTTCGTCGGCAGACAGCTGGGTCAGAAACACTTCGCCCTTCACCGCGCCGCTGGCGTCGCGCAGCTCGGCGGTGACGGCGTCTGCTGCGCTTCTGAGCTGGCCGGCTGCAGCAGGGCTGCCAACCGTCACGGTGCTGCTACTCACAGTGCCGGTGCCCGCGCTGTTCATGCCGCTCGCCTCAGTGGTGCTGGCGGTTCCGCTAGCGGCGCGCCCAGCCAGGGGCAGTGCCGGAATGACAGCGGAAGTGGTGGCCGACGAGGACATGGGAACGGACGCCGCAGCGGGTGCCGTGACCGGGGCCGGCACGTAGCCGCCACCAGCAGCAGCCAGCCCACCTAAGGAGAGGGCAGCCAGGGGCAGAGACAGCAGGAGAAGAGGACGGGTGCGGTTCATGGTGGACCTCCGTAGGTGGATGGGCGGAGCAAGTGGACTGGGTTGATAGTGGAGTGGGGTAACAGCGGACTGTGCCGGTGAAACACGCCGCCGGCAGCCTGCACGAAAGGGGCCGAAGAGCGAAACATTTGCCGGACCGGGCCGACGTGGGCCAGGAAGCGGCAACCTGAAACTGGGATGCCGCCAGTATGGGCGCCGCTCCCCAGCACCGTCTAGCGGCAAAAGATTGACCGCTCACTCAGCAAGTTCGTGGCAAACACTCAGCTGCAGGTGGACACGCTCCGGCCATCTGTCGCACATGAAAAGCGCTGCCCAGCCGCAGAAGGCAGGACAGCTGCAGCTGGGCAGAGAAGGGCCCTGTTCTCATGTGGTGCCCGTGCCGCTGACCCGGCCTGCCTCGCTGCCGTGCAGCAGGGTGGCCGGGCCTGGGGTCAGCGGGCGGAGGGGGCCTTGATCAGAATGCGCCGAAGCGGGTCAGGCGGAACGGGGTTTCGGGCGTACCGCCCTCGCGCCGGTCCAGCTGCGCCTGGGTGACCACCAGGTCACTCCCCACCAGCGTCAGGGTGGCGGGAAAGCGCAGGCCGGCCAGCGGTTCCTCAGCGGCCAGCTGCCCGCTGGTCCAGTCGCTGCTCAGGCGCACCCGGCTGACAAGTTGGTCACGGTTGCGGGCCACGTACAGGTCCTGACCGCGCAGCACCAGGCCGTCGGCGTTCTTCAGGCCGGTCATCACTTTGCGGACCGCCTTGGTTCGCAGGTCGATGCGCCACAGGTCGCCGGTGTTGCTCTGGGCCACCAACAGGGCGCGGCCGTCGGGGGTCGCCACGATGCCGTTGAGGTTGTCGCCCTCGCCGTAGCGGATGGGGGTGTCTGCCAGGTGCAGCCACGCGCTCAGCCGCAGGTCCGGCGAAACGCGGTAGATGACCGGGCGGCGGCTGTCGGTCACGTACACGCTGCCGTCTGGTGCCAGCGTCAGGTCGTTGATAAAGGCCGCCGGGCTCTTGGGCGTCTCCAGCACCTTGAGGGTCACGCCGTAGCGGTCCAGCACGCTGACGGTGCCCTCGGCGCCGCCGGCAATCCACAGCCGGCCCTGGCCGTCTACCTTCAGGCCCAGCGCGGCCCGCCGGCCCAGGGCGCCGCCCCGGCTGTACAGGCTGGTCTGGCCGCTCTCGGCGTTGACGGCATAGATGTCGCCGGTTTCGGCGCTGCCGGTAAACAGCAGGCCCCGCTCCGCGTCGTAGGTGACGCCTTCGGGGAAGGTCTGCCAGCCGGGCAGCGTATAGTCGCGCACGCTGAGGCCCTGGCGCTGCACGGCGCCGCACAGCAGCCGCCCACCCGACTTGCCGGCGGGGTCCGAAGCGTAGTCGTCGGCGTTCGCGTGAACCACCAGGGTACGGTTCAGCACGCCGTTTTCACCCATCAGGCTGACCTTGTCGGTCACGAAGCTGGCCTGGCCGCTGCCGTTCTCGCCCACCTGCAGCATCGGTAGGTCGCCGCCGTGGCCCAGTTCATTGGGGGCGGTGGGCTTGTCGTGGTTGTGGCTCATGGCCGGGTCGAAGTGGGGGCCGGCCCCGCCGAACGGCACGGCCGCGTTCGTGGCTGCGTCCACACCGGGCGTGCAGGCGCTGAACTCGTGAATGTGCATGCCGTGATTGCCGGGCGTCAGGCCACGGACCTGCACGTTGACCCGCACATCGCCTGCGCGCTGCACGAAGGTAGCTTCGCCCTGGGGGCGGCCCTGGGCATCCACCAGCACGGCGCGGGCGTTCAGCGGGCCTACGGTGCCGGAAGTCGCGGGCGCAGTGGGAGCAGGTACAGTCTGAGCTTGGGCCATGCCTGCGGCGGTCAGGCCCAGGCTGAGCAGGGGCCACAGGGCCAGCGTATAGTTGCGCATTTACTTTCCTCCCGTGTAGCGCACGCGGTAAATCACGCCGCTCTGGTCGTCGGTGAACAGCAGGCTGCCGTCGGTATAGGTGGCAATACCGGCCACGCGGCCGAACTGCTTCCAGGTGCCGCCCTCTTCAAACACGAAGCCGGTCACAAAGGGCTCGATGCTGGCAGGTCGGTTCTGCCCGTCGAACACCACCCGCACGATTTCGTAGCCGCTCGGCTCCGAACGGTTCCACGAGCCGCGCATGGCAGCGAAGGCGTCGCCCCGGTATTCGGCCGGGAACTGCCCGCCCCGGTAGAACTCCATGCCGATGGCCGCCGCGTGGGCGCTGTAGTTCAGCACGCTGCTGGCCGTCTGCGCGCAGTACTCCTGCTTGGTAATCAGGCCCGGAATCTGACTGGAGTTGGTGTAGGGGTCGGGATTGCGGTCGCCGTAGCAAAAGGGCCAGCCGTAGTTCTGGCCGCGCTCGATCCGGTTGAGTTCCTCGGGCGGGATGTTGTCGCCGTGCCAGTCGGCGCCCTGGTCGAAGCCGTACAGCTGCCCGGTGCCCGGCTGGAAGTCGAACCCGATGGTGTGGCGCAGGCCGCTGGCGTACACCTCACGCCACTGGCCGTCGGGGCGCACCCGCAGAATGGTGGCTTCCTCGGGGTTCTGGGTGGGCGCGTCGTTGTTGGTAGAGCCGAACGACACGTACAGGTAGCCGTCGGGGCCCCAGCGCAGGCCGCGGGCGGGGTGCTGCCCGGCGTCGGGGAAGCCGTCGGCAAACACACGCGGCGTGCTGAGGCTGCCGCCGGCCAGGATATCCATGACCCAGACGGTCTTTTCACCAACCGCGTACAGCTTGCCGTCCTTGACGTCCAGGCCGTGAACCAGCTTCAGGTTCTTGGCGACCTGCCGGCGCTCCAGTCGGCTAAACTGGCCGTCGCCGTCGCGGTCCTTGAGGTACCAGATGTCACCCTGCTGGCGGCGGGTCAGGTAGATGCCGCCGTCAGGCATCACATGCATCATGCGGGCGTTGCCCAGGCCGGTGGCCATCACCTTGACCTCGAAGCCGGCCGGCACCTTCAGGCGGCTGAGGTGGTCGCGGCCAAAGCCCAGCGCCACCGGCTCGAAGCGGGTGGCGGTCACCGTGGCGGCCGGCTCGGGGGCCGGCAGGGGGCGGGGCTGCGGCGCGCTTTGCTGGGCCAGGGCCGTACCGGAAAGGGCGGTGCCGGCCAGGGCCAGCAGGGCGCCCAGGGTCAATGTCTTTTTCATGGGAACTCCTCCTGCGCCCAGTATTCCCTGCGCCGGCAACCGGTCAGGGCAGGAAAACCACTTTGTGAGAGGGCGGCTAGAGAGAGCTAAAGCTATCTGGGCCACCTACTGCGGGACGAACAGCGGCAGGTCGCTGGGGGAGAGCGCGCCCACTGCCACCGCCCGGCGGTGCAGTTCGCGCACGGCACGCTCGCCGGTGTCTCCTACGTCCTCGCTGTATTCGTTCACGTACAGGTCTATGTGCGCCTGCATCACCGCGTCGTCCATTTCCAGCGCGTGCTGGCGGATGTAGCCTTTGGCCTCCTGCGGGTGTGCCCAGGCGTAGGCGATGGACTCGCGCACGGCCTGCTGCGCGGCCTGCTGCAGTTCTAGAGGCAGGTCGCGGCGCACCAGAATCGCTCCCAGCGGCAGTGGTAGCCCGGTTTCGCCCTCCCACCACTCGCCCATGTCGCGCACCCGGACCAGCCCGTGCTGCGGGTAGGTAAAGCGCGACTCGTGAATAATCAGCCCGGCGTCCAGCGGCTCGCCGCCGTACTCGCCGCGCTCTACTGCGGGCATCACTTCATCAAAGCGCATCTGGACCGGAATGGCGTCCGGCCAGGCCAGGCGCAGCAGCAGCTCGGCAGTGGTGAGGCGGCCCGGTGAGGCCACCCGCCGCCCGTTCAGGTCGTCTATGGGTGCGCGGGCCACCACCAGCGGCCCCACGCCGCGCCCCAGCGCCCCGCCTGAGCGCAGGGCCACGTAGCGGTCCATCACGCCGAAATAGGCTCGGTAGCTGATTTTGGTGAGCGGCAGCCGGCCGGCGGCGGCCCAGTCGTTCAGGGTCTGCACATCGGACAGCACCTCACGGATGGGCGCCGGCGTGGCAATTCGCCCCGCCTGCAGGGCATAGAAGATAAAAGTGTCGTTGGGGCAAAAGGAATAGCCCAGCTCTAGCGGTGCGGGGTCGGTCGGCATGCACCCAGGGTAGTGGACCGGCTGAACTTTAGGTGCCGGTTATTTAGATGCCGGTCATTTACTGATCCGTGCTTAAGTTGCTAGCGAAGCAGTAAAGGGTGTGCCTCGGATAAAGGCTAGTGGCAAAGATTTGCGCCGGATGCGCTGCCATCCCACTTTCAACCGCTTCGTCAGCATTTCTGTCGTTAGCGCACAGAAGTTACCTACGACATTCCGTTTGAGATCTGCCCAGATCAGTTCGATGGGATTCAATTCTGGCGCATAGGGTGGGAGATAGATCAGGGTTAGGCGTTCGTGCAGCTGCACGAACGCCTGCACTGCTTTCGACCGGTGAATCATGGCCCGGTCAAGGATGACTACCACCTCTCCGGCGACATGACGCAGGACATGATCCAGGAACTTCACGACTTGTGGGGACCGTACTGCACCCTGACAGGTGTGCTGCAAAAACTGTCCGCCTGTGGTGATGGCTCCAATCACAGAAAGATGTGCCCAACGCAGTTTTGTCGGGATAATCGGTGTCTCGCCTCGTCGTCCCCACGCGCGAACCCTTGTCGTCTTCAGACTGAACCCACTCTCGTCCAGAAAAATGATCGTCGCCCCCTCAGCCCTCTTTTTTTTCCAACGCCTCCTTCTGGAGACGGACCCAAGCTGCAATATCCTCTTCGTTACGCTCTACGGCCCGCAACGCGGGCCGCTGATACGAGAATCCCCAACGTCTGAGCTTCCTGGAAAGATGGGCACGGTCGATCCAGACCCCATACTTCAGACCGATCACTTGACGGACCTTGGGGACAGTCCAGCCACTGGTCTCGAAGCCATGCAGTCGGGGATCGCTCTCAAGAATGTCCTGAATTTCCTTCTGCTGGTCAGGGGTGAGGAACTCCGGGCGGCCAGTGGCACGGGAAGCGCGGAGCGCTTCCTCACCACCGTGGCGTATACGGGCACGCCAGGCACGAATAGTCACCTCAGCCACACCGAAATGTCGGGCCAGATCTCGAGTGGACCAGTCGGGATCATTCAGGAGGGGCTGAGCAGCTAGACGGCGCTCTTCCTGTTGAGTGCGGGAGAGACGAGCGGGTCGCCAAGCAGAAAGCGTCACACCTTATGTTACCAACTTAAGCACAAATCAATAAGCACAAATCAATAGGTGCCAGTCATTTATTGATAGCGGCGTAAGTATGCGCTGCTAAACTCTAGGGACCGTGGAATGGCAACCGAACCAATATTCTCGTGCCCAACTTGAGGAGCGGCGTCTGGCTGCTACCGAGTGGCTGCAGCAAGGCAGCCACACACACCGCGAAATCGCTGCTCACTTCGGCGTCTCCGTGCTCACGGTGACTTCTTGGAGTGCTCGGCTCAGAAAGAAGGGAAGCTTGCAAGCGACGGTCAGCTCTGGTCGTCCTGCTCGGCTGACTGAGTCTCAGCACGACCAGCTTCGCACCCTCCTGCGGGAGGGTGCTCTGCAGCATGGGTTTCCTGACGAAACTTGGACGACAAAACGTGTGGCAGAGCTGATCGGGCGGCACTTCGAGGTGTGGTACCACCATGATCACGTCCGTAAAATCCTACGAAAGTTGGGGTTCAGCCCACAGATGCCAGATGGGCGGGCTGCTGAGCGGAACGAACTTCGGATCGCATTCTGGCGGGAACAGGTGCTCCCGGAGTTGGAAAAAAAAGGTCGCTGAGGGAGCCACAATCATCTATCTGGATGAGGTCGGATTCTCGTTGAAAGGCGTGCGAAGGCGAACGTGGTCCCCCAGGGGCGTGACGCCCCTGGTCACGCTCAGAGCGAACTGGGAGAAGCTTTCGACGATTGGGGCGATCACTTCAGATGGACGATTCTTCCAGCACACAACATCCGGAGCGATCCGCAGTGGAGAGGTCATCCGATTCTTTGGGCACATCCTGCGCCAAGTTCAGGGGAACATCGTCGTGGTGCTGGACAATGCGAAAATTCATCACGCGAAAGTAACCCAGGCGTTCGTGGGTTCCCACGAACGCCTCTCTCTGATCTTTCTGCCTCCGTATGCTCCAGAGTTGAACCCGATCGAGTTGGTGTGGGCCTACGTCAAGCGCAATGTGTTGGGGAACTTTTGTGCCCACTCCATCAGAGCGCTGAAAAAGAGGCTTGTCACCGCCTGGCAGCGGGTCCGCTATATTCACCTGCCCCGTCAGCTTATGGACGCCAACTTACGCCGCTATCAATAGATGCAGGTCAGGTGGAGACCTGTGAGAGCGGCGGCCCTAAGCTGCTCCCATGCCTGTCTTCTCTGCCCGCCGCTCCCTACTGCCTGCGCTGCTTTTGCCCGCCCTGCTCTCCGCCTGTGGTGGCGGCACCCCGGCCCCTTCGGCCCCGGCCCATACCACCCCGGCGCCCCCGCAAGCCGTGCTGGGCAGTTATGTCTGGTATCCCGGCACGGACCGCGCCGCCAGCGCCGAGGAGCTGGAAGTGCTGCGGCTGACCAACGCTGCCCGCGCCCGTGGGGCCACCTGCGGCGCCACCGAAACCCAGTTGGCCAAGACCTATGGGCCGCAGCCGGCACTGACCTGGAACGACCAGTTGGCGCATGCCGCCCGCAACCACGCGCAGGACATGGCGGCCCGCGACTACTTCGCGCACGTGACCCCCGAAGGTGTGCGCCCCGCCGACCGCGTGACGCTGGCCGGCTACGAGTGGCGGGCGACCGGCGAGAACATCGCCGCCGGCTACCCCGACCCGGCCGCTGTGGTAGACGGCTGGCTGACCAGCCCCGGTCACTGCCACAACCTGATGAACCCGGTGTACCGCGAGCTGGGCGTGGGCTTTTTCCAGGACAGCGATTCGGCCTATACGGGCGGCGCCTACTGGGGGCAGACCTTCGGTACCCGCTGATTTAGGAGGGGCGAAGCCTCCGCGCTGGGCGGCACTGGCCGCCCTCAACCCTCTAAGCGCGCCTCATCTACCTCGTACAGCACGCGGGAATCGTTGAAGGTAATCAGGCGTTTGTTCAGCCGGTTGCCCGTGCGGCGGTCAGTCTGCAGCTGATACAGCCGGTTGGTCCGGTACACCTGGCCGCCTTTGCGGTAGAAGCGGTGGTCTTCTTCCACCACCCGGTAGGTGTACAGCGGCTCGCGGCTGACGCGCAGCTCGCCGTGCAGCGAGGTGTCGTCCAGCCACACGCTGAGCCGGAAAGTATCGTGGGTGTCGTTTCTGAGTTGCAGGTCCACGTAGTTGTAAAAGACGCTCGCCCCGCTCCCGAACGGCAGCACCCGCCCCGAATCGGGGAACAGGTCCAGGCTGTGGTGATGGTGTTCGGTCACGGTCAGCGGCGAGTGCAGGGCCATCCAGTACAGCAGATTCGCCATCTGGCACAGGCCGCCGCCCTGGCCCTCTATAGGCCGGCCGTCCGAGATCAGCATGCCGGTGCCAAAGCCCCGCGCCGCACTCGGCCGGCCCACCTGCTTCCAGTAACTGAACACCTGCCCTGGGGCGATGCTCAGACCGTCCAGCTCCTCGGCAGCGCGGCGCAGATTCTGGACCTTGAGCTCCTGCAGCCTAGGGTCCGCGTCTCCCAGGCGGCGGCGCAGCACGCTGTGATGCTTGTGGATGCGGAAGGGAAAGAGAGCTGCGGGCGCGCGGACCAGGCGGTATTCCGGGCGGCGCGTCTGCAGGGCCTTGAGGGCGATACGGCCCTCCACGACCAGGGGAGCAAGGGCGGGGAAACGGCTGGTCAGGGCGCGGCGGGGCATCGCTTTTAGGATAGATAGACGGTTCTATCCTTCAAGCAGATGTGCGGGCCTGCTTTATGCCAGGGCGGCGCGGGCTTCTTCGGCGTCGCGTGCCAGCTGGGCCTGCAGTTCGTCCAGGCCGCTGAAGCGCTGCTCACCGCGCAGCCGGGCCACGAACTGCACCTGCAATTCCTGACCATACAGGTCGCCGGCAAAGTCGAACAGGTTCACCTCGAAGCGGCGTTCCTCGCCGCCCACGGTGGGCCGCACGCCGATGTTGGCCATGCCGCCCCAGCTGCCGCCCCGGTCATCCGCCACGCGCACTGCGAATACGCCGCGCGGCAGGGCCTTGCCCTCCGGCACGCGGATATTGGCCGTGGGGTAGCCGATGGTCCGGCCCAGCTGGTCTCCCTGCACCACCACGCCCTGCGCCGCGTAAGGCCGGCCCAGCAGCCGCGCCGCGCCCGTCACGTCGCCTTCCCGCAGGTATTCGCGCACGCGGGTGCTCTTGATGTCCTCGCCGCTGACCCCGTGAATCGGGACCACCATCACGTCGCGGGTCACGTCCCGCAGGTCGTCCACCCCGCCGGCCCGCGCCTTGCCGAAATAGAAATCCTCGCCCACCACCACGGCGCGGGGCCGCAGCAGCCGCAGGTCGTCCAAAAAGGCAGACTTGTCGCGGGCGGCGAACTCGGGCGTGAACGGCACCGCCACCGTCTCGTCGATGCCGTAGACGGTCAGCAGGTCCAGCTTCTCGGGCAGGGTGGACAGGTATTCCACCCCCTTGGTCAGCACCTTGGTGGGCGGGTCGAAGGTGTACACCACGCTGGGCACGCGGTATTCCCGCGCCTTGGCCTTCAGCTGGGCCAGCAGTGCCTGATGCCCCAGGTGCACCCCGTCAAAAGAACCGATGGCGACCACGGTGTCGGTGTCGGGGCGCTGGTCGGGGGCCACGTAGGTTTTCATGCGGGGCCTGCCAGCAGCTGCAGGGCGAACAGCGCCGCCGTCACCGTGGTGGCCGCGCCGGTCAGGTGGCCGTCACGCAACCCTTCCAGCACCTCGGCCGGCCGGTGCCACACCACCTCGATGTCCTCGTCGTCGTCCATCGGCAGGCGCGACTCGCGCAGGTTCTCGGCCCGGAAGAGGTACAGCAGTTCATTGCTGAAGCCGGGGCTGGCGTAAAAACGGCTGAGCAGTGTCACGTCGGCATCGAAGCCGGCTTCTTCCTGCAGCTCGCGCCGGGCGGCCTGCTCCGGGCTTTCGCCGGGGTCAATCAGGCCAGCCGGGACTTCCAGCGTGACGGCGTCCACGGCGCGGCGCTGCTGGCGCACGCACAGCATTTCGCCCTGTTCGTTCAGCACCAGCAGGGCGACGGCGTCCGCGTGGCGAATCACTTCCCACCGGCCGTCCAGGCGCTCCAGCTTGAGGATATGTCCGTCGTAGATGGTTTCGGCAGGGTGGCTCATGGGCCTATTGTGCCACCCGCGCTGCTTGCCAGCTGGGCCGCGGGGGGGCCGGGGGGGCCTCTGCCATACTTGAGCTCATGCTGACCCGCGCTGACCTTGAAGCCCGTGAAGCGGCCACGCTCGCCCCTTACGCTGCGCTGAGCCGCGACTCCGGTGGGCGTGAGTACGCGGAACCCGAGAGCGAATCGCGCACCGCGTTTCAAAAGGACCGTGACCGGGTGCTGCACACCGGGGCGTTCCGGCGGCTGGAACACAAGACCCAGGTGTTTCTCAACGTGCGCGGCGACCACTACCGCACGCGGCTGACCCACACGCTGGAAGTGCAGCAGGTGGCCCGCTCGGCGGCGCTGCGGCTGGGGCTGAACGAAACCCTGGCCGAAGCGCAGGCCCTGGCCCACGACCTCGGGCACCCGCCCTACGGCCACGCGGGCGAGCGGCTGCTGGACGAGCTGGTGCGTGCCCACGGCGAGCCCAGCGGCTTCGACCACAATCACCAGGCGCGCCGCATCGTGACGCAGCTGGAGGACCGCTACCCCGACTTTCCGGGCCTGAACCTCACCCGCACCGTGCTGGACGGCCTGAACAAACACGAGCGGGCAGGTGCCGGCCAGCCCACCCTGGAAGCGCAACTGGTGGACCTGGCCGACGCACTGGCCTACACCGCGCACGACCTGGAAGACGGGCTGCGAAGTGGTCTGCTGCAAGAAGGCGAGCTGCAGGAGCTGCGGCTGTGGCGCGAGATGGTGGACCGCAGTGGGCTAGGCGGCGCAGCGCTGGGCAAGCGCGAACGCCGCACGCTGCACCGTGAGTTGCTGGGCTTCCTGATTGGCGACCTGACGCGGGCGAGTGCCGAGGCCGTGGCCCGCAGCGGCGTGAGCAGCGTGGCCGACGTGCGGGCGCAGGAGGCTTACCTGATGGGCCACAGCCGCGAGGTGGCGGCGCTGCTGGGCGAAACGCGGCAGTTTCTGTATGGGCGGCTGTACCGTCACTGGCGGGTAGAGATGCAGGTGGCACAGGCCGAGCAGATTCTCACCACGCTGTTCGGGGCGTACCTGGCGCGCCCGCAGATGCTGCCGCCCGCCTACGCGGCCCGGTTGAAGGTGGCCGGCGAGGTGCGCACCGTGTGCGACTTTATCGCTGGCATGACCGACCGCTACGCCCTCGACATCTACGAGGAACTGACGCGGCCCGGGCTGGGGTTGGAATGGACGCGGTAAATGAGCTGGCCTTTTGGCTGGTGTGGATGGGTGCGGCCACCACCCTAGGCCGACTGCACGGGCCACATGCAGGCTCCAACTGGTTCGCGGGGGCCGCCGCTTTCGGCTTCCTGAGCGCTGCGCTGCTGTGGTTCATCAGTGACCGTTATCTGGTGCCAGCCCACCTCGTGACTTGGTTTTTCCCGGCGCTGCTCTACTGGGTGTTGTTGGCCTGCGGCGAACGCCTGCGCCGCGCCCCTGGTCAGCGTGGGCGGCAGCTGTGCTCTTCGCATTGCCGCTGCTGATGCTGCTGATGGCCTTGGTGTGGATGGTTCTGCGCCGGTAGCGTAGTCCGGGTAGCGTAGGCACAGACATCAGCCAGATGGCCTAAGGTGATGATGTGGGCACTTCACTGCTGCTCTGGCTGGTGGGGAGCATGGGTCTCGCCTTGCCTGCCCAGCTAACTGTTCGGCAGGTTCTCGCCGCAGCGCTTGCAGTAGTGCGCGTCGGCCTCGTGCTTGCTCAGGCCACACTGCGGGCAGTGGCGACCTTTGCGGGCTGCGCTGGCTTCCGTGAGGCCCACCGTCACGATGCCCGTGGGCACGGCAATAATCGCGTAACCCAGCAGCATCGCCAACGTCGCCAGAAACTTGCCCAGGCCCGTCTTGGGGGAAATGTCGCCGTAGCCCACCGTGGTCACCGTCACCACCGCCCAGTAGATGCTGGTGGGGATAGAGGTAAAGCCGTTCTGCGGCCCTTCAATCATGTAGAGCAGCGTGCCGAACACGATGACCAGCGTCAGCACCGAGATAAAAAAGACGGTGATGCGCTCGCGGCTGGCTGTCAGGGCCTCGCCTAGGAGTGAGGCCTGGTCGGTGTAGCGGGCCAGCTTGAACACCCGGAACACCCGCAGCAGCCGCAGCGCCCGGATGACCAGCAGGTACTGGCTGCCGGGGAAAAACAGGCTCAGGTACGACGGCAAAATGGTCAGCAGGTCCACGGCGCCGTAAAAGCTGCGGGCATAGTGCAGAGGCCGCCGCGCCCCCACCAAGCGTCCGATGTAGTCCAGCGTGAAGATGACCGTAAAGCCCCACTCGGCCCAGCGCAGCAGCATTTTCCACTCGGGGCCAAGGCTGGTGACACTCTCGGCCATCACCGCCAACACCGAGGCGATAATCATGAAAATAACTATCTTGTCGTACAGCCGCGCCAGCGGACTGCCCATGCCGAAAATGACATTGCCCAGCTCCCTGCGCCATTTCGGGCGGCGGTCCAGCTGCGGTGTGGGGGAAGAAGGGGCGGGCATGAGGGGTTCAGTGTAGAGCAGGTGGCTGGTGGCAGGGTCTGAAGGCAGACTTCGCTAGCGCCTCAGCTGCCCCAGAATCACCGGGTCGGTAATCTCCGTGTCGGCAGCCAGCAAGAACGCCTTGCTCAGAATCAGACTCAGCACGCGGTCACCATCAAAGTTCATGTCGGGGCCGCTCGCGCCTTTGCTGTCAGGGATGATGCAGAGGTACTGGTCGTTCGGCTCCATCAGGATATTGCTGCTGCCAAGGTGGATTTTGTAGGTGCGGCGGTCTCCCCGTACTTTCAGGAAGCGCCCGTCCAACGTCAGGCGGTCTTTGATTTTCAGGCGCGGGATGAGGCGAGCCAGATACTCCGCCCGCGTCTTGGCAGTTTCGGACAACTCGCCGAAGCTGTAGCCCTGCCAGTAATCGCGGAAGCGTCCCTGCGGCCCGCCGTCTTGCCAGGTCGGGTCGTTGCCCACGCTCGCCACACCGACGAACAAATCCACGTCGCGCATGATTTCGGACAGCACCAGCGGCGGCACTTGCTCCAGCGGCAAGGGGTTCACAGGCGCGGCTCCGTTCGGCAGCCACATTTCATAGCCACCGCCGCCCGCGTGGGCCGAGTTTTCGGGCGCGTCTATCGGGTAAAAGCGCAGTTGGTCGGTGCGGACGCGCAGGTAAGAGCCGCTTTCGGTGGTGTCGGTGCCGTAGCTGTCGCCCACGCCTTCAATCCAGTATTCGGCCCGCAGCCCGTATTCGGGCAGGTCGCGGGTGGCGGGCGGGTAAGAGTCGTCCACCATCAGCCGCAGCCGGTTGCGCCAGCCGCGCAGGGCGGCGAGTTGGTTGAACTGGTGCTGCTTGAGGACATGGCCCGCGAAACGGTTGGAATACGTCTCCGTGCGGCGCTCGGCATCGGTCAGCAGGTACACTTCGCGCCACGCTTGCTTGAACGGTTGGCGGATGTTCAACTCTTCCAGACGGTCACGCCATGCAAGCACATCGTCTACGGGTTCGCCCAGCGGATGCCAGAGGCTGATTTCGGAGTCTGGAACAACCCCCTCCCCGTTGCTGCGCAACGCCCCTCCCCCGCAAGGGGAGAGGGGTAAAAGATGGCCCTCATGCCACAGCGCGGGCACGCCGTCGATGCGCCAAATGAGCCGCCGCGCCACCGTTCCGGCCAGCGGGTGATTCAGATACCGTTCCTGCCACACGTCGCCGCGCCACGTTTTGCCCGAAATCATTAGGCTGTCCAGCCGCTGCGAAAGCGCCGCCACCGCTTTTTCGGCTTCCTTTTGCGCGGCTTTGAGTTCTTTCAGGTCATCGGCAAAGTCTTTTTTGACACTGGCGGGCACGGACTTGAGGGGCTTACCGCCTTTGCTGAAGGTCAGTTTTGCGCCCGACGCATCTACCGTCAGTCGCACTTCCACGTCGCCCCACTGCTCAAGGCGTTCGCCCACGCTCCCCATCCCCAGGGTCGGCACGCCCAGTTCCAGCAGGTCTTCGGGCGAGGTGTTCAGGCGCTCAGCAACGGCATTCAGGCCCTTTTGCACTTCCTTGAGGGTGCCTTTGAAGGTCACGGTGCTGCTCAGGCGGGCGAGTGCCGACAGCGCCGCGTCCGACTCCATCTGCGAGAGCGCGTATACCGCCGCATTCGCCACCTTGGGCGCACGGGGGCCTACGCCCGCCACCTTTTTCAGCGCCGAGTCCACCACGCCCGCTACGGCACGGGCCAAAGCCGCGTCCGCCCCCGCCAGCGGCGCGAGCCACAGCAGCCCTTTGAGGCTCTGGGCGTTGAACTCGTCTATCAGCAGGTTGGGGTTGCCCGTGTAATGGCTGTCTTCGCGCAGGGGAAAGGTACGCGGGCGGCTCAGCAGCGGCAAAGCTTCGCTCAGCACGCGGCGGAAGGTCTCCGCGCCCACCGCGTCCAGATGTTTCTGACCCTCTTTGAGCCACTTGGCCGACGGCTTGCCCGCTATCGCCGTGCGTGCGTAGGCCACGAGCGCGGGCCAGGGCTGGCGCTCAGCGGCAGGAAGCGCGTCCAGGCGGGCGAGGAAAGCATCTGACCACGCCTCGCCGGGGTTGAGTTCGGGGGTGAGGATGTCGGCGGCCCACTTGTAAGCGGCAGCGTCTGTATAGCCCGCGTTAATCTGCGTAGCGCGGCGAGCAGCTGCAAGGAGATGATTCTTGCAAGGCAGTCCCGCTTCATAGGCTTCTTCAATCAGCTTCGGAGTCTTTTGCCCGTATCCACCGTAAGGACTGAGAAAAGCAATAGGCGCAACCTGTTTTTCCAAAAAGAGTTGCTTGGCTTCATCATCTAATTCGCCCGCCAAAGCCACACTAAAAGCGTCACCAAAGGAACTTTTCCACGGGCCAGTTAAACCGTCAGCGGTTACAGCGTCTTTGTACCGATATTTTTCATCAAGTGTAATCAGTTGCTTTAAGACTTCGGAATGTCCGCCTTCTGGGATTTTCGGCAATCGCTTGGAAGCATGCCAGTCGCGTTCATTCTTAATTAGACTAAGAAAATATTCAATCCAAGCGTTGGCACCGTTTTCCATACTCCTCTCGAAGATCTTCTCGATCTTTTCTATTTCTTCTATTTTAATTGAAATTTGGCAACACAAATCTTCTATCTGCCTTTTATTCATCATATGGCGATTACTTATGAAACCTTCTAGTAATCGCAGATGGAATCTAGCTTCGTCCGCATTTAACTTGAGAATATCTCTTTCAGCTGTGCTTCCCTCAAGAGGACTACTTGCCTGATGAACCCAAATCATAACGCGATATCGGGCCATCAGTTCTAAATTCATCTCATGCCTGACGGCTCTAAGTATGTCGCACGACTTCTCAAAAATTTGCAGAAAAATCCAATGCTCGGATAAATCCAGTTCTCCATTCCATGCGCTTCCTGTAATTATTTCAAGAACTTGCTCATGCTTCTCGGCAGACAAAGGATGAAGTAGTTTTCTGGCTTGCGTTACGGCCTGTTCCCGTTGCTTAATAATTTGCCGAAGTCGTGCAGCATACGCTTCAGGGCTTTTGTCGCTCATGTCGGTCATGTCAACCTCCCACCAGTGGCACCAGTTTCAAAAACGTCACCTCTAGCGGCTGCCCCAGCCGCAGCGTGACCATCTGCTCCAAGTCGTCGGCCTGCTCGTCGCCAATCAGCACAATCAGGCCGTTTCGTGCGAAGGCTTCGGCGGCGCGGGCGTACTGCTTTTCCCAGTCTAGGCGGGGGCCTTTGCCGACCTGCTCGCCATTCAGCACGACTTCGGCGGCTTCGGGCGTGACCAGTCCGCGAAAAGCTTGCTGCTGCCCCGCGTTGTATTCGGTGCATTCCTCGTACACGCGGCGGCGGATGAGTTCGCGCACAGTGACGGTTTCTTCCTCAAAATCCAGCCTCAGCGCGGGCGTCGGTGTGGGGCGGGCGGTGGTTTCGTCCAGCACTTGTACGGCATAGGTCATTTTTTTACCTCTTGTTATGTTTATAGCATATCAAGAGTGCTTAGGGTAACTTTTCGCTGTAGAGCCACAGAGCTTCTGAAGTTGAACAGCGCCAGCCAAGGCGGGGCCGCCATACAACTTGCAGGCCAGCGCCACGCCTGCTACCAGCAGGGCGGTCAGGACGTGATAGATGCGACCGTCGGGGTCGGACATTATGGGGCCGTTCCTGCCCATTAAGGGGACACAACAAACCCCCGCATATATGGCGGGGGCAATGCTCAGACACAGCACTTTAGGCGAATTACTCGCAGTTGTTCACAGCGCGGAACGCTTCAGCCACGCCTTTGACAGGGAAGGTGTAGCCCACCACGCTGCTGCCCGTGCGGTTCACACGGATGGTCACACTTTTCTGCGCCGTCAGGAAATAGTGCGACACATTCGCGTGGATGTCTACTGACCGCGAATAGGGGTTGACAGTGGGGCACCAAAAATGCGAAAGGGACGGTGTTATGGGCCGTCCCGATCTTACTTTACTTCCCATCCACGAAGCACTCCAAGTCCTCAGCCAGTGGGTTAAGCCTCACATCCCTGCCAAGTTGCTTCACAAGCACGAGAAAATTAGCGACGCTGACCTCATCGGTATCGCCATTCTGCAAATGCTTCACAAGCAACCCTATTTCAGCCGTTGGTGGCACTTTCTCACAGTCAATCACTTCCCAGACCTACCTTCCGAGACCCAGGCCAGAATCCGTCTGAAACGGCTTCTACCCGTCATCGAACACCTGAGCCACGAAGTCCAGAGCCTGGACTTCGTGGCGGTTGACTCCGAGCCGCTTCCCGTCTGTACGTTCAAACGTGCACCACGGTGCAAGTTTAGGGGAGCGCGGCACGGTTTCAGTACCGCTGGACCGGTCTTCGGTTTCAAGCTGCACGCCTGGTGTGGGTTGAACGGTGAAATTGTGGCCTACAACATCCGTGCAGCGAATGAGCATGACTACAGCGTCCTGTGTGAGATGAACCGGAAGTGGCCCGCTTATGGCGGGCCACAGCAGATTGGAGATAAGGGCTATCAGTCGCTGACCACCATCACACCCCCCAAAGTCAATGCACGGAGACCAAGTCCACGTTGGCGAGAAGAATTCGGGGCGGCCAGGAAGTGTATCGAATCGGCATTCTCGGTTCTGGTCGGTGCTGGATTACGTTGGGGACAGGTCAAAACGATGGCAAGCTTGAAACTCAAGGTCGCACTCCACGTCCTAGCGCACAACCTGAAATACAGAGACCTCATCACCTGACTCGGTTTTGTCAACCCCTATTCGCGGTTACTGAACTCCGCTTGCCCGTCTGGGCATCCAGGCGCAGACCGCCGTTCAGTGGCTTAAAGGCTCCAGCATCTATACGGTAACTCAGGCCGCCAATCGTACCGTCATTGACCTCTTTGGCTGTACCGAGCGTGACATTGGTATAGAGGCGGTCGAAGTACTCGCCGCACATGAACGCCAGATAGGTTTTGCCGCTCGGCTCGTTGCTGGCATCCACAAAAATCATGCTGGTGTTGATTTTGCGGCCTTCGCTATCGGTTCTAGAAGACACCTTATAGCTCACTGTGGTTCCGGGAATCCGGGTGTTGGCCAGGGCGACAGAACCAGACAGCAATCCAGCCAGAGCCAGGGCAATAGCTTTGAACTTTTTCATACTCACATCGTAAGTCCGTTGCCTGGCCTTGGCAGTCCTAAAACTGGTACAAGGTTTATAAGAAACTTCACTAGTTCCTGACAAGCAGCCGACAACCCCCGCACGTTTGGCGGGGGAGTTGGGAGAGGGCAGGTTTACTGAGTGAACTTACTGAGTGAATTTATTGGGCGAACTTGACGCTGAAGCTGGTGCCGCTCTGCTCAATCAAGATGCTGGCGGTGCGGCCGTTGCGGACAAAAGTGGAGTAGATGCGGTTACCATTGCGGCTGGTGCTGCGCAGCTGGAAGCCCTGGTTGCCCAGGTAGCTCACGTACTGGGCGTGAACGTTGTCCAGGGTGGTGTTCAGGCGGAAGGTGCTGCGCCACACGGCCAGGTTGAAGTTGGGGCGCGGAGCGCTGGTCACAGGAGCCGGGGCCGGAGCCTGGGTGCCGCGGGCCACGTTGTAGAAGGCGGTGTCGCTGACCCAGTTGGTCTGCTGGATGGGGTTCACCACGATGCTCAGTGCCTGGGCCAGACCCTGCTGACCGCTCACGTTCACGGTGGCAAAGGCGTTCTGGCTCTGGAAGTTGGCAATCTGGTTCACGTTCAGCTTCTCGCGGCTGGCCAGGGCCAGCACCTTGTTCACGCCGTAAGGCGCGGCAATGTCAAAGGTGAAGTTGTCCTGGGCG
Source organism: Deinococcus proteolyticus MRP (assembly GCF_000190555.1). Classification (GTDB taxonomy): domain Bacteria; phylum Deinococcota; class Deinococci; order Deinococcales; family Deinococcaceae; genus Deinococcus; species Deinococcus proteolyticus. The sequence goes on from NC_015161.1 coordinate 367,424, forward strand.
CTGGGGAACACGCGGGTTTCACCAGCGCGCAGGTAGTTGCCGCCCGACTGCAGGTTGTTGGGCAGAATCAGGTCCACCTTGCCGCTGGGGTCCACGTTGAACAGGTAGATGTAGGCGTTCTCGTTGGTTTTGGTGAACAGGCGGATCTTGTCGCCCACGTAGTAGTTGGGGGTGCGGGTGCCGCTGGTGTCGCGGTCGGTCCAGACCTGCACGCTCAGCGGGGTCTGCACCGGGTTCACGATGATGCTCTGGGCACTGATCTGGGGAGCAGCGTCAGCAGCGGAGAAAGCAGCGGCGCCAAGTGCGGCGGTCAGGACAGTCAAGGTTTTTTTCATGGCCCAAGTCTGCACCCGGCGGGTGATGTTCAGCTGATGACCGGAGCCGGAAACTTAGGTTGTTTTCTCACCTTTCGTCAGCTTGGCAGCGGGGCCTGGGGGCTCAGGGCTGCGGCCGGCCGAACACCTGCACCCAGTAGTGTACGTAGTCGCTGCCGGGCACCTGTACGTAGCTCAGGCCGGTCTGGGTGTAGTCGCCCATCAGCGCGGCGCAGTGACCGGGGCTGTCCAGCCAGCCGGCCACAGCTTCGGCGGGGGTGGGCTGCCCGGCGGCGATGTTCTCGGCGGTGCTGGCGTTCGGGTAGCCGGCTGCCTGGATGCGCTGCGCGGGTGTGCTGCCGTCGAGCCGGCTGGTATGGTCCACGAAGCCGGCGGTGGGCATGGCCAGCGCGTGGGCCAGCGCGGCACGGTCAAGCGCCGGCATGCGCGTGAGCGGCGGGCGGGCCACGCCGTCGGTGCGGCCGGTGGCGCAGTTGTAGCGACTTTGCCGCAGCAGGTTCACGGCGCGCAGCACCTGGTCTTCGTAAGTGGGCGACGAGCGCAGTTCGCCGGCAGGAATCTGAAAGCGCAGCGAACGGCTCAGCGTACCGGCCCCCGCCGCAATCTGGACGCTGGCGGTGTGGGTACCGGCCTGCAGGCTGGCTGTGGGCCCACCAAGCTGCTGGCCGTCCAGCGTGAAGCGGGACTGATAGGGGACGTACACCACGCTGCCCACGTCGCTCAGGGTGACGGTGCCCCGGCCCAGCAGCAGGACCAGGCCAGCTTTTTCGGCCCCCTGCGACTTCACTTCGACCGTCATCTGGCTGCGGCCCACCTCGCGCCCTTCCCGGCTAAGAATCACCTGCGCCGCGTAGCGTCCGGGGCGGTAGTAGGTGTGGCTCACCTGTGGTCCCTGCGCCGCCTGACCGTCCCCGAAGTCCCAGCGCACTGCCACGTCGCCCGGCACCCGCGCCGCGAAATCCACCCGCAGCGGAGCCAGCCGCCGGCTATCGGTCTGGGCGGTCACCTGAAATTGTCCGCCCTGCACTGGTCCACTCTTTGTTGGCCCGCCCTGTGCTGCGGCGGGGGCCGGCACCAGGCTGAGCAGGGCGGTGGTCAGCAGGGCGGCAGCCCCCCGGAACACAAACGGCAGCTGTAAAGGACGCAGGCGCATGGGCGGCAGTGTAGAGGAGCAGCTGGCACAGGAGTGTTGCAGGCGCAGTGGCCGGAGCTGGCTGCGGTGGGGGGAAGCAGGGCGCCGCCCTCACTCAACCTTTAGGGGGGTGCGCCCGCCCCCCTGCGCCCGCTAGATTCCAGAGCGTGATTGAGTGGATGCAAAACCTGATGGATTCGATGGGTTACCTCGGCATTTTCCTGCTGATGGTTCTGGAGAATATCTTTCCGCCCATCCCCAGCGAGCTGATTATGCCCTCGGCAGGTTTTGCAGCTTCGCCCCAGCGCGGCGACCTGAACATTTTCCTGGTGGTCTTGGTCGGCGCCCTGGGGAGTGTGATCGGTACGCTGCCGCTGTACTACGTGGGTAAGGTGTTCGGTCTGGAGCGCAGCAAACAGTGGGCCGACCGCTACGGCAAGTGGCTGACCGTCAGCGGCGAGGACCTGCAGAAAGCCAGCGACTGGTTCGAGCGCCACGGGACCAGCGCGGTGCTGTTCGGGCGGATGGTGCCGGGCGTGCGTAGCCTGCTGTCCTTGCCCGCTGGCGTGAGCGAGATGGGCCTGCCTCAGTTTCTGCTGTATTCGTTTATCGGCTCGGGGCTGTGGGCCGGGTTGCTGGCGGCTGCAGGCTACTTTCTGGGCGAAAACTACGACCGGGTGGAGCAGTACGTGGGCCCGGCATCCAAAATTATCCTGGGCCTGCTGCTGGTTGGGTTCATCTGGTGGGTGCTCAAGCGCCGCAGCGCCGGCAAGGGCACGCGGAGCTGACCTTCTGCTGGGGGGGCAGGGTATGGGCGGTGCTGTGGGCGGGAGGCCGAGTCTTCCCGCCCACGCCTGTATCTCTGCCTGTAGCCAACCTGCTCTAATAGGGGCATTCCACAGTTGCATTTCCCATGCCTACAGGAGGCCCTATGTTCGACCAGTTTGCCGTAATGGACCTGCTCGCCCCCGAGGAGCGCCAGGCCCGCGCCAGTGCCCGCCAGTACGCCGAAAAAGCCCTGATGCCCCATATCGCCGGGTGGTGGGACGCCGGCGAATTGCCGGTGCGCGAGGTGATGCGCGGCTTGGGAGCCCAAGGGTTTCTGGGCCCCATGACTCCGCCCGAGTACGGCGGCAGCGGGGCAAGTTCCAACCTGTACGGTGCCCTGATGTATGAGCTGGACCGGGTAGACAGCGGCATCCGCAGCGCGGCCAGCGTGCAGGGCAGCCTGGTGATGTACCCCATTCATGCCTACGGCAGCGAGGAGCAGCGGGCACAGTACCTGCCGGGGCTGGCCAGCGGCGAACTGATTGGCTGCTTCGGGCTGACCGAGGAAAGCGGCGGCTCCGACCCCGGCGCCATGCGGACCCGCGCCCGCCGCGACGGCGACGACTGGGTGCTGGACGGCACCAAAATGTGGATCACCAACTCGCCGCTGGCCGACCTGGCGCTGGTGTGGGCGCGGGTGGAAGAAGGCGGCGAGGACACGGTGCGCGGCTTTATCGTGCCGACCGATACGCCCGGCTACAGCGCTCCCATCATCCGGCGCAAGATGAGCATGCGGGCCAGCGTGACCGGCGAAATCGTGCTGGACAGCTGCCGGGTGCCCGCCGGCGCCATGCTGCCCGGCGTGCGTGGGCTGAAAGGGCCGCTCTCGTGCCTGACCGGCGCCCGCTTCGGCATCGGCTGGGGGGCGATGGGCGCCCTGGAACTGATGCTGACCACGGCGCTGGACTACACCGGCAGCCGCGTGACTTTTGGGCAGCCCACCGCCTCACGGCAGCTGGTACAGGACAAACTGGTCAAGATGGCGACCGACCACTCGGCGGGGCTGCTGCTGGCCTGGCGCCTGGGCGTGCTGAAAGACGCCGGGCAGATGGACTACGCGCAGGTGAGCGTGGTCAAGCGCAACAACGTGCGCCGCGCTCTGGAAGGCGCCCGGCTGGCCCGTGAACTGCTGGGCGGCAACGGCATCACCACCGAGTACCCGGTGATTCGCCACCTGCTGAACCTGGAAACGGTAGACACCTACGAGGGCACCCATGACATCCACACCCTGATTGCCGGGCGCGGCCTGACCGGGCAGGGGGCGATGGGATAAAGGAACTGGCGCGGACGGGGAAGGCGGTTAGCTTACGTCCCCTCCTCCTGCGCCTTCCACTGGAGATATTCGGTCATGTCCTCCGTGGAGAGCGGCGGGCTTTCCAGGTAGCCCTGAATCTGAATGGGGCCCCAGCACTCCAGCAGCTCCAGCTGCTCGGGAGTTTCGACCCCTTCGGCCACCACCTGTAGCCCCGACTCGCGCCCGAAGGTAATCAGCGCGTGCATCAGCGGGCGGGTGGAGCGGCGCTGTCCGGTCTGGGCGTGCCCGCAGTTCCCCTGCGGCAAGGGCGCCAGCTGCACGGTGAGCGAGCGGTCTATCTTGAGCATCTGCAGGGGGAGCTGGGCCAGGCTGGACAGGCTGGCGTAGCCGGTGCCCACATCGTCTAGGGCAATGCTCAGCCCGGCCTCCTGCAGTTCCTGAAATGCCCTGAGCTGTCGGATGTCCACAGCGGCGGCTTCGGTCAGCTCCACCACCAGGGCGCTGGGGGGCAGGCCGCATTCGTCCAGTAGGGCCGCAAGCTGCGCGGCCAGGTCCGGCTGGGCCAGCTGCCGCGCCGAGACATTCACGCTGACTTTCAGCTCGGGCCACAGCTGCCGCCACTCGCGCAGCTGCCGCAGTGCCGTGCGGGCCGTCCAGGCGCCCAGCTGCACAATCAGGTGGCTGCGCTCGGCGATAGGAACAAACAGCTGCGGCGGCACTTCGCCCCAGGGGCCGTGCCAGCGCAGCAGCGCTTCGACCATCAGGGGGCGGCGCGTGCGCGAGTCCACCACCGGCTGGTACTGCAGCGAGAACCCGTCGGTGGCCACTGCGCCGTCCGGAGTCAGGACCCCGTGCATGGCCTGCTCCACGGTCAGCTGCTCCAGTGCTTCGGCCCCCAGCGCCGGCTGGTAGGTGCGGTAGCACCCCCGCTCCTGCTTGGCCCGGTACAGTGCCAGATCGGCGTGCTTTTGCAGCGTGGTGACGTCGGTGCCGTGCTGCGGAAACAGCGCAATCCCGATAGACGCACTGATAAACAGCGGATGCCCTCCGGCAATCACGGGAATGGACAGCTGCTCAAGCAGGTGCTGGGCGGCCTGCTCGGCCTGCGCGCTGTTCTGAACCGAGCGCAGCAGCACCGTGAATTCGTCGCCGCCCTGCCGGGCCACCTCGTCGCCCGGCTGCACGCTGCGCCGCAGCCGCCCCGCCACCTCCTGCAGCAGCTGGTCGCCCACCGGATGCCCCAGGGTGTCGTTGATCTGCTTGAAGTGGTCCAGGTCAATAAACAGCACCGCCATGCCCTGCGGGGGGGTGTCCCGGCAGACGGCCTGCAGCTGCCGTTCCAGCGCGGGGCGGTTGAGCAGGCCCGTCAGCGCGTCGTGCGTAGCGCGGTAGGCCAGCTCAGCCTGCGCGGCCTGCAAGGTCTCGTTCATGGCGGCCAGCTGCTCGTTGCGCACCTGCTGTTCGGCGGCGCGGAACTCCAGCCGGTCAATCTGCAGCTGCGTGGCCAGCACCCGCGTCCGTTCCTGCGAGATGGTTTCCAGCAATTCCCTTTGCAGCTCGTGGTACTGCCGCATGGCGGCCAGGGCCCCGGCAGTGTCGCCCAGTTCTTCCAGAATGCGTGCCAGCTCGCGGTTGCCTTCCCGCAGGTGCTGGGGAGAAGGAAGTGTCTGCGCCAGCTTGAGCGCTGCGCGCAGCTCGGCCACGGCTTCTTCCTGCCGCCCCAGACGGCTGAGCGCCGCGGCGCGGACGATTCTCACGTCGCACTCGCTCTCCTGCAGGCCCAGCTGCCCCACAGTGACCAGGACCTGCTCGCAGGCGGCCAGTGCTTCGCTGTAGCGGCCCAGCGCCTGCAGATTGGAGGCCACGTTGCCCCGCAAAGTCGTTGCGAATTGTCCCATGGACAGGCCGTCTATCTTGGCCAGCGAATCCTGGTTGATCTGGAGCGCCAGTCCAGGGTCCCCGCTGACCTCGTGGTTGACCGCCATGTTGATAGATGCACTGATTTCCAGCGGCAGGTGCCCGATGGCGCGGGCCGTTTCGCAGGCGTCGCGGTGGTATTTCAGCGCCTGTCCGTGGTCGCGCAGGCACATGTACAGGTAGCCGATGTTGTTCAGCGTGCGGGCCTCGCCCTCCGCGTCGCGCAGCTCCTGTACCAGCCGCAGGCTTTCCAGCTGGTACTGCAGGGCGTCGCCATACTGGCTGGTCTGCGCACAGTTGGCGCCCAGCGTTGCCAGGGCGCGGGCCAGCAGCCGGCTCGCCCGCACCTGCTCGGCCAGCTGCCGCCCGCGTTGCAGCAGCGGCTGGGCGGCCTGGCAGTCGCCTAGCAGGAACCGGGCCTGGCCGCTTTGGATGCTGGCCAGAGCCATCTGCTCGCGGTTGCCGGCGCGCTCGGCGGCCTGGTAGGCCTGCTCGGCCAGTTCGCAGGCACGGGCCGGGTCGTCTGCCAGGACTTGTTCGGCCTGGGCCGTCAGGTCGCGGGCCAGGTCGGGCGGCCGTTCAGGCTGTGCCACTGGCAGCGAAGTCTCCTGCCGACTCTTGGCCAGCCGGTCAGAAGGGGGCTGCTTACCCATGGCCTGAGTATACTCCGCAAAAAGTAAGTCTCTTCTCTTTTCATCCGCCCGTGGGAAGAGGGTGGTCCGGGCCGCTAGCATGCGGGTATGACCTGGCTTTACATCGCTCTGGGCGGTGCAGCGGGCGCTTCGCTGCGGCACGCAGCCACGCTGCTGCTGGCCCCCCTGACCCTGCGGGCCGGCTGGCCGCTGGGCGTGCTGCTGATCAACCTGCTCGGTTCGCTGCTGCTGGGGCTGCTGCTGGGCCTGGTGGGGCGCGGCGTCCTTCCCGAGGCGGCGCGGCTGGCCCTCGGCACCGGGCTGCTGGGCGGCTTTACCACCTTCAGCACCTTCAGCGTGGACCTGGACCAGCTGCTGGCACGCGGGGCCTACGGCGAGGCGGCGCTTTACCTGGGCTTCAGCGTGGGCGGGGGCGTGCTGGCGGCGGTTGTGGGCCGGTTGCTGGCGCAGCAGCTGTAGGGCGACCTGCGGCACTTCGCCGTAGGTGCAGAGCTTCATTCCCAGGCGCGTGTCATTGGGGCGTGAGGGGAGCAGGGCTAGTCTGCCGGGCATGACCTTGCCCCGACTGCTGCCCCTGCTGCTGCTTCCTGCCCTGGCCGGCGGCGGCAACGTGCCCCTGCCGCCGGTCAGCCTGCCGTCCGTCAGCCTGACCACCCCGGTGCCGCTGACCGCTTCCGGCGTGCGGGTGTTCCAGAACGGAGTGCTGTTTCCTGCGCCGGTCAGCCGCCAGCTGAAGAACTTCGAGCTGCGCGGCACGGCGGCGCTGAATGCCCCCGCTGCAGCCCCCACCGTGTTTGACGTGCTGCTGACCCGTGACCTGCCCGCAGACTGCATGCCCTACGCGGGCTACAGCGCTTGCCTGAGCGGCGGCCAGAGCATCGGCACCGTCAGCTTCGCGGCGGGCGCGGCCCAGGCTCCGGTGCTGCTGCGCGGCGACCTGCTCAATACCCTGGCCTACGAGGGTGCCGGCCACATCGGGCTGCAGGTGCGCGGGGGCCAGCTGCCGGCCGGCACCACCCTGACGCTGAGCGACCTGCAGGCCAGGGCCTACTTCTGAACTCCCGAACCTGACTCCTGGGCCTGCCGGGTTGCTTCTGCGCCCTTACACTGGGAAGATGCCGCCGCGCCGCCCCGCCCGCCGCCAGAGTACTGAAGCCCCGCCGCCCAGCCAGTGGCTGGAGCTGTCCGAGCTGCTGGACTACGTGGGGCAGGTGCTGGGGCGTGGGCTGCCGGGGGCGGTGTGGGTGCGGGCCGAGATTGCCGAGCTGACCGACCGCCGGCACCTGTATCTGGAACTGATTCAGCTGGAAGGTGGGCAGCAGGTCGCCCGCTGCCGCGCCGCGCTGTGGGCCCGCGAGCGCTACGCCCTGGAAGCCAAGTTCCGCCGCGTGACCGGCGGTGGCCTGGGCACTGGCATGAAGGTGCTGCTGTTCTGCACTGCCGAGTTTCATGCGCAGTACGGCTTTTCGCTGCATATTCAGGACATCTCGCCGGAATTCACGCTGGGCGAGGCAGCCGCCCGCCTGAACGCCCAGCGGGAGCAGCTGCAGGCCGAGGGGGTGTATGGGCTGAACCGTGCCCTGCCGCTGCCGGCCGACTATGCCCGCGTGGCTGTCATCGCCCCGGAAGGGGCCGCCGGCCTGGGCGACTTTCACCGCGAGGTGGCCCCGCTGCAGGCGGCAGGCGTGCTGGAGCTGCACTACCTGCGGGCCACCTTCCAGGGCCGTGAAGCGGGCGCCAGCCTGACCCATGCCGTGGCCGAAGCGCTGGCCCTGCACGCCGGGCAGCCGCTGGACGCGCTGGTGGTCATCCGGGGCGGCGGGGCCACCACCGACCTGGCCTGGCTGAACGACCTGGAGTTCGGCCGGGCGCTGGCCCGCTTTCCCGCGCCGGTCATTACCGGGCTGGGGCACGCCCGCGACGACACCCTTCCCGACGAGCTGGCCGCCCTGCGGACCGATACGCCCAGCAAAGCGGCCGCCCACATCGTGCGCACCGTGGTGGGGGCAGCGGCCCAGGCTCAGGCCGACTGGCAGGCCATCCGCCGTGCCGGCGCCGAGGAGGCGGCGGGTGCGGACGCGGGCGTGCGCTGGCTGCGGGACCGGCTGCGGGCGGCGGCGCAGCGTCAGCTGACAGGGGCGGAGCGCGACGTGACGGCCTTGATGCGCTCGGCTGTCGGCCTGTCGCCTGAGCGCACGCTGGGACGCGGCTACGCGGTGGTGCGCGGCGGCGGCAGGGTGGTCACCCACGCCGCCGAGCTGCGGGCCGGCGAACAGGTCACGCTGCAGTTCGCAGACGGCGAGGTCAGGGCCGAGATTCGGTGAGCTGGTCCGTTCGGCCTGTGACCCGGGCGGATGCCCACACGGTGGCCCGGCACCGCCTGCCGGATGTGCCGCCGGACCACGCAGCTGTGCAGACCTACGCCGAGTGGTTGCCTGGCGCACTGGAGCGGGAAATTTATTTCGGTTGGCTGGCCGAAACTGCGCATGGCGTCATCGGCGGTGCGGGCCTGACCCTGCTTGAATGGGGGCCGACCAGGGAAGACCCGCAGCCCTGGCGCGGACGGGTGGTCAATGTCTGGACCCATCCCCGTTGGCGGCGGCAGGGCGTGGCGCGGCAGCTGGTCATGCACGCTCTGGCAGCGGCGGCGGCGCGGGGAGTGCAGGTGCTGAGCCTGAGCACCACGTCAGCAGGCCGCCCACTCTACGGGTCGCTGGGCTTTGGGACCGCCAGCGCCGAGATGGTGCGCCGCGGCCCCCGCCAGGGGTAGGCCACGGGCGGGAGCTGGGCGCTACACTGGCCCATGCTGCACCTTCGTCACGCGACCCTGGACGACCTGGACACACTGAGCGAACTGTTTGACGAGTACCGGGTCTGGTACGGTCAGCCCTCCGACCCGGCCGGAGCACGGGACTTTCTGCGTGAGCGGCGGCTGCTGGGCGAATCGGTTGTGCTGCTGGCACTGGTGGGCGACCGGCCCGCCGGCTTCACGCAGCTTTACCGCTCCTTTTCCAGCGTGCGGATGCGGCGACTGTGGATTCTGAACGACCTCTTTGTGCGTGCCGGTTTCCGGGGGCAGCGGGTGGGCGTAGCCCTGCTGGACGCCGCCCGTGACCTGGCGGTGCAGAGCGGAGCCGCAGGAGTGGTCCTGGAAACGGCGGGCGACAACCTGGCCGCCCAGCGCCTGTATGACCGCTACGGCTTTCAGCGCAGCAGCGGCGTGCACTACCTGCTGAGGGTGGGAGGGGAAAGGTGACCCCGCCCGAGCTGGCCGCCCTGCGGGAGCAGATTGATGCGAATGACCGCGAGCTGCTGCAGCTGCTGCGGCAGCGGGTCGAGCTGGCCCGGCAGGTGGGCGACGTGAAGCGGGCGCAGGGCCTGCCCATCTACGTGCCCGAGCGCGAAGCGGCCCTGCTGGACGCCCGCCGCGCCGAGGCTCAGGCGCTGGGCCTGAGCCCTGACCTGGCCGAGGACGTGCTGCGCCGCTGCATGCGCGAAAGTTATGTGCAGGAAACCGGCCACAGCGTTGGTGTGCGCCCCGGCCTGCGGGTGGTGGTGGTGGGCGGCGGCGGGCGGCTGGGGCGACGCTTCGTGCAGGCGTTCCGCGAATCCGGCTACGAGGTGGCTGTGCTGGAGCGCGGCGACTGGGACCGCGCCGCCGAACTGGTGCAAGGGGCCGGGTTGGTGCTGGTCAGCGTGCCTATCCATGACACCGCAGCCGTAATGGCGCAGCTTCCCCCGCTGCCGCCCGGCTGCTTGCTGGCCGACCTCACTTCGGTCAAGGCGGCCCCCATGCAGGCGATGCTGGCCGCGCACAGCGGGCCGGTGCTGGGGCTGCATCCCATGTTCGGCCCGGACGTGCTCACCTTTGCCAAAGAAGTCACCGTGTTCTGCCGGGGACGCGGTGAGCCGGGCGAAGTGGACTGGCTGCTGGAACAGCTGCGGCTGTGGGGCCTGCGCCTGCACGCTGCCCAGCCTGAGGAGCACGACCGCCACATGGGGCTGATTCAGGCCATGCGCCACGCCACCGCCTATGCCTACGGGCTGAACCTCAGCCGCGAGCGTCCGCAGCTGGATGAGCTGCTGGCGCTGTCCAGCCCCATCTACCGCCTGGAGCTGATGATGGTGGGCCGCCTGTTCGCGCAGGACCCCGAGCTGTATTACGACATCATCCAGTCGCAGCGCCAGCACCTGGAACTGATTCGGGACTACCACGCCACCCTGGCCGATGTCATCGGGCTGCTGGAGCGGGACGACCGCGACGCTTTCACGCAGCGTTTCTGCGAAGTGCGCGAGTTCTTCGGGCCGCTGGGGGAGCAGTTCCTGAACGAGAGCCGGGTGATGCTGGCCCAGAGCAAGGACCGGGCCGGCTAAGCGGGGCCGCGGACATTACACTGAGCCATGTCCGACCAGCCTGGCCGCCCTGACCCGACTTCCGAATCCCTGGCCGCCGCTTTGGCCCCGCACCGTGAGCGGATAGACGCCATCGACGCGCAGCTGCTGGACCTGCTCAGCCAGCGGGCCGCCGAGGCGCGGGCCATCGGGACGCTCAAGGGTACGGCCGCCGTGTACCGCCCCGAGCGCGAGGCGCAGGTGCTGGCCCGCATCGCCGCGCTGAATGCCGGACCGCTGCACGAAAATGCCGTGCGCCGCATCTTCCGCGAAATCATGAGCGAGTGCCTGGCGCTCGAACGCCCGCTGACCGTGACCTACCTGGGGCCGCAGGGCACCTTTACCGAGCAGGCCGCCCGCCGCCATTTCGGGGGGGCGGCGCAGCTGGCCTCCTGCGCCACCATCGATGAGGCGCTGCGGGAGGTGGAAGCTCGCCAGGCCGACTACGCGGTGGTGCCGGTGGAAAACAGCAGTGAGGGAGCCGTGAACCGCACCCTGGACCTGCTGCCCGCCACGCCGCTGCGGGCCTGCGGCGAGGTCACGCTGCGTATCCACCACTGCCTGATGTCGCCCGGCGAGGACGCCGCCGCCGTCGCCCGCATCTACGCGCATCCGCAGGCGCTGGCGCAGTGCCACGAGTACCTGACCCGCCACCTGCCGGCCGCCGAGCGCCTGCCGGTCAGTTCCAACGCCGAGGCGGCCCGGCTGGCGGCGCAGTCGGGGCAGGCACATGTGGCTGCGCTGGGGCCGGGCGCGGCGGCCGGTCTGTACGGCCTGAACGTGCTGGAACAGAACATAGAGGACGACCCCAGCAACACCACCCGCTTTCTGGTGCTGGGCCACGCCAGCCCCGGCCCCAGCGGGCAGGACCGCACCACCCTGGTGGTGGCCGCGCCGCAGGCCGAACACGCCGGAGCCATGCACCGGCTGCTGGAGCCGTTCAGCCGCCTGGGCATCTCCATGACCCGGCTGGAAAGCCGCCCGGTGCGTGGGGGGCTATGGCAGTACGTGTTCTTTATCGATATCGAAGGTCATGCCCAGGACCGCGACGTGGCGCAGGCCCTGGCAGAGATGCGGGAGCGGGCCACGTTCCTCAAGGTGGTGGGCAGCTTCCCGCGTGCAGTGAGCTGAAGCTGGAGAGGTCAGCAGGGCGGGAGGGAGAGGCCACTACCTCTCCCTCCCGCTGCTCCAGGTGCAGTTCAGCCCAGCAGGCCCAGCAGGTTGGCCAGGAACAGCAGGGTAAAGCCGACCAAAAAGGCCAGACCGGCGTAGGCCAGCGCCCGGAGTGTGCCCGACAGGTGCCGCTCGCCGCTTACCAGGCTGAGATTCAGCCACGCGAAGATGGGCGCCGTCACGAAAGCGCTGGTCATGGCGAACTTGAGCAGGCCGGCCAGCTGATTTTGCATCAGCAGGATGATGGCCAGGCCGATGACGCTGATGCCGGTAATCCACAGCGAGATGTCGCGGGTTTTCAGTTCCGGGTCGCCGCGCAGCAGCCGCAGGGCCTCGCCGCTGGCCCGCGCGTAGCCGTCCACCACGGTGATGGTGGTGCCGAACATGCACATAAAGGCGATAAAGGCGATGACCGGCTTGGACCATTCCCCGATGGTGCTGCCGTACATCTGCACCAGCTGCGAGATGTAGGCGGCGCTGGCCGGCTCCAGCTTCTCGCCGTTGCCGTACTGGACCAGGGCGCCCATCGCCACAAAAAAGATGGCGAGCACGGCCGAAGTCACGTAGCCCACATTGAAGTCGAAGATGGTATCGGCGTAGTTGGCGGGGCTGATTTTCTGCTTGGCCTTGATCCACATGGAGTTGATGGCGCTGATTTCGATGGGTGCCGGCATCCAGCCCACCAGCGCCACCAAAAAGGGCAGCGTGGCCAGGTTCCACGGCGACGGCTCCACGAAGCCCGGCACCATGTTGGAGCCTTTGCTGGCAGCGATAAAGGTGGCGGCCACCGTCGCCACCGTCAGGCCAATCACAATCAGTTTGGTGATGCCGTCCAGCGCCTTGTAGTGCCCGGCCACCAGCAGCACCCACACCACCAGCATCATCACGCTGGCCATCACGGGGCCGCTCAGGGCGAAGCCGGCCGGCAGCATGGAGTTGAGAATCACCGCCGAGAGCAGGCCCACGCCCGCTGTGGAAATCACCGACGACACCGCGCACAGGATAAAAAACACCCACAGGTAGCCCCGGCCCTTGCGGGCGTAGCCTTCCACCAGGCTCTGGCCGCTTTCCATGGTGTACTGTGGCCCGAAGCGGAAAAAGGGGTATTTGAGCAGGTTGGTCAGCAGAATCAGCCCCGCCAGCTGCCAGCCGAACAGGGCGCCCGCCTGCGCCGAAGACACGATGTGCGACCCACCGATGGCCGCCGAAGCCATCATGATGCCGGGCCCGAGGGCCGCCAGACGTGTTTGCCAGGTAGAAGATGGGACAGCCGCTTGCATGTCATTTTCTAACATGAAAGTGGCCTAAGGGCCAAACTCGTTATTGGCGCCGCATAGCAGGTTTACATACGCCAGAAAAAGGATTATTCGGCGGTGTCTGTGTTGCCAGTCGTGGTGGGCCGCCCCTCGTCGCTGACCCAGTCGCTCCAGCTGCCGGCGTAGAGGCGGTTGTCCGGCCCCAGCGGCACGCCGGCCAGTTCACGGGCCAGCAGGTTGGGCGTAGCACTCACGCCGCTGCCGCAGTAGGTCACGGTGGGCTGCCCGTCGCCTGCGCCCAGCCGCTCCGCCTGGGCCTCGGCGTTTCGGAAGCGTCCCGATTCATCCAGCGCCCCCAGCCAGTTGCGGTTCACGGCTCCCGGAATGTGCCCGGCTCGGCGGTCTACCGGCTCAGTCTCGCCCCGGTAGCGCTCCGGCGTACGCGAATCAATCAGCAGCGTGCCGGTGGGCAGCGCGGCCACGTCCTCTGCCGTCGCCACGTAGCCAGGCTGCACCTGCGCGGTGAACGTGGCGGGTGCGTTCTGCGGCTCGGCGTCGGTCAGTTCGCCGCCCAGGGCCTGCCACGCCGCCAGCCCGCCGTCCAGCACCGCCACCTGGGTATGCCCCAGCCAGCGCAGCAGCCACCAGGCCCGCGCCGCGTAGTAGCCCTGCGCCCCGCCCGCGTCGTAGCAGACCACCCAGGAGTCGTTCCCGGTGCCCTGCTCGCCCAGCCAGGCTGCCAGGGCTTCCGGCTCCGGCAATGGGTGGCGGCCTCCCGCGCCCGACTCGCTGACCGGGCCGCTCAGGTTCATTTCCAGGTCGGCGTACACCGCGCCCGGCAGGTGGCTCTCCAGGTAGGCCATCCGTCCCAGCAGGGCGTCGCGCAGGTCAAAGCGGCAGTCCAGCAGCCGCAGCCTGGGGTCGTGGAGGTGGGCTTGCAGCCACTCGGCGCTGACCAGTGGGGTAGGCAAATCGGATTGGGTCATGTTCAGAGTCTAGACTCCGGACATGACGAACCTGCCGCCTGTCTGCGTCTCGGCCGAACTGTGGGCTGCACTGATGGGCGCGTCCTCGCCCGCCGACGTGGTGCTGAGCGACGGAGGGCTGCCGCCCGATTTGCCCGTTGTGCTGCCGGCGGCTTTGCAGGCGGACATCATCGGTGGGGTGCGTGCCCCGGCACCAATCTGGACCTTTGCCTACGAGGACACCGACCAGATTGTCAGCTCGCCGGGTCACCGCTGGCAGGTGTTGATACGCCTCAGTCCGTCTCAGCCACAGCTGTTGTCTGACCTGCAGGGCAGTCTGGAAGTGCAGGGCTTCGAGTTAGAGAAGACGGGGACTTATCTGCTGTGGGGTGTCCGGCAAGACCCGCCGCAGTCGGTTGAGGTGCTTTTGCCCAGGGGAGCGGGTTTCCTTTTTCTGCGTGTGAGCGATATCCAGCCGCAGGCAGCGTGGGCGCAGCGCCCCGGAGATGCCGGGTAAGCACCGCCGTCCCAGAACCTCCGCCTAGAAGAACCGCGTCACATCCCGCACCAGCACGAAAGCCATCAGCAGCATCACGAACAGGAAGCCGGCGGCGGTGACGCTCTGCTCCTGCTGAAAGGTCAGCGGACGGCCGCGCAGCATCTCGATCAGGACCAGTGCGATACGGCCCCCGTCCAGGCCCGGAATGGGCAGCAGGTTGAACACCGCCAGCGACAGGTTCAGCAGGGTGGCAATCTGCACCAGGGCCCAGCCGTTCAGCGCCGCCGCCCGGCTGACCGTCTCGGTGATGCGGATGGGGCCGCCCACGTCGTCTGTCTCTTCGCCCTTGAGGTCCAGACTGAACATCTCGCCCAGCAGTCCCGCGAACGAATTCACGACCAGCGGCACGGCCTCGGCGGTGGTTTGCAGCGAGCGGCCCAGTGCCTGCGGGACGCTCACCGGCTGACTGCCGGGACCATAGCGAATGCCCAGCAGCTGCCGCTCGCCGTTCACGGTGGGAGTCCAGTCGAAGGCCAGCTGGCGCTGCTCGGCCTCGCCAGTGCGCTGCACGGTCAGGGTGTGCGGCCCGGCCTCCTTGAGCAGTTCGCCCAGCAGCAGGTAACCGGGGCCAGCCTTGCCGGCAATCTCGGCCTGTTCGGGAATGTCCTGACCGTCCAGCGCCACGATATCGTCGCCGGCGCGCAGGCCCAGGCGCTCAGCGGGCGACCCTGCGATGACCTCGCCCACCCGGACGCGGTCGTTTGCCGTCACGCCCAGGGCGCTGAACGTGGCCGTCATCAGGCCGATCGCCAGCAGCAGGTTGACCAGTGGCCCGGCCAGCAGCACCCCAATGCGGCCCAGTGGGGGCAGCGCCGCAAAGCCGGTGCTGGGATGCCGCAGCGTGCCGTCGGGGGCTTCTTCCGGGGCCATGCCGTCTATCTGCACGTACCCGCCGATCGGCAGCAGCGAGAGGCGCCACTCGGTGCCGCGCCACTGCCTGCGCAGAAGCACCGGCCCCATGCCCACGCTGAACGAATCCACCTTCACGCTCTGCTTGCGGGCGGCCCAGTAGTGTCCCAGCTCGTGCAGGGCCGTAATCACACTTAGCAGCAGCAGCGTCCAGACGATGCCCTGCGGCGACAGTGCCGCCGCGATGGCCTGCATGGGGTTCATGGGCGGCCCCCGCACAGCTCCTGTGCCCGGCGGGTGGCCCAGGCCTGCACGCTCTCTAGCGTGGCCCAGTCCAGCGGTTCTCGCGGGCACTCGTTTAGCACCTGTTCAATGACGCGGGGAATGTCCAAGAAGCCGATGTTCCCGGCCAGAAAGGCGGGCACGGCCACCTCGTCGGCGGCGTTGAGGGCGGCGGGCAGCAGACCGCCAGCCTCGCCGGCACGGTAGGCCAGTCCCAGTGCGGGGAAGCGTTCCAGGTCGGGCGCGTGAAACTCCCACCGCCCTTCCAGCGGCCAGGCCAGATGTTCGGCCGCGCCCTGACCGCGCCGCGCTCCCACCACCTCGCCGGGGCGGGTCATGCCGCCCGCTGCGGCCGCTTCTATGGCGTAGGCGATAGACAGCCGCATATCGGTCGGTCCCACGTTGGCGCTGAGGTTGCCATCAACCCAGCGCACCGCCGCATGCATGATGCTCTGCGGATGAACGACCACCCGCACCTGCGACAGCGGCAGGCCGTACAGCGCGGCGCATTCCATCACCTCCAGGCCCTTGTTCAGAAGCGTGGCGCTGTCCACCGTGATTTTCTGGCCCATGTTCCAACTGGGATGGTTCAGCGCCTGCCCGGGGGTGACCGTGCTCAGGTCGGCGGGGCCGAGGCGGAACGGTCCACCCGACGCCGTCAGAATCAGCTCGGCCACGTCGCTCAGGCGCTCGCCCACCAGGCACTGATAGATGCCGGTGTGCTCCGAGTCAATCGGCACCACGCTACCGCCCCCCTGCTGCGCCGCCGCCCAGATGAGCGGGGCGGCCGTGACCATCGCTTCCTTGGTCGCCAGGGCGACCGCCCGGCCCGCTTCCAGCGCGGCGCGGGTGGGGGAGAGGCCCGGCAGGCCCCCGATGGCGTTGACCACCACGTCGGCTTCACGGACCGCCAGCTCGGCCAGCGGCAGGATTTCGGTCTGACTGAAGCGGGCTTTGGCTTGGGCGTATCTCTCCTCGGCCACCGCCACGGCGGCGGGCTGCCACTCCTGCACCTGGGTTTCCAGCAGGTCCAGGTTGCGCCCGCCGGCCAGGGCTGCCACCTGCCAGCCGCGCTGCCGCGCTACCTCCAGGGTCTGCGTGCCGATGCTGCCTGTACTGCCGAGAACCGTGAGCTTCACGCTTTCCATGATGCCGCATGTGGGTGAGGGGGCGGGGAGGGCAGCGTTACGCTAGAGACATGTCTGAAACCGTGCTACTGCGCCGCGTGCGGGCTTTTGCTGAAGCCGACCCCCGTGTCCGGGCCGCCGTGCTGAGTGGCTCGCGGGTGAATGCGGCCATTCGGCCCGACCCGTTTCAGGATGTTGACCTCACTCTGTACGTGCGCGACCTGCCGTCGTTCACTGCCGACCACGGCTGGATAGACCGCTTCGGTGAACGGATGATTCTGCAGATTCCAGTGCTGATGGGCGCACAGGACTACGATCACGCCTCGCCCATCCTCTATCTGATGCAGTTCATGGATGGCAGCCGGCTGGACCTGGGCCTGGTGCCGCTGGAGCGCCGCGCCGAGTTTCCGCCCGAAAGCCTCTCACGGGTGCTGCTGGATAAGGACGGAATCTTTCTGGCCCTGCCGGAACCGCACGAGGGAGATTATTTCCCACAGCCGCCCAGCGCCCAGGCGTTTGCCGACTGCTGCAACGAGTTCTGGTGGCTGGCTCCGTACGCGGTCAAGGGGCTGCGGCGTGGGCAGCTGGGATACGCCAAATACCACCTGGACACCCTGATGCGCGGCGAGCTGCTGCGAATGCTGGAGTGGGCGTTCGGGTGCCGCACGGGGTGGGCGCGCAATCCGGGCAAGTTCGGAGCACGCTTTGCGGGCGTGCTGCCACCGGACTGGTTGACCCGCCTGGACACGACCTATGCGGGTGCGGATGCCGGGGCCAACTGGCAGGCCCTGCTGGCCATGACTGCTCTGTTCCGTGAAGCCGCCGCAGAGGTGGCGGCCTGTACCGGCCACGTTTACCCGCTGCAGGACGATGAACGGGTAAGCGCGTATCTGACACGTGTGGGGGAGGAGGGAGTGGGGCAGAAAGGTGGGCTATGAACGGAACATCCCCGCCTGCACGGGGAAAACGTGATTCCGAAGTAGTCAGACAGCGAAACGAGCGGAACATCCCCGCCTGCACGGGGAAAACCGCCTCCCACATCGAAGAGTTGCTGGCCCGCACGGAACATCCCCGCCTGCACGGGGAAAACGGCGCCGCTGGCCGCTTTGCCGCTCTGCGCACCGGAACATCCCCGCCTGCACGGGGAAAACAAATTCTTCCCGAAAAAAGCCGACTGGGACAGCGGAACATCCCCGCCTGCACGGGGAAAACACTTCTCCTGTCATGCTTCTCGGCCTTCGGGGGCTGTTTGGTATCTTCGCACAGCCTGGATACAGATCACAATCTCCGCACCCCCATGCTCAGTCCGTCACTGCGCCGCGCTCGGCTCCGCTGACCAGTCGGGCGTATTTGGCCAGCACGCCCCGCGTGTAGTTGGGAGCCGGCTGCACCCATTCGCTGCGGCGGCGCTGCAATTCGGCGTCGTCTACGTGCAGGTTCAGTTCCAGCTTCTCGGCGTCCAGCTCGATCGTGTCGCCCTCGTGGACCAGCGCGATGGGGCCGCCCACGTAGGCTTCGGGGGCCACGTGGCCCACCACCAGCCCGAAGGTTCCTCCCGAAAAGCGCCCGTCGGTAATCAGGCCCACGCTGTCGCCCAAGCCCTTGCCGATGATAGCGGAGGTGGGTGAGAGCATTTCGCGCATGCCGGGGCCGCCCCTGGGGCCCTCGTAGCGAATCACCAGTACGTCGCCCGGCTGAATCCGGTCGCCCATGATGGCCTCCATGCAGGCTTCTTCCGAGTCGAACACGCGGGCCGGGCCGGTGATTTTGATGCTCTTCAGGCCGCTGATTTTGGCCACGCTGCCGCTGGGGGCCAGGTTACCTCTCAAGATGGCCAGGTGGCCGTCCGCGTACAGCGGCTGGTCAAAGGGCCGAATCACGTCCTGGCCGGCGTCCGGCACGTCCGGCACGTCCGCGAGGTTCTCGGCCACCGTGCGGCCGGTCACGGTCAGGCAGTCGCCGTGCAGCAGCCCGGCCTTCAGCAGCATTTTCATCACGCGGGGAATGCCGCCCACGGCGTGCAGGTCGGCGGCCACGTACTGCCCGCTGGGTTTCAGGTCGCAGAATACCGGTGTGCGCTCACGAATGCGCTCGAAGTCGTCCAGGGTCAGTTCCACCTGCATGGCGTGGGCAATCGCCATCAGGTGCAGCACGGCGTTGGTGGAGCCGCCCACCGCCATAATCACCGTAATCGCGTTCTCGAACGCCTCTTTGGTGAGGATGTCGCGGGGGCGCAGGTCCTGCTCAATCAGGCGAATCAGCGTGCGGCCCGATTCCGCTGCCGAGTCAGCCTTTTCGGCGTCTACGGCGCTCATGGTGCTGGAGTACGGCAGGCTCATGCCCATCGCTTCAAAGGCGCTGCTCATGGTGTTGGCGGTGTACATGCCGCCGCACGACCCGTTGCCGGGGCAGGCTTTGCGCTCGATCGCCTCGAAATCCTCGCGGCTCATCTTGCCTGCGCCGTAGGCGCCCACCGCCTCGAACACGCTCACGATGGTCAGGTCCTGGCCGCCGTGGTGCCCTGGCTTGATGGTGCCGCCATACACGAAAATGGCCGGAATATTCAGCCGCGCCAGGCCGATCATGGCTCCAGGCATGTTCTTGTCGCAGCCGCCCACCACGATCACGCCGTCGTGCGACTGCGCCCGCGACACCGCCTCGATGGAATCGGCAATCACTTCGCGGCTGACCAGCGAACATTTCATGCCCTCGGTGCCCATGCTGATGCCGTCGCTGACGGTAATGGTGCCGTACACCTGCGGCATTCCGCCCGCCGCCTGAATAGCTCCGGTAATCGCGCCGGCCAGCTCGCCCAGGCCGTTGTTGCACGGGGTGATGTTGCTCTGGGCGTGCGCCACTCCCACGATCGGCTTGTCAAAGTCGGCGTCGGTAAAGCCTACCGCCCGCAGCATGGCGCGGTTGGGGGCTTTTTCGTCGCCTGCGGTGACGTGGTGCGAGTTCCAGTTCAGCTTGCGCCCGCCTCCGGACGCCCCGGCGTCTCCCTTTCCGGAGGCTCTGGCCTGCTCACGCGGCCCCGTGTTCGGCTGTCCCTTATCCATCTTCCCAGGATAGGGATTTCCGGTCATGTGACAAGGGGTTGACGCTGGGGCATGTGAAGCGTAAAGTCCTTGCAACTATGTTGCTAACGGCCGTCACCGTACTAATTTCTGGTCCAGGGGAAAACTAGACCAGAAGTTCTGGCTGCCGTTTCTTCCCCCACCCTCCCCGGTGGGGGTTTTTCGTACTTTCCGGTGCGCCATAGTTTCCCGCCCCGCCGCCTTTCGCCCCCCCCTTTCCTGGAGAGCCTGCCATGACTTCACCCCCTGATTCTCCGCAGCCCGGTTCCCCGCAGCCCGACTTCCGACAGCCCGGTTCCCCGCAGCCTGGCTCGCGGCAAACCGACATTCGGCAGACCGGCGCCGGTGCCCTGTGGGCCAGCCTGGAAGCCCACGGCGTGCATACCGTGTTCGGCTATCCCGGCGGCGCCATCATGCCGGTATACGACGCCCTGACGTTCTTTCCGCAGATTCGCCACATTCTGGGGCGTCACGAGCAGGGCTGTATTCATGCCGCCGAAGGTTGGGCCAAGGCCACCGGCGAGCTGGGCGTGGTCCTGGCGACCTCCGGCCCCGGCGCCACCAACCTGGTCACCGGCCTGGCCGACGCCATGCTGGACAGCGTGCCGCTGCTGGCGATCACCGGCAACGTCGCCAGCTTCCTCATGGGCACCGACGCCTTTCAGGAAGCCGATATCACCGGCATTACCCTGCCGGTCACCAAGCACAACTATGTGGTCCGCAGCGCCGAGGAGCTGCCCGGCGTGATTGCAGAGGCCATTCATATCGCCCGCAGTGGGCGGCCCGGCCCGGTGCTGGTGGACATTCCCAAGGATGTGCAGCTGGCCGCCTGCGAGTACGACCCGGCCAGCCTGCGCCCGCACCCGCCGCTGCCCCCGCGTGAGCCGGACGCCGCAGCGCTGGCAGCGGCCCGCGAGTTGCTGGCCCAGGCCACGCGCCCGGTGATGATGGTGGGCGGCGGCGCCCTGGACGCAGCTGCCGAGGTCACGGCGCTGGCCCGCGCCTGGAACATTCCGGTGATTACCACCCTGATGGGCCTGGGCGCCTTCCCGGCCTCCGACCCCCTGTGGCTGGGTATGCCGGGCATGCACGGCAGCGTGGCTGCCAACCGCGCCATCAGTGAAGCGGACGTGCTGCTGGGCATCGGCCTGCGTTTCGACGACCGCGTGACTGGGCGGGTGCGCGACTTCGCCCCGCAGGCCCGCATCATCCACGTGGACTTGGACGCCGCCGAACTGGGCAAGATTGTCGCCACCCACTGCCCGGTTCGGGCCGGCGCCGCGCAGGTGGCCCGCGCCCTGAGCGTGCAGGCTCCCCCGGAGCGCCCGCCGCGCACCGCCTGGCTGGAGCAGCTGGCCGAGTGGAAGGGCCGGGGCCACCACCCGCAGGACTGGGGCGCCGCGCAGGCGGTGCGCCAGGTGGTGGCCCGGCTGCGCCCAGATGACATTCTCAGCTCGGACGTGGGGCAACACCAGATGTTGGCCGCGCAGCTCGCCCGCTTCGAGCGCCCGCGCCGCTGGCTGAACTCCGGCGGCCTGGGCACCATGGGCTTCGGCTTTCCGGCGGCCATCGGGGCGGCGCTGGCCGAGCCGGAGGTGGTCAGCATGGTCATCGCCGGGGACGGCGGCTTTCAGATGACCGCGCAGGAGCTGGCGACCCTGAAGCACGCCGGCATCCACAACGTCAAAATCTGCATCATCAACAACTCCTATCTGGGCATGGTGCGCCAGTGGCAGGAGCTGTTTCACGGCGAGCGGTACTCGGAAGTGGAACTCGGGCCGTCCAATCCCGACTTTCTCAAGCTGGCGGACGCCTACGGGGTGCCGGGGTGGCGGGCCGAGGACAGCGCCGGCCTGGAAGCGGCGCTGGACGGCTGGCTGAACCACCCCGGTTCCGCGCTGCTGGAAGTGGTGGTGCCAAGTCAGCACCATGTCTTTCCGATGGTGCCGGCCGGCGCTTCGCTGGCGGAGATGCTGGAAACCGGTCCAGTGCGGGCGTCCACAGAGGTGTCGGACCTCCCCGCTGGCGTGGAAGCCCCCGGCGACGACATGGAGGCCGTGCCCATCATGGCGCTGGACGCCCGGAGCGGAGGTCAGGCATGAGCGGCGAACATCTCGTTTCGGCCCTGGTGCGCGACGAACCGCGTGTGCTGACCCGCATCACTGCGCTGTTCGGGCGGCGTGGCTACAACATCAAGAGCCTCAGCGTGGGCGCCACCGAAACGCCCGGCGTCTCGCGGATGACTTTCGTGGTGGGCGGCGAGCGCGGCGTGGTGGAGCAGGCCATGCGCCAGCTGGAAAAGTTGCACGACGTGCTGCAAATCATTGACCACAGCCGGGAAAAGTATGTGGACCGCGAACTGGTGCTGCTCAAGGTGCGGGTGGACAAGGACACCCGGCTGGAGGTGCGCCAGATGGCCGAGGATTTCCGCG
Source organism: Deinococcus proteolyticus MRP (assembly GCF_000190555.1). Taxonomy (GTDB): domain Bacteria; phylum Deinococcota; class Deinococci; order Deinococcales; family Deinococcaceae; genus Deinococcus; species Deinococcus proteolyticus. Next base: position 389,656 of record NC_015161.1, read on the forward strand.
CCCGCATCGTGGACGCCGGGCGCCAGGCGCTGATGTTCGAGGTGACCGGCGACGAGGGCAAAATCACGGCCTTTATCGAGCAGATGCGGCCTTTCGGCATCCTGGAAACCATGCGCACCGGCCGGGCGGCCCTGATTCGCGGCTCCAACGCCGATATTGCCAGCCACGTGTATGGCGGCGAGTCTCAGGCATTGGCGGCGCTGGCTTCAGGCCTGCGCCCGGTGCCGCAGCCCCGCGAGGCTGCGAGCCGGGACGGAGGTGAGCAGTAGTTCCAGAGTTCCGCTTCCCCTTCCCCTTGCCCCGGACCGCCCACGCCTGCCCCCTCTCTTTCCTCTAAGGAGACCCCACATGACCGCAAAAATGTACTACGACGCCGACGTTTCCATGCAGCCCCTGGCAGATAAGGTTGTGGCCGTTATCGGCTACGGCTCGCAGGCCCATGCCCACGCCCAGAACATGCATGACAGCGGTGTGAACGTGATCATCGGCTTGCGTGAGGGTTCGGGCAGCCGCGCCAAGGCGGAGCAGGCCGGCCTGCAGGTCATGTCCATCCCGGAAGCCACGCAGGCGGCCGACGTGGTTGCCCTGCTGATTCCCGACGAAGAGCAGCCCAAAGTGTACGCAGAGCAGATGGCCCCGCACCTCACAGCCGGCAAAACGCTGCTGTTTGGGCACGGTTTCAATGTCCACTTTGGCCGGATCACCCCGCCTGCCGAGGTGGACGTGATGCTGGTGGCTCCCAAAGGCCCCGGCCACATGCTGCGCCGCGTGTACAAGGAAGGCGCCGGTATGCCCGGTATCTTCGCCGTGGGCCAAGACGCCTCGGGCCACGCCCGCGACACGGCCCTGGCCTACGCCCGCGCCATCGGCTGTACCCGCGCCGGCGTGCTGGAAACCACCTTCAAGGAAGAAACCGAAACCGACCTGTTCGGTGAGCAGGCGGTGCTGTGCGGCGGGGTGACCCAGCTGATCCAGAGCGGATTTGAAACATTGGTGGAGGCCGGCTACCAGCCCGAAATCGCCTATTTCGAGACGCTGCACGAGGTCAAGCTGATTGTGGACCTGATTTACGAAAAGGGCTTCGAGGGCATGCGCCACTCCATTTCCAACACCGCTGAGTTCGGTGACTACGTGACCGGCCCCCGCATCGTGAACGCCCGCACCAAAGAGGAAATGAAGCAGGTTCTGGCCGACATTCAGAGCGGAGCATTCGCGGACCGCTTCACGGCTGACTATCAGGGCGGCTTCAGCCACATGAACGAGCAGCGCGGCAAAATGCGGGGGCATCAGCTGGAAACGGTGGGCAAGGAACTGCGCCGCAAGATGCCGTTTATCAACCAAGAAGAGCTGGAAGTCTGAGGGTCCGTTCCCGCACAGAAGGCGCTGCCCGCGTTGCCGCGCCTTCTGTCTTTTCGCCGCTGCCCCTGCGAGGAATTCTCTATGTCTGCACCACCTTCCCAGCCCCCTTCCCCCGCTGGCACCTCCTTTGCTTCTGCCACCCCTTTCGGCATGGACCTGGTCCGTGACGTGCTGAACAGCCGGGTGTACGACGTGGCGGTCCGCACGCCACTGCAGCCCGCTCCCCGCCTCTCCGAGCGGCTGGGGCAGCGGGTGTATTTCAAGCGCGAGGACCAGCAACCGGTCTTCTCGTTCAAGTTGCGCGGCGCCTACAACCGTATGGCGCAGCTCTCCGAGGCCGAGCGGGCGGCCGGGGTCATCTGCGCCTCGGCCGGCAACCACGCGCAGGGCGTGGCCTACTCGGCGCAGCAGCTGGGCGTGCGGGCCGTCATCGTGATGCCCGTGACCACCCCCGACATCAAGGTGCGGGCCTGCCGCGACCGGGGCGCCGAGGTGATTCTCTACGGCGACTCGTTCAGCGACGCGGCCGCCCATGCGTTTGAGGTGCAGGCGGAGCGCGGCCTGACCTTTATTCACCCCTTCGACGACCCGGCCGTGATCGCGGGCCAGGGAACGGTGGGCCTGGAACTGCTTTCACAGGTGCAGGAGGGCGCCTACACCGTGTTCGTGCCGGTGGGCGGGGGCGGGCTGATTGCAGGTGTGGCCGCCTTTTTAGGCACGCTGAACCCGGCGGTGCGGATTGTGGGCGTGGAGCCTGAGGACAGCGCCGCCATGAGCCTCAGCATTCAGGCGGGCGAGCGGGTCTGGCTGAAGCAGGTGGGCCTGTTCGTAGACGGGGTGGCCGTCAAGCAGGTGGGCGAACATACCTTCGCGCTGTGCCGCGAGTATGTCCATGACTGGGTCACCGTGACCACCGACGAGGTCTGCGCCGCCATCAAGGACGTGTTCGACGATACCCGCTCCATCATGGAGCCGGCCGGGGCGCTGGCGGTGGCGGGCCTCAAGCGCTACGCCCGGCAGCTGGAGGGTACGGGCCAGACGCTGGTGGCCCTGACCTGCGGAGCCAACATGAACTTTGACCGCCTGCGCCACGTGGCCGAGCGGGCGGAGGTGGGCGAGCAAAAAGAAGCCGTGCTGGCAGTCACCATCCCAGAGCAGCCCGGCGCCTTTGTGCGCTTTTGCGGGGCGCTGGGGCCGCTTGCCGTCACCGAGTTCAACTACCGCTACGCTCCGCGCCAGGACGCCCGCATTTTTGTGGGGGTACAGCTGCAGCGCCCCGGTGACCGCGCCGCCATCGTGCAGCGGCTGGAAGAGGCCGGCTACCCGGTGCTGGACCTGACGGACGACGAGGTCGCCGGGGTGCATGTGCGCCACATGGTGGGCGGCCGCGCCCCCGAAGCCCTGCACGAACGGCTCTACTCGTTTAACTTCCCCGAGCGGCCCGGTGCCCTGCTGGAGTTTTTGCTGCGGCTGGGCCAGGAGTGGAATATCAGTCTGTTTCACTACCGCAATCACGGCTCGGACTATGGGCGCGTGCTGGCCGGCATACAGGTGCCGCTGCAGGACCTGTCCCGCTTCCGTGAGGCGCTGGCCGGTGTGGGCTACGACTTTACCGAGCAGACCGCGAACCCAGCCTACCGGACCTTCTTGCAGTAAAGTGCCCAGTGCCCTCAGGGAGCGGCGCTGGAGGGGCAGCAGGCCTCAGGGCTTCAGCCCCCCAGCAGGCTGATGTGGAGGTACAGGTAAGTGGCCGGTACGGCAAACAGCAGGCTGTCCAGGCGGTCCAGAAAGCCACCGTGGCCGGGCAGGCTGGTGCCGCTGTCCTTGGTCTTCAGCGCCCGCTTGATCAGGCTTTCGGCCAGGTCGCCCAGCTGAGAAGCGCTGGCCACCAGCATGGCGTACAAGAAGGCTTCCGCCGGAGTCCAGATGGGATACACGAACTCGGTCAGCACGGCAATCACCACGAAGCTGAACAGCAGCCCGCTGATGGCGCCTTCCACCGTCTTGGCCGGGCTGATTTCGGGGGCCAGCTTGCGCCGCCCGAAAGTGTACCCCCCGAAGAACCCGCCGATATCGGCCGCGAAGGTTGCCAGCAGCGGCAGCGCAAAATACAGCAGTCCCAGTTCGCTGTCGGGGGTGTAGCGCAGCATCAGGAAGTAGCCCAGCAGCCAGGGGATATAGAGCAGCCCGAACAGCGAGTACACGATGCGCTCCAGCGGGCGCTCACCGGGCCTGATGACCTCAATCACCAGCAGGTATCCCACCGCTACGGTCAGCACGGCCTCGCGCCACGAACCGCCCGGCCAGGGGGTGTCGGGCAGCATCGGCAGGCTGGCAATCAGGATGGCGCTGCCGAACACCGCCAGCGTGCCGCGCCGCACGTCGATGTCGTTGTAGTCCAGCATCCGGACATACTCGAACAGGCCCATGACCGAGACCAGCAGCAGCGCGGGCAGCATGGCCCACCAGCCCAGGTAGACGATGGCGCTGACCACCAGAAAGCCGATGACGGCGGTGCTGACACGGCTGCTCAGGGTTTCCAACGGTAGGGCCTCCGGGGGGTAACTCTGCCGGCGGCGCAGGGCGGGCCGGCAATCTTGGACACTATAGGGCAAGGAGCCCACGGCGGCGAAGGAAAGAGGAGCCAGTGCCCTGCCCGCAGATATGTCCACCCACCCCTTACCAAAGAGGCCGGGAGCGCAGGGGCAGCTTGTCCCCCGTCTCCCGGCCTGCAGCACTGGCCGCTTCAGCCCAGAATCTCGGCTTCCTTGCGGTCGAAGACCTCGTCCACCTTCTTCACGTACTCGTCAGTGATTTTCTGTACTTCGGCTTCGGCGCGTTTCACTTCGTCCTCACCCAGGTCGTCCAGCTTCTTGACCTCGTCGAGAGCGGACTTGCGCACGTTGCGGATGCTGATGCGGGCTTCTTCAGCGTAGCTCTTGGCGTTCTTGACCATTTCCTTGCGGCGCTCCTCGGTCAGCGCCGGGATGGAAATAAAAATCATGTCGCCCTTGTTGTTGGGGTTCAGGCCCAGGTCCGAGTCGCGGATGGCCTTTTCGATGGGATTCAGCGCGCCCCGGTCCCAAGGGGTCACGGTCAGGGTGCGGGCATCGGGGGCGTTGATGCTGGCCACCTGGTCAATCGGCATGGTGGAACCAAAGTACTCCACCATCACCTTTTTCAGGATGCCGGGGTTGGCGCGGCCTGTGCGCAGCACGCCCAGGTTGCTTTCCAGCGCCTCGATGCTTTTGCCCATGCGTTCGCGGGCGTCCTTGTAGATGCTGTTCGTGTCGCTCATCAGTGGTCCTCCTTGAGTCCTTGGGTGGGATAGGGTGTCAGTCTAGCGTGAGGTCTGTGGCCCTTCAGCCCTGGGCCGCCGTGCCGGCTCCGGGCGTGCTGATCAGGGTGCCCACCCGTTGCCCTTCGAACAGCCGGCGCAGGTTGCCCTCCTGGAAAATGTCGAACACCACGATAGGCAGGCCCTTGTCCATGCACAGGGTCAGTGCCGTAGCGTCCATCACGGCCAGGCGCTGTTCCACCACGTCCATATGGGTCAGTTCGTCGAAGCGTACGGCGTCCGCGTGCTTCTGCGGGTCCTTGTCGTACACGCCGTCCACCTTGTTCTTGGCCATCAGCACCACGTCGGCGCCGATTTCCAGGGCACGCAGGGTCGAGGTGGTGTCGGTGGTGAAAAAGGGCGCACCGTTGCCCCCGCCGAAAATCACCACGCGGTCTTTTTCCAGGTGGCGAATCGCCCGGCGGCGGATGTAGGGCTCGGCCACAGCCTGCATGGCGATGGCGCTCATCACGCGGGTGGGCTTGCCGGCCGCTTCCATGGCGTCTTGCAGGGCCATCGCGTTCATCACGGTGCCCAGCATGCCGATGTAGTCGGCCGTGGCAGGGTCCATGCCCTTGCCGTTGCGTGCGCCGCGCCACAGGTTGCCGCCGCCAATCACCACGGCCAGCTCCACCTCGGTGCCGTCCAGCGCACTGATAATCAGCTGCGCCAGCTGCCGGGTCGTGTCGGGGTTGATACCGAAGCCGGAGTCGTCCGACAGGAACTCGCCGGAGAGTTTCAGCAGAACTCGTTTGAACATGGGTTCACCTCTAGAAAGATGCGGGAAAGGGAAGCAGGCGGCGGGAGTGTGCAGCAGCCCGCCCAAAAAAAAGGCCCGGCAGCGCAGGCTGGCCGGGAAAGGCTCGTCGGGTGTTCGCCTGCCGATTGGAGAGGAAAGGCGGGACGCCGCCTTTTCCCTTCAGGCTTACTTGCTGCCGACCTCGAAGCGGATGAACTTGGACACTTTGGCTTCGCCCAGGTACTTCTCCACAGTCAGGGAGTTGTCCTTGACGAACTTCTGCTCAGGCAGCACGCGCTCTTCGTAGAACTTGCCAATCTGGCCGCCCACGATTTTCTCGACCATATTTTCGGGCTTGCCTTCGGCAATGGCCTTGTTGGTCAGCACTTCGCGCTCTTTTTCGATGTCCTCGGCGTTCACTTCGTCGCGGGTCAGGTACTCGGGCTTCTCGGCGGCGATGTGCAGGGCCACGTCCTTGGCCTGCTCGGGGGTGCCGCCCTGGATATCGGTCAGCACGCCGATTTTGCCGTTGGAGTGCACGTAGCCAGCCAGGTTGTCGCCTTCCAGGTAAGCCACGCGGTTCAGCACGATGTTCTCACCGATTTTGCCCGACAGGGCGGCCACGGCGTCGCCCACCTTCTCGCCGCTGTCCATCTGGAACTCGCGGAAGGTGTCCAGGTCGCTGGTGCCGGCCTTGAGGGCTGCCTGGGCCAGCTGCTCCACAATCGCCTGGAAGTCGGCGTTGCGGGCCACGAAGTCGGTTTCGCTGTTCACTTCGACCATGGCGGCCTTGCCACCGTCCACCACGAAGCGGACCAGGCCCTCTTTGGCTTCGCGGTCGGCCTTCTTGGCAGCCTTCACGATGCCGCGTTCACGCAGCAGCGCCACCGCTTTTTCTTCGTTGCCTTCGGCGTCGCTGAGAGCCTTTTTGACATCCATCATGCCGGCGCCGGTCATTTCACGCAGTTTTTTGATCGATTCCATCATAGTCGTGACCTCCTGGGGTCTGAAGTAAAGGCCGAAAGGACCTGCACAAGTCTAGCCGCTGAGGCAGTGGGCGGACCTTTGGCCAAAGGTTTGGCTTTTCCTGTTCCGGTCCTGTTCCGGCTGGCCCTTAAAAAAGGGGAGAGGCGTCCAGCGGCCACTCCCCTTTTCAGCAGGCGGTTTAGGAGCGGCCCTGGCTGCTGGTGACCTGAACGTTCTCCACGCTTTCACCGGCCTCGGCGGCTTCGATGTCAGCGTTGCTCTCTTCCACACGCTCTTCGCCCTGCTCCACGTCTTCGTCGGCGCCACGGGCTTCCACCAGCAGGTCACCAATGCGGTGGGTAATCAGCTGGATGGAGCGGATGGCGTCGTCGTTGCCGGGCACGATGTAATCAATCACATCGGGGTCGGAGTCGGTGTCGGCCAGCGCAATCACGGGAATGCCCAGCTTGTTGGCTTCCTTGACGGCAATGACTTCCTTGGTGGGGTCAATCACGAAGATGGCGTCGGGCAGACGGTTCATCTTGCGGATGCCGCCCACGAAGCGCTGCAGGCGGTCACGCTCGGTGCCCAGCTGCACGCGCTCGGCCTTGGGACGGTCGTTGATGCGGCCCGACTCAAACAGCTCGTCCAGCTCGTCCAGGCGCTCCACGCGGGTGCGGATGGTGCGGTAGTTGGTGAGCATGCCGCCCAGCCAGCGGCTGGTCACGAAGGGCATACCGGTGCGGCGGGCTTCCAGCTCCACGATTTCCTGGGCCTGCTTCTTGGTGCCCACGAACAGGATGGTGCCGCCCTTTTCGGCCAGGTCCTTGATGTAGTCAAAGCTGCGGTCCACCTGCTTGAGGGTCTTTTGCAGGTCAATGATGAAAATGCCGTTGCGCTCACCGAAGATGAACCGGCCGAACTTGGGGTTCCAGCGCTTGGTCTCGTGACCGAAGTGCACGCCGGCTTCCAGCAGTTGCTTCATGCTGATGTAGGACATGAATCTCCTAAGCGTTCTGTGGGAAAAGTTTTGCCGTTGCCCGTGCCAGCCCCCGCCGCCAGCAGCCTTGCTGCACGCGGCGCTCCAGGGGCCAGTTCTTTCGGCGGACGCTTGAGCCGCCGTAAGCATGGGTCACGGAAGGCACCCAGCCGGACAGTATAGCAGGGGAGTGGCCAGGTACCGGCTGGCGGTCGCTGGGAATGGCCGGCGGCCCGCTCCTTATCCCTATACGGCTTTACCCACCCTCCATTTCCGCCTTCTGCTACGCTGCTGCGCATGAGTCTGCGCATTCTGGGAGGCCGCGCCAAGGGCCGCCCACTGAAAGTTCCCGAGTCGGCCCGGCCCAGCGGCGCCCGTATCCGCAAGAGCCTGTTCGACCTGCTGCAAAGCCGCCGCCCGCCGGAAGGCAGCCGCCCGGTGGTGTTCGTGGACCTGCACGGGGGCAGCGGGGCCATCGGGCTGGAGGCGGCCAGCCGGGGCTACCGCGTGACCATGGTGGAAAAGGAAGGCCGCAGCGTCAAGGCGCTAGAACAGAATGCCCGCGACCTGGACCTATGGCGTGAGGTCCGTATTCTCAAAGGCGACGCTGGAGCGCTGATCGGCCGGCTGGAACAGGCCGACATCGTGTTCAGCGACCCCCCCTACGAGCAGGACATCCCGCTGCTGACAGAGCAGATTCTGGGCAGCACCTTGCTGGCCCCCGGCGGCATGCTGATTGCCCAGCACGACAAGCGCGTGTCCCCGCCGGATGTGCCCGGCTTCGAGCGTGAAACGCGGCACTACGGCAGCAACAGCCTCAGTATCTACACCGCTGCTAGTCTGGAACCTGCATGAATGCCGTCTTTTCCGGTTCCTTCGACCCCATCACCAACGGCCACCTGGACGTGCTGGAGCGTGCCAGCCGGATTTTCGACCAGGTCACGGTCACGGTGATGCACAACGCCCGCAAGAGCGGCAAGCACCTGTTCACCCTGGAAGAGCGCCTGGCGATTCTGCGCGAGGTGACGGCCCACCTGCCCAATGTCAGGGTGGACAGCTTCGAGGGCCTGCTGGTGGATTACATGCGCCGCAGCGACCACGGCATTATCGTGCGTGGCCTGCGGGCGGTCAGCGACTACGAGTACGAACTTCAGATTGCCCACCTCAACCGCGAGATTGGCGGTGTGGAGACGGTATTTATCATGGCGGCCACCCACTGGAGCTATGTCAGTTCCAGCATGGTCAAGGAAGTCGCCAGCTACGGTGGGCCGATAGACAACATGGTGCCGCCCGCCAGCGCCCGTGCCCTGATAGACAAATTCAGCGACCGCTACGGTCAGCGTATCCAGAGCAGCTAGCGCAAGCTCCGCTTCTTGCGACCACTGGGGGCACGGCCCCATTTTTTTATGCCCTGGAGTCCAAGTGGCAGACATATGTCCCCGGCAGCTGCCTACTTAACCAAAAATTAATTTGCTGCATCTGTACTTTGTCACCTCTCTGGAAAGGAGGTGGCTCGTTTTCGTCTGCCGAATTTTTCTGCGCCAAAATCACGTTGCTGTGGGCAAAAGCGCAGGATATTTTGTGATATGGAACATTCCAAAAGTCTGTCTTTATTATTACAATATGTTGCGAATCGGAGAGAGCTAGAGTTCCATACTTGTTCCAGAAAGGGAGTCAGGTGGCGCGTATGGGACAAATGGGTAAACGGCTGGGGTGGTGGGGTATGGGTCTGCTGGTGGCGCTGGGGCTGACGGGTTGCGGTGGCGGTGGAGCGCCGGCCGCTGGCCGGACGCCGCAGCAGCCTTACCTGCCGGCTGCCGGCGTGAATGTCGGTGGCGGCGGCGAGATTCACCCGCTGAGTGCCGTGATGGTGCCTCCCTCCGAGCAGGAAGTGCAGCTGCTGCAACTGATCAACGAGGTGCGGACCCTCGGCACCGTAGGCGGCAAGAACGTGATTCCCGGCAGCTGCGCCGAGACCACTTTTGCGCCCCGGCAGCTGCGTCCCCTCTCCTACAGCGGCGTGCTGGCCCACGCTGCCGGCAAGCACGCCCAGTACATGGGCCGCGTAGGCTACCAGGGCCACGACGAGAGTTCCGAGCTGGGCGCCAGCAGCGGGTTCTTTTACGGCGCTACCCGCCAAGCCCGCGTGCAGCGCAGTCTGACCGAAGCAGGCCTGTCTCCCACCTACGACTTTGTGGCAGGCAACTCCGGCGAAAACGTGGCCGGCGGCACGCCCGGGCAGGTGGCCGGCGGTGACATGACCACTGGCTACGCCACCCCCCGCGAGGTGATGGAAGCCTGGATGAAAAGCCCCGCGCACTGCCGCAACCTGATGAATCCGGACTGGGATTTCGTGGGCACCGCCTACTTCCACAACACGGTGCCCAACGTGAATGTTCAGCCCCGGCTGCACCAGCACTCCTGGGTTCAGGTCTTCGGCCGTGGAACCGCCAACGTCAAGGTTGTGTACAGCTACTGAGCGTGGACTTCCTGCGCCTACAACGCTGATATTCGTTGGTCGGCTGCTGGGTATCAGCGCCGTGTGTCAGTGCCGTGTGCCAGCCAGATCCCTTAGCTCACTGCCCGGTTCTCTCCCAGCAGCGCCCCTGAAGCTTCCTGCGCCCCTTGCCAGCGTGGCAGGGTCATCCATACCGTGATGCCCTCGGCGGGATTGGGCTCCAGCCAGATTTCACCCCCGTGAAACTGCACAATTTTTTCGCAGATGGTCAGCCCGGTGCCCTGCCCGGCAATGCCGCGCACATGAAGCCGTTTGAACATCTCGAAAGCCTCGTCGCTGCTGCCCTGGGGCAGACCCGTTCCGTTGTCCTGTAGCCCGATCTGGACCAGATGGGGGCTGTCCGCGTCGCAGGCCAGCAGGCGCAAGTGAAGTGGGCGGCTGGCGCGGAACTGCACGGCGTTGTCTAGCAGTTGGGTCAGGACCAGCCGCAGCTGCTCGGGGTCTCCCTGAACTGCCGGAAGGGACGCCACCTGCACCCGAATCTGGGCCGCTGTCTCGTCAGGAAGGCCTTGCCAGGCTGCCGCCCACTGCTCGGCCAGGTCGACGCACTGCATCTTTTCCGGTGCCGAGATGCTCGACAGGTCCAGCAGCGCCCGCACCAGGCTGCGTGCCCGGCCCGTGTGGTGCTGGATGTGCTGCAGGTAACTGCTGCCCTTGGCCGGCAGCTGGTTGCCGAAGCGGTGCCACAGCAGGTCCGAATAGCTGCCGATAATCCGCAGCGGCTCTTGCAGGTCGTGCGAGGCCACCTGCGCCAACTGCGTCAGTTCGCGGTTGCTGCGGGCCAGCTGCTCAGTGCGTTCCAGCACACGCTGTTCCAGCTGCTGGTTCAGGCGCCGCACTTCCAGTTCCGCCTGCTTGCGGCGGGTGATGTTCTCGTGGGCCACCAGGGCGTACTTGCGGCCGTCCTGCTCGAAAGCGGTAATCCGCACTGCGAAGTAACGCTCTTCGGTGGGGGAGTGGCAGGGGTATTCCAGCTCGTAGAAGTCGGTCTGGCCGCCCAGGACCTGCCGAATACCACGGGCGGTAGCGTAGGCCGAAGCGGCGTCGTCGCCGGTCGCACGTTCGCAGATGTGCAGGTAGTTGGCGCCTAGCGTCGAAATGCCGCCGTTGTCGCATGAAAAGCGCTGCCACATCCGGTTTTCCAGGACAATCCGGCCCTCTTCGTCCAGAATGGCGACATGTGCTGAAAGAGCGTCGAACGCAGCCGCAGCGAAACGCAGGGGTTGTTCCGGCAGGTCCACCTTTCTACTATACTTCTCCTTATGTCGATGTCAGACGCCAGTACAAAACCCTTCTGTCTGTTGCTGGTCGAAGACGAACAGGCCGATGCCGAGCTGTTCCAGGAACTGCTCGGTGAGGTGGCGGCGCACACCAAGGTGATTCATATGGGCAACGGTCAAGAAGCCCTGGACTACCTGCAGCGCCTGGGCGAAGAACAGCCCGGCGAACAGCCCCGGCTGCGGCCCAATCTGATTGTGCTGGACCTGAACATGCCGGTCATGAACGGCCACGCCTTTTTGGAACATGCCAAGAAAGACGAGGGCCTGAAAGATATTCCGGTGCTGGTGCTGAGCACCTCCGACCATGCCGACGATGTGCAGCGCGCTTATCAGGCCCATGCCAGCGGCTACCTGGTCAAGCCCACCTCGTTTCAGGAATACACCGAGATGCTGCGGCTGATGACCTCCTACTGGGGACAGGTGATGCGCCTGCCCCGCAGCGGCTGAGGCTCGGCCTCACAAGGCTGAATCCGAACGCTGCCCCTGTTCCGCCGACCGGGGGCAATTTCCGTGGGCTGGGCTGCTGTATAGCTCCTGCGCTCTGTCCCAACAACAATCCGGCTTGACCCTTCCTTCGGAGTTGGGGCTTCAGGACATCTGCTTCCAAAGAGGCCCGGTCCCGGCCCGTATTCTGTGGCGCATGGCCTTTCCCGACATTCAGTCTTTCATGAGCCTGCTGGAAAGCAGAGGCGAGCTGCTGCGGGTCTCCGCTCCGGTATCGCGCGACCTGGAAATTACCGAAATTGCCGACCGACTGGTCAAAAAAGGCGGCCCGGCGGTGCTGTTCGAGAACGTGGTGGGCAGCGATTTCCCGCTGCTGATCGGTGCCCTGGGCACGCGTGAACGGGTGGCGCTGGCCCTGGGTGTGGACGACCTGGATGACCTGGCGGCCAAAGTCAACCACTTGATTGACCTGAAGGGAAGTGGTGGAGTGCGTGGGCTCCTGGGCAACATTCCCAAGCTGGGCGATGCCATGAACCTGCCGCCCCGGCGGGTGCGCTCGGCGCCCGTGCAGGAAGTGGTCTGGCGCGGCGACGAGGTGGACCTGGACAAGATTCCGGTGCTCAAATGCTGGCCGGAAGATGGCGGCCCCTTTGTCACCCTGCCGCTGGTGATTACCCGTGACCCCGAAACCGGCGAGCGCAACATGGGCATGTACCGCATGCAGGTGATGAGCCGTAACACCACCGGTATGCACTGGCAGCGCCACAAGACCGGCACCCGGCACCTGGAAAAAGCGAAAGCACACGGCGAGCGCCTGCCGGTGGCGGTAGCCATCGGCGGCGACCCGGCACTGATTTACGCCGCCACTGCACCGCTGCCGCCCATTCCGGGCCTGGACGAATTCGCGCTGGCCGGCTACCTGCGCGGACAGCGCTATCCGGTGGTGAAGGGGGTGACGGTGGACCTGGACGTACCTGCCAACGCCGAATTTATTCTGGAAGGCTACGTGGACCCGCAGGAAGACTGGGTGGTGGAGGGGCCATTTGGCGACCACACCGGCTTTTACACCCTGCCGGACCTGTATCCGCTGTTCCACGTTACCGCCGTGACCATGCGCCGAAATCCGGTGTACCCTGCCACCATCGTGGGCCGCCCGCCTATGGAGGACGCTTATCTGATCGAAGCGTCCGAGCGTCTCTTTTTGCCGGCCGCGCAGCTCATCATTCCCGAAATTGTGGACTACCACATGCCCCCAGCCGGCGTGGCACATAACTTGGTCGTGGTTAGCATCCACAAGGAATTCCCCGGGCAGGCCTACAAGGTCGCCAACGGCCTCTTTGGGCTGGGGCAGATGATGAACGCCAAAGTCATCGTGGTGGTTGACGCGGAGGTCAAGGTCAACGACATGGACGCGGTCTGGCGTGAAGTGACCCAGAAGGCCCTGCCAGGCCGCGACACCCTAACCACCCGTGGTCCCATCGACGTGCTGGACCACTCCAGCCGGGGCTGGGGCTATGGCGGCAAGCTGATTATTGACGCGACCACCAAGCGACCCGAGGAAATCGGCTCCGGCGTGAGCAGCCGCGAGGACCAGGCGGATGATGTGGTGCCCGAAGCCTTCCGGCCCCAGGCCACCGCCGAGCTGCCCACCTTTCCGGGTGTGCTGGCGCAGCGTCAGACGGAAGATGGGTACTGGTACGTGGCGCTGGACAAGACCGGGGCCGGGCAGGCCCGCGCTCTGGCGGAAGCGTTCGCGGCCCACCCGGCCGCCGCGGGCGTGCGCCACCTGCTGATCTGCGACGAGCAGACCGACGTGCAGGACGCAGGCGACGTATGGTGGACCGTGCTGAACAACATCGACGCCGAGCGTGACGTGTGGGTGCTGGACACACCGGGCGGCGGGCGCCTGCTGGCCTGGGACGGCGCCCGCAAGCTCCCCAGCGAAGGCTTCGTGCGCGAGTGGCCGCCCAAAATCGTGATGGACCCGGCGGTGCAGGCGCGGGTGGACCGTCTGTGGAACGTGTACGGCCTCCCGGAGCGCTGGCGCTGAGGTTGGGGCATCTTCCTGACATGCCTCAAGCCGTGTGACCATCTGCCGCGTGGCGGTAGGTGCCGAGCGCTATAGAAAAACACCGTAAGGGTAAAAAAGCCCTTACGGTGCTGTCTGGCCGGAAGCGGCCGAGAGTTCGGAAAGTGGAAGGTTAGAAGAAGCCGCCCCGCTTGGGTCCGTTGCGGCGGCCGAAGCGCCGGTTGGCCTGATCCAGAATTGAGTCGAACATCTGCTCGCGCTTGCTGGGGCGGTAGAGGCGTCCGCGCTTGGCCTTTTGGCTGTTGCGGTACTGGGTCAGCAGTTCCAGGGCGATAGGAGCGACCACCATCAGGGCACGCAGTTTGCCGGCGCGGCTGGTACGGGAAACGTTCTTGAAACGGGGCATGTTTCCAGTAATAGCGGTCCGCGGCCGCACTTGGCTGAGGAGAGGCTTAGATTCTGCTATAATCCCCACTTGCGCCGCGCGGGCGAGGCTGGCACCTGCCTCAGGTATCTGACCTGCCCAGTGCGCGGAAGAAAGCGAGGTGAATGAAATGGCACAGTACGACCTGAACCTGATTCTGAACCCCAACATCAGCGCCGAGCAGGTGGAGACCGAAAAAGACTTCATCCAGCGCGCGGTGACCAATGCTGGCGGTGAGATCACCAACCTGGACGAGCTCGGCAACCGCCGCCTGGCCTACGCGATCAACAAGACCCGCGAAGGCTACTACCTGATGTACACCATCACCATGGCCGGCAACCCTGAAAAGGACATCGCCAGCAGCCTGCGTCTGCGCGACAACGTGTACCGCGTGTTGGTGGTCAAGGACCGTCCCGAGTGGAAGACCAAGAAGAGCGCCTGAGCTTTTTTGCGGTCCATTCAGCAGGTTGACATCGTTATGTCATTGACATAATAGCCTGTCCACACTATGCTTCATTCACCCCTCGCTGCAGCCCGGTTGCGGGCGTGTAGGCGAAAGACACAGGGGCAAATTCAGGGCCGCTAGCCTAAGACATATACGAATCTGTGACATCGCTAGCGACGTACAAGGAGAGATGATTATGGCCCGAGGAATGAATCACGTTTTTCTGATTGGTGCACTGGCCCGTGACCCCGAACTGCGTTACACCCAAAGCGGACTGGCTGTCTTTGAAGCCACCGTGGCCGGTGAAGACCATATCGTGGGCAACGACGGCAAGGAACGGCGACTGCCGTACTACCACCGTATTTCCATGCTGGGCAAGCCTGCCGAATGGCAGGGCGAGCGCGGCTACCGCGCCGGTGACCCGGTGCTGGTCGAAGGCAGCCTGGAATACAACGCCTGGGATTCTCCCGAAGGCGGCAAGCGCAGCATCGTGCGCGTCAAAGCGCTGCGAATCGAGCAGCTGGCGGCTCAGGCCCCGCTGACCGAAGACGCTGGTGGTGGCGTACGAATGGCCGGCGGTATGAACGAAGTGCTGGTGGTGGGTAACCTGACCCGCGAACCCGAACTGCGTTACACCCCTGGCGGCGACGCTGTCTTGAGCCTGGGGCTGGCCGTAAACGAAAACTGGACCGACCGCTCCGGCGAAAAGCAGGAGAAGGTGCATTGGATCGACGTGACCCTGTGGCGTGAGCTGGCCGAAGCCATGCAGAACCTCAAAAAAGGTGACCCTGTCCTGGTCAAAGGCCGCTTGATGAACGAGTCGTGGACCGACAAAGATGGCAACAAGCGCAGCAGTACCAAAGTAGAGGCGACGCGAGTCGAAGCCCTTTCCCGAGGTGCGGGCACTGGCAGCACCGCAGCCACCCCCGCAGCACCCCGTCAGGCCACGGGCAGTGCGGCGTACTCGGCCCCCTTCACAGGTGGAGCCGGCATGGGGAACCGTTCGGGGGGCTTAGATATTGATCAAGGCCTCAATGACATTCCGCCAGAAGAAGACGATATGCCGTTTTGAGTTGACCGCGCTGGCCTAGGCCGGCGCACAGGTGAGAGCGAGTATCAACTGTAGCGAGGGGCCGTCCCTGAGCTTGATTCCCGGCTTGATTCCCGCTCCGCAGACACTCTGACCGGACACATTTAAAGGACCAACATGACCAAGCCTGACCGTAAACCGCGCGGCAAGGGCCCCAAGCGCCCCCGCAAGCCGAAGGTGGACCCGTTCTCCATCGGCGAACTGGAAATTACCGACTACAAAGATGTGAAGATGCTGCGCCGCTTCGTGAGCGACACCGGCAAGATTCTTCCCCGCCGCCGCACGGGCCTCTCGGCCAAGCACCAGCGCCGCATTTCGCAGACCATCAAGGTCGCGCGTCAGATGGCCCTGCTGCCCTACACCGAGAAGCTGGTCCGGAAGTAAGGAGATAAGCGATGCAAGTGATTCTTCTTGAACCCGGCAAGCTGGGGCAGACCGGCGAAATCGTGACCGTGAAGCCCGGCTACGCCCGCAACTTCCTGATTCCCCGCGGCATGGCTGTTCCGGCCAACGCCGCCAACATGAAGTCGCTGGAAGCCCGTATCCGCAGCCGCCAGAAGATTCTGGCCGAGGAAAAGGCCACCGCCGAAGACCTCGCCAGCCGCCTGGAGAACGTGGCCATCGAGCTGAGCGTGCGCGCCGGCGAAGGCAAGGTGTACGGTGCCGTGACCTCCGGCGACGTGGCCGACGCCCTGGACCGCTTGGGCTTCGACGTGGACCGCCGCAAAATCGAAATGCCCAAGGCCGTCAAGGAAATTGGCGAGTACGATATCAGCTACAAGGCCCACCCCGAGGTGAGCATTCCCCTGAAGCTGGTCGTTCACGCTGAGAAGTAAGGCCCAAGCTCCTTACAGCAACAAGAAAGCCGCCCCATGGGGCGGCTTTTTATGTGGATATGACGCGTGGCTCTGATATTTGCCTGTGACCACTACTCACCCTCGCGGACGGTGCCCAGCAGCTCTTCCGCCACTTTCAAGGCCGCTGGCCCCAGTGGTGAGCGCGTGATGCCCAGCAGAGTGCTGAGCTTGTTCTGCCGCATCCCCGACAGGTGGGACCAGCGGGCAATGTCTGTGCGGTGCAGGACATAGGTTTCGTCGCGCAGGTAGCGAACGGCTCCGTCGTAATACCCAGCATCGAAAGCGGCGTGGGCCAGCTTTTCCTGGGCCAGCATTTTCAGGCCACGGGTCGCCAGCAGCGCGGCGCGGGCCTCGTCGCGGCCGCCGAAGCCGTAGAGCTGCTCCAGCAGGTATACCGACTTGGGGAATTTCAGCCCGGCTGCGGCCCGCCAGGCGTGGGGCAGCCTCAGCTCGAACTCGGGCCAGAGTCCTGCGTGGGTCAGCAGCGCCGGGTACAGCGACTCGGTGGCCCAGCGGCGGGCCTCGCCCAGCGCCGTGATCTGCTCGGCGGGACCGGCCCCACCGGAGCGGAAAGTCTGCTTCATGGCCGCCAGTTCCTCGCTGACACTGCGCAGGGTTTCCTCGCGCCAGTCGGCCCGCCGCTCCTCGCTGAGGGTCCACAGCTGGCGCTGGATGCGGGCAAAGTAGCCGGTGGGGTCATAAAGTGCCCGGCTACTGGCCAGCAGGCCCAGCGGAGCTTCGGCGCGGGCCACTTCCCACTCGCGCCAGCGCTCCAGCTGCTCGTAGGGAAAGCGCACCACCCGGATACCGCTGCGCAGGTCATCCTGCATGCTCTGGACGCCACGCTCGAAGGCCACGTAGGTCGGCACGCTGCCGGCCCAGGCGTCGTCGGTATCGAAGCTGCCTGCTGCCGCCACAGCCCGTACCCGTCGGTCTGAAATCAGTTTTTCGGCCGTCTTCTCGGCCCGCTGTGCCAGTTCGTTCAAGGTCTTCTCTTTCTCCGCCGGTCTCGGCTGTCCAGTGCGCCACTCTAGCGGTTCCGGGGGACATCCACGGTTAAGAGAAGACTGAGAAATGAAGGGCCGCTAGCTGCAGCCCGCTCCGGTCTGACCGCCCTTCAAATCTGCTCCGCGCCCTGCTCCGGCACTGCCCGCAGGCGGACCCGCGTGACCTTGAGGCCGCGCACCTCCTCGGCGGTGAGGTCGTAGCCGTGCAGGTGGATGGTGGTGCCTGCGTCTGGAACAGTGCCCAGCTCGGCCAGGAACAGGCCCGCCACCGTCGTGACCTCGTCACTGCTCAGCTGCGAGCCGTAATCCTCGCGCAGTTCCGAGAGCGTCACCTCGCCGTCCAGGGTGAGGGAGCCGTCCTCATTGCGCAGAATCCACTGCTCCTCGGGGGCGTCCTCCTCCTCGATCACATCGCTGATCAGGTCGTCCATCGTCACGAAGCCCAGCGTGCCGCCGAACTCGTCCACCACCAGCGCGGCGTGGACCCGCTCCCGCTTGAAGAGGGCCAGCAGTTCTTCGGCGGTGGCGCTGGCAGCCACGCTTGGCAGGGGCCGGGCCAGCTGCTCCAGCGTCAGCCGGCGGCCGCCCGACCGCGCCCGCATAAAGTCCTTGATGTGCAGCACGCCGACAATGTCGTCCAGCGTTCCCTGGTAGACCGGATAGCGGCTGCGTGGAGAAGCGGCGATTTTCTCCATCACCTCCGCGTCGCTGGCGGTGACGGCCAGTGCCTCCAGGCGGCTGCGCGAGGTCATCAGTTCCTCGGCCACCCGCTCTTCCAGCTCGAAAATATTGGTGATGAGGGTCTGCTGCACGCTGCCCAGTTGCCCGCTGGCTGCCACCTCCTCGGTGGCGATGGCGAGTTCCTTGGAGGTGTACAAGCTGGCTTCCTTGCCGGGTTCCTTGATACCGATCAGCCGCATCAGCCCCATCGCCAGGAAGTTCAGCGCGGCCACCAGCGGACGGAACACCAGCCCGAAGACCCGCATCAGCGGATTGACCCGCACACTGATCTGTTCCGGGGACTGCAGGGCCAGCGCCTTGGGAATCATTTCCCCGAAGACCACGTGCATGTAGGTAATCAGACTCAGAGCCACGATAAAGCCGGCGGTGTGCGCCGCCTCATAGCCCAGCCCCCACTGCTCGAAGGGGCCGTACAGCCACTTGGCAACGGCCGGCTCACCGTACATGCCCAGGCCAATAGACGCCAGGGTAATGCCCAGCTGCGCGATGGCGATGTACCCGTCCTTGCCGGCGGGGCGGTCGAACACGCCCAGCAGCCAGCGGGCCGCGCCGCTGCCCGAGTCGGCCATGGTCTGCAGGCGGCTGCGCCTGGCCCCGACCAGAGCGAATTCGGCGGCCACGAACAGTCCGTTCAGCAGCACCAGCGTCAGGATGACGGCAATGGGCAGTGCGACATTCTCTATCATGCGTCACCTCCGGGCAGGCGCAGACTCACGCGGCGGACCGAGCGCCGTTCCATGCTGTCTACGCGCACCATCGTGCCGTCTTCCAGCTGCAGCTCGTCGCCTACCACCGGAAGGCGTCCCAGCTCCTGCCACATCAGGCCACTTACTGTATCGACCTCGTCCGCCGGCAGCCTCAGGCCGAAGCGGTCGTTCAGGACGTCCAGCAGCACGTCGCCGCGGGCCGAGACCACCTCGCCCTGCTCCACAATCGGTTCCTCCTCCTGGTCAAACTCGTCTTGCAGCTCGCCGAAAATCTCTTCCAGGGCGTCTTCCAGCGTGACCATCCCAGCCACGGCGCCGTACTCGTTGATGATCATGGCGCTATGTCGGCCCGCCTCACGCAGCACCTGCCACAGCTCCGGCACCGTCACCGTTTCCGCGACGATCAGGGGCTGCTGCATCACCTGATCGACCCTGGCTTCGGGATTCTTGGCCGCTGCCAGAAACAGGTTGCGCAGATGCACGATGCCCACCAGCTCGTCGGGCTGCTGACCCATCACGGGAAAACGGGAGTAGGCGCTGCTGCTCAGCTGCGGCACGATGTCGCGCACCCGCGCACTGCCCGGAACGGTCACCAGCCGCGTGCGGGGGGTCATGATCTCGCGCACCATTCGCTGGTCCACGTTCAGTACGCCGGCCAGCATGTCACGTTCCGCTGCGTCAATCAGGCCGCCGGCCGCGCTCTCGCGGTACAGCCCCTCCAGCTCTTCAGGAGAGTGGACGTGTGCATGGCTGTGGTCGCCGCCCAGGCCGCCGGCTTTCATCAGCGCAAAAGCCGAACCGTTGAACAGCCGGATCAGCGGGGTAAACAGCCACTGGCTCAGCCGCATAGGGGCCAGGGTCGCCATAGCCAGCCGCTCGGGGTAGCGCAGGGCCACGGTCTTGGGAAGCAGTTCGCCCAGCACCACCTGCAGGGCCGTGACCAGCAGCAGCACGGCGATGATCGCTGCAGCCTGTCCGGCGGCCCCGAAATATGGCGTGAGCAGCGGTGTCAGCCGCGCCTGCCCGAAGGAACCGGCCACCAGGCTGCTCAGCGTAATTCCGATCTGGCAGGCCGCCACATAGTCGTCCAGTTTTCTGGAGTCCTGCAAGATGGTCAGCAGGCCCGCCGCAGGGCGGCTGCCCGCCTCGGCGGCTTCCTGGACCCGCGAGCGGCGCGACCCCACCGTAGCGAACTCGGCGGCCACATACAGTGCGTTCACGGCCACCATCACGAGGATAATCAGCACCGACAGAGCGGCGCTCATGGCTGCCCCCCGCAGGAAGGTTCAGGCCCGGTCGGGCGCTGAACGGCTGAATTGTGACTGGTCCCCGAAGGGTCGGCGTCGTCTAGGCACGGCGTCATAGCACTGAGCAGCTTAGCGCATGGCCCGGCGGCGTCATGAGAAGGGGTTGGGCCAGGCTTGAGTGTGCAGAGCGGCCATTTGTGGGAGAGCTGGCAGGTTGTTCCAGCCAGTCTTGCGCCGCCCGGCTCCAGCTCCCGCCTTAGCCGATCAGCCCTTAGCCAATCAGCACTTCACTGGTTTGGGGGTAGCGTACTGGCGGCGGCAGTTCGCGCTGTGCAAAGGCCACCGCCAGGGTCAGCGGCCCGATGCGGCCCAGGAACATCAGGGCGATGATGACCAGTTCCTGTGCCGGATTCAGCAGGGCCGTGGCATTCATGCTTAGGCCCACCGTGGCGAAAGCGCTGACCGCTTCGAACACCAGCTGAATGAAGCTCAGTTCGCCCTCGCCGTGGCTGTTCAGCAGCAGCAGCAGCAAAATCCCCAGGGCCAGCATCACCAGGCTGAGCAGGCCCACGCTCATGGCCCGCAGGATGATGTCGGTGCCTAGGCGCCGGTCGAACACCACCGCGTCCTTGCGGCCCCGGATCAGGGACCAGGCACTGACCACCATCACGAACACCGTATTGGTCTTGATCCCGCCGGCTGTGGAGCCGGAGTTGCCACCAATCAGCATCAGCAGCATGGAGTAGAACAGGCCCGCGAAAGTCATCTGCGCGTAGTCGAGAGTATTGAAGCCGGCCGTGCGCGGTGTGACCCCCTGAAACCAGGCCGCCAGCAACTTGTCGCGCAGCGGCAAACCGCCCAGCGTGGCAGGGTTGTTCCACTCCATCAGCCCGAACAGCACCGGGGCGCTCAGCAGCAAGAAAAATGTCATGGCCAGCGAAATGCGGGTGTTGGTGCTCAGCTGGTTGCGCCGGTCGCGCAGCCACGCCAGGACGTTGACCTGGACCAGAAACCCCATGCCGCCCAGGATAATCAGCAGTGGAATAAAGATATTGATGGCCAGGTTGCCGACCAGCCCAGTCAGGCCGGTGGGGTAGAGGCTGAACCCGGCGTTGTTAAAGGCGCTGACCGAGTGGAACAGCGCGTAATACAGTCCGCGCTGCAGGCCCTCGCGTGCGATGAAGTCGGGGGCCAGCAGCAGGGCGCCTGCCAGCTCGATGGCCAGTGCGCTGAGAACCACCGTGCGTACCAGCGCGGGCGCTTCGCCCAGGCGGGACGCGTTGACCTGCTGGGCGGCGTTCAGACGGCTGCGGACGCCCACCCGGCGGCGCAGCAGCAGCGCGGTCATGGTGCCCACCGTAATCAGCCCCAGCCCGCCGAACTGCACCAGCAGCAGCATGACGGCCTCACCGAACGGCGAAAAGGTAGTGCCGATGTCCACCACTCCCAGCCCGGTCACGCACACGGCGCTGGTTGCCATAAACAGGGCCTGCAGCAAGCTGACCGTTTGTCCGGGCTCATGGCTCAGCGGCAGCCACAGCAGCAGCGTGCCGCCCAGAATCGCGGCGCCGAAGGTGAGGGCAATCAGTTGGGCCGGACTGAACCGGCTCAGACCGAACCTGCGGAAGTGGAGAGAAAAGGCGCTGTTCATAGGTGTTTGCGTGTCATGGGTGCCTGCTGGGCCGGCGCCGGCTGAAGCTGGCCCATTGTACCCCTGGTCCTGCAGTTGCGAGTCGGCTGATGACCGCGCGGCTTCCTGCGTCCTGCGGATGTGATAACAGAAGGGACACAGAAGGACAGAGCACACAAGCGGCCGGCCGCAGCTGCACCAGCGGCGGAGCTGCCGGCGAGGGGAGAGGACAGATGGCACTGAACCGTGATGTGAGTACGCTGGGCCGCCTGCTGGGCCAGGTCCTGCGCGAACAGGAAGGCGAAGCCTTTTTCGAACTGGTCGAGAAGACCCGCGCCCTGGTCCGGGAGGTGCGGGCCGGCGGCGACTCTGCCGAGCTGAGCGGACTGCTGCGTGGCCTGAGCCGGGAGGAGGCGTCCAACCTAGCCCGTGCGTTCAGCTGGTACTTTCAGCTGGTCAACCTGGCCGAGGAATATGAGCGGGTCCGTGTGCTGCGGGAGCGCCAGGGCACCCGGCCTCAGAGCCTGCTTCAGGCCGTAGAGGAACTGCACCGCCAGGGCCTGAGCGCTGCCGAGGCCCATGAGCTGCTCGCCACCCTGCAACTGGAACTCACCTTTACCGCGCACCCCACCGAGATGCGCCGCCGCACGGTGCGCCAGCATCTGGTGGACGTGGTGGAGCAGTTGCCCCGCCTGGACGAGGAAGAAGCCCAGGAGCGCGTGCTGGCCCATATCGAAGCGCTGTGGGGCACGCCGGAGCTACGCCGCATCAAGCCCACCGTGGCCGACGAGGTCAAGGCGGGCCTGACCTACATCTCGTCTATCGCCCGCGCTCTGCCGGTGCTGGAGCGTGACCTGGACCGCGCCTTTGCGGCCGTGTACGGCGAACGCGGCGCCGCCGGCATCTCTACGCAGCTGCCGCTGCGGTTCAGTTCCTGGATGGGCGGCGACCGCGACGGCAACCCCTTCGTGACGCCGCAGGCCACCCGCGCCGCGCTGGAACTGCACCGCCAGCGGGCCCGCGACCTGCTGGCAGCGGCGCTGCGCCAGGCCTACGCCGACGTGAGCCAGGAAGACCTCCAAGCCGGCGAGGGTCAGCCCACCTACCGTGACGAACTGCTGGCCCTGTTTCAGGCGGTGCAGCGCGGTGAGGCGGCCGACCTCTCCCCACGCCTGGGCAGGGTGTACCGGCAGTTGCTGGAACAGGGCCAGCGCCGCACCGCTGAGGAACTGCTGCTCCCAGCGCTGACGCTGGCCCGCGTGTTCGGGCAGCATCTGGTGAGCCTGGATATCCGGGAGCATTCCAGCCAGACCGGCAGGGCAGTGGCGGAACTGCTGCAGGCCTCCGGGGTGACGCAAGATTACCTGGCGCTGGACGAGGACGCCCGGCTGGCTCTACTGAGTGCCGAACTGCGCTCCCGCCGCCCGCTGTGGCCGGCCGGCGAGCCGCTCACGGAGACTCTTGAGACGGCCATCGGACCCATCCGCGAGGTGCAGGCGGCCGCCCGTGAAGTCGGCCCGGCGGCATTCGGCCATTACGTGGTTTCCATGTCCGAAAGTGTGAGCGACGTGCTGGAGCCGCTACTGCTGGCCCGCGAGGTGGGGTTCCGCATCCTGCCGGTCCCGCTTTTTGAAACCCTGGACGACCTGGAGGGTGCCCCGGACATCGTGGCCCGGCTGCTGGCCTTGCCCGAGTACCGCGCCCACCTGGGCAGCGACGTGCAGGAAATCATGCTGGGCTACTCGGATTCCAACAAGGACGCCGGCTTTCTGGCCGCCAACTGGGCGCTGCACGAGGCCCAGCGCCGTATCAGCGCGGTGTGCCGTGAGGCAGGCGTGCGCTGGCGCTTTTTCCACGGGCGCGGCACTTCTATCGGGCGTGGGGGCGGTCCAGCCAGCCGCGCCATTCTGGGCCAGCCGGCCGGCACCATCGACGCGGGCCTGCGGATCACCGAGCAGGGAGAAGCCCTGGCCGACAAGTACAGCCATCCGGTGCTGGCGCGCCGCAATCTGGAGCAGGCGCTGTACGGCATGATCGTGGCCGCTGCCCGTCCACCCCAGGACCCGCCAGCCGAGTGGATGGACGCGCTGGACCGCGCCGCCCGCGCCGCTGCGGCTGCCTACCGCGCCTTCGTACAGGACCCGGCCTTCTTGCCCTTTTTCGAGCAGGTCACGCCGATTCACGAAATCAGCCGCCTGAACATCGCCAGCCGCCCGGTACGCCGGCCCGGCAACCCCACCCTGAGCAACCTGCGTGCCATTCCCTGGGTGATGAGCTGGACGCAGACCCGCGCCAACCTGCCGGGGTGGTACGGCCTGAATATCGGCCTGCGCGAAATCGGAACTGAGCAGGCCCGGCAGATGTATGCCGAGTGGCCCTTTTTCCGCGCTGTGCTGGACAACGCCCAGATGAGCCTGGCCAAAACCGACCCAGCCATCTTCCGCGAGTACGCCGCGCTGCTGGCCGGGGCCGATACTCCCGAAGCTGTGGAGGGCGGTCGGGCGCTGGCCGGCATTATTGAGGAAGCGTACCGCGACACGGTAGCGTTGGTGGGTGAGGTGGTGGGCGGTGAGCTGCTGGCGCGGGAGCCGCGGCTGGCCCAGAGCATCCTGCTGCGCAATCCCTACGTGGACCCCATCCACCGCATCCAGATTGAATTGCTGCGCCGCGCCCGTGCCGAGGAAGGTGGCCTGGACCGCTACGAGCACGCGCTGATGCTGACGCTACAGGGGATTTCGGCCGGGGTGCGCAATACCGGCTGACGCCTTACGGGACAGGGTTCAGGCGCTAGACTGCCCACCATGAAACTGGCTGAAGCCCTGATTCTCCGCGCCGACCTGCAAAAGCGCCTGGCTCAGGTGGCTGCCCGCCTAAGCCAGAATGTGCTGGTGCAAGAAGGTGACGCTCCCGCTGAAGACCCGTCAGCGCTGCTGGCCGAACATGCCGAGCTGACGGCGCAGCTGGGGCAGCTGATTCCTGCCATTCACCTCACCAATCTCACCACCCGGCTGGCCGATGGCCGCACGCTGACCCAGGCCCTGACCGAGCGTGACTTGCTGGACGGACGTCTTGGCCTGCTGCGCCAGACCGCCGAAAATGCCTCGGTGCAGCAGCAGCGTTTTGGCGGCAGCGAAATCCGCTGGGTGCCTGCTGTGAGTATCCCGCAGTTGCAGCGCCAGATCGACGCTCTTGCCAAGCTCCGCCGCGAGCTGGATACCGCCTTGCAGCAGGCCAACTGGCTGACTGACCTGCAAGAAGGCTAGTGCCTGCGCCCTATACTTTCTCCGGGCCAGTGTTTCAGCGGGCGAGGGCTAAGCCTGGCGGAGGTCAAGCCGCACTCATGCGACTGGGGGGACAGTCATCCTTTTACCGTTTTCCCCAGCACGCCGCACCGCAGGACTGTTTTTTGTCACACTCACTTCCGTAGCTCTGACGCTGACCCTGGCCTATGACCCCTGCCTTCTGGCGGGGGTTTTGCTGTGCAGAAGGCCGTTTTTGCTTAGTTCTCTGTCTCTTGTTCGCCTTCTCCGTGCGCTTCGCGCAGCTTGCGCCAGCGCTCCTGCACGCGGCCTTCCCAACCCTCGGTGCCGGGCCGGTACAGGTCCAGCTCAGCCCCCTGCGGCAGATAGGCCTGCGCGAACGAGCCGGCCGGGTCGTCGAAGTAGTAGGCGTAGCCTTTGCCGTAGCCCTGGCCTTTCATCAGTTCGGTAGGGGCGTTACGCAGGTGGAGCGGCACCGGCAACGTCTCGCCCTCCTGCACCGCCCGGACCACCCGTTTCCATGCGGTGTACACGCTGTTGCTCTTGGGGGCCAGCGCCAGGTACACCACCGCCTGCGCCAGCGCCAAGTCACCTTCGGGGCGGCCCAGGAACTCGGCGGTGTCGCGGGCAGCAACGGCCAGCCGCAGGGCCTGTGGATCGGCCAGGCCCACGTCCTCAGCGGCAATCCTCACGATTCGCCGGGCCACATACAGCGGGTCTGCGCCGCCTTCCAGCATCCGTGCCAGCCAGTACAGCGAGGCGTCCACATGGCTGCCGCGCACCGACTTGTGCAGGGCCGAGATCAGGTTGTAAAAGTCCTCGCCGCCCTTGTCCATCGCAGGCAGGTGCTTGCCGAACGCTTCGGTGACGGCTTCTTCGGTCACCGGGTTGGCCAGCACTGCGGCCGCTTCGAGCGTGCCCAGAGCGCGGCGTCCGTCCCCGTCGGCCAGGCGGGCCAGCAGCTCCAGCGCCTCCGGCTCCATCCTCACGCCTTCCAGTCCACGCGGGTCGGTCAGTGCCCGCTCCAGCAGCGCCCGAATGTCATCTTTGCTCAGTGCTTCCAGTACCAGGGTCCGCGCCCGCGAGCGCAGGGCCGGGTTCACCTCAAAGCTGGGATTCTCGGTGGTCGCGCCGATCAGGGTCAGCAAGCCTGATTCCACGTGGGGCAGCAGGGCGTCTTGCTGCGCCTTGTTGAAGCGGTGGATTTCATCCAGAAACAGCACCGTCTTCTGTCCCCGCCCGCGCCGCGCCTCAGCTTCCAAGACAGCCTCGCGCACGTCCTTGACACCGGCACTCACTGCCGACAGCCCTATAAAGTGGCTGCCCACTTCGCCGGCCACCAGCCGGGCTAGAGTGGTTTTGCCTACGCCTGGCGGCCCCCACAGAATCAGGGAAGGCAGTCGGCCTGAGTTCAGCAGGCGGGTCAGCGGCTTGCCGGGACCTAGCAGGTGGGTCTGTCCCACCACTTCCGCTACGGTGCGGGGGCGCAGGCGTTCAGCCAGGGGCGCGGGCGGGTCGAACAGCGTCATCCCCTTACGCTACGGCAAGGGGCGCGGCATAGTGGCAAGCATGAATCTGAAAGAAATGGCCCAGCGTGAAGGTCTCCCCGCAGCTGTTCAGGTCGAGCGCGAAGACACCCCTGCCGGCATCCTGATTCGTGCCGTGGAAGGCGAACGTGGCGCGGAAATCCTGATTACCCCTTCGGCCTGCAAGATGTACGGTGAAGGCCCCAGTTTGAATGCCGCGCTGAGCCGCTTACGCAGCTTGCTGGAAGGGGACGGGCTGCCAGCCAGGGAAGGCCAGCACTGGCACCACGAGGAACTGGCTGACTTCTAAGACAGAGCGGACCGCAGGACTGATTTAATATTTCCTTTATCTTTTTGGTTTTGGGTGGCTTCCCGTGGGGGGAGATCACCCTCCAACTTGCCCTCATTGGGCAGATCGGCTAGACTTTTACGTCGGTACGCAGCACTGCGTAGCGTGTGCCAGCAGGCGGGACACTGCCGCTCGGCGAGAATCAACCCAATGTGGGCCGCAAAACCCAAAAGACGTTTTCCGTCTTTTCTGGCAAACCCGATCAAAGGGTCGTTTTTGTGTGTGCCACCGCTTGGAGGAGAGTAATTATGGCAAAAGGTACGTTTGAACGCACCAAGCCCCACGTGAACGTGGGCACCATCGGACACGTTGACCACGGCAAGACCACCCTGACCGCGGCCATTACCTTCACCGCTGCTGCGATGGACGACACCGTCGAAACCCTGGCTTACGACCAGATCGACAAGGCCCCCGAAGAAAAGGCCCGTGGTATCACCATCAACACCAGCCACGTTGAATACAACACCGAAGGCCGCCACTACTCCCACGTGGACTGCCCCGGTCACGCCGACTACGTCAAGAACATGATCACCGGCGCAGCCCAGATGGACGGCGCTATCCTGGTCGTCAGCTCCGCTGACGGCCCCATGCCCCAGACCCGTGAGCACATCCTGCTCGCCCGTCAGGTCGGTGTGCCCTACATCGTCGTGTTCATGAACAAGGTCGACATGGTTGACGACGAAGAACTGCTCGAGCTGGTCGAGATGGAAGTCCGCGAACTGCTCAGCAACTACGAGTTCCCCGGCGACGATCTGCCCATCGTTAAGGGCAGCGCCCTCAAGGCCCTCGAAGCCCTGCAGGCCAACCCCAAGACCGCCCGCGGTCAGGACGAGTGGGTCGACCGCATCTGGGAACTGCTGGACGCCATCGACTCCTACATCCCCACCCCTGAGCGCGACACCGACAAGGCTTTCCTGATGCCCGTCGAAGACGTGTTCACCATCACCGGCCGCGGTACTGTGGCAACCGGCCGCGTGGAACGCGGCATCGTGAAGGTGGGCGACGAAGTGGAAATCGTGGGTCTGACCGACACCAAGAAGACCACCGTGACCGGCGTGGAAATGCACCGCAAGCTGCTGGACAGCGGCATGGCGGGCGACAACGTGGGCGTGCTGCTGCGTGGCGTGAGCCGTGACGACGTGGAACGTGGTCAGGTACTGGCGAAGCCCGGCAGCATCACCCCCCACACCCAGTTCGAAGCCAGCGTGTACGTGCTGAGCAAGGACGAAGGTGGACGTCACAGCGCGTTCTTCGGTGGCTACCGTCCCCAGTTCTACTTCCGGACCACGGACGTGACCGGTGTGGTGGAGCTGAAAGAAGGCGTGGAAATGGTGATGCCCGGCGATAACGTCGAGTTCACCGTGGAACTGATCAAGCCGATCGCCATGGAAGAAGGCCTGCGCTTCGCCATCCGCGAAGGTGGCCGTACCGTCGGCGCTGGCGTTGTGACCAAGGTCATCAAGTAAGGGACTGGTGTAGAGAATGGTAGCTCCCAAGATTCGTATCAAACTGCGTGGTTTCGACCACCGTGCGCTGGACCAGTCTGCGAGCAAGATCGTGGATACCGTCCGCCGCACTGGCGCAGATGTGAGCGGCCCTGTGCCGCTGCCCACCCGTATCCGCCGTTTCTGCGTGCTGCGTAGCCCCTTTATCGACAAGGACAGCCGCGAGCACTTCGAAATCCGGACCCACAACCGTCTGGTGGACATCAAGAACCCCACCAAAAAGACCATCGATAGCCTGATGACCCTGGACCTGCCGACCGGCGTGGACATTGAAATCAAGACGGTGGGAGGCGGCGCATGAAGGGCATCCTCGGAACCAAAATCGGCATGACGCAAATCTGGAAAGATGACCGCGCCGTGCCCGTGACGGTGATTCTGGCTGGCCCCTGCCCCGTGGTTCAGCGCAAGACCAACGAAGTGGACGGCTACGAAGCCGTGCAGATTGGCTTTGGCGACCGCAAGGAAAAGGGCCTGAACAAGCCTCAGCTGGGTCACCTGAAAAAGGCCGACATCAGCCCTGTGCGTTACCTGCGCGAGTTCCGCGACTTCAGCCCTGAAGGCGACGAAGTACGCGTGGACGTATTTGGTGAAGGCGAGAAAATCGATGTCACCGGTACCAGCAAGGGTAAGGGTTTCCAGGGCGTCATGAAGCGCTGGAACTTCGCCGGTGGTCCCGCCAGCCACGGTGCCAAGAAGTGGCACCGCCGCCCCGGTTCCATCGGTCAGCGTAAGACCCCTGGCCGCGTGTACAAAGGCAAGAAGATGGCCGGCCACATGGGTGACGAGCGCGTCACCGTCCAGAACCTGGAAGTGGTGGAAGTGCGCCCCGACGAGAACCTGATCCTGGTCAAGGGCGCTGTGCCCGGAGCCAATGGCGGCCTGGTGATTCTGCGCGGCGCCGTTAAGGGAGGCCAGTGATGGCTCAGATTCAAGTTGTTGGTAAGAACGGCGGCCGCTCGATTGAGCTGGAACTGCCGGAAGTGAACCCCCACGTGCTGCATGAGGTTGTGACCTGGCAGCTGGCCGGTCGCCGCCGCGGCACCGCCAGCACCAAGACGCGGGCTCAGGTGGCCCGTACCGGCCGTAAGATGTTCTCTCAGAAGGGTACCGGTAACGCCCGTCACGGCGACCGTACCGTGCCGACCTTCGTGGGCGGTGGTGTGGCCTTCGGTCCCAAACCCCGCGACTACAGCTACACCCTGCCCCGCAAGGTGCGTCAGCTGGGTCTGGCCATGGCTCTGGCTGACCGTCAGGCCGCCGGCATGCTGACGGCTGTGGACGGCTACGACCTGGACGGCAAGACCAAGAGCTTCGTGCAGTGGGCCAAGGACAATGGCATGGACGGCAGCGAGAAAGTCCTGATCGTCACCGACGACGCGAATGTTCTGCGTAGCGCCCGTAACGTGTCCTGGGCAACCGTGCTGCCGGTGGCTGGTCTGAACACCTACGACATCCTGCGCCATGACCGCCTGGTAATTGACGCCGTGGCCCTGGAACCTGCTCAGGAGATGCAAGAGGAGGCCCAGCAGTGAGCCACTACGACATTATTCAGGCCCCTGTGGTCAGCGAGAAAGCTTTCGCCGGCATGGAAAAGGGCGTGTACTCGTTCTGGGTGTCCCCCAAGGCCACCAAGCCCGAAATCCGTGACGCCATCCAAAAGGCGTTCGGCGTACAGGTGACTGGAATCAGCACCATGAACGTGCGCGGCAAGCGCAAGCGTGTGGGCCGCTTTATGGGCCAGCGCAACGACCGTAAGAAGGCCGTGGTTCGTCTCGCCGATGGCCAGAAGATCGAAGCCCTCGAAGGACTGGTCTAAGGAGATTCAGCATGGCTATTAAGAAGTACCGTCCCTATACCCCCAGTCGCCGTCAGATGACCACGGCCGACTTTTCGGGCCTGACCAAAAAGCGTCCCGAAAAGGCCCTGACCGAGCCCCTGCCCAAGACCGGTGGCCGTAACAACCGTGGCCGTATTACCAGCCGTTTTATCGGCGGTGGCCACAAGCGCCTGTACCGCATCATCGACTTCAAGCGCCGCGACAAGGCCGGCGTGAGCGCCAGCGTGGCCGCGATCGAGTACGATCCCAACCGCAGCGCCCGTATTGCCTTGCTGCACTACGCCGACGGCGTCAAGCGGTATATCCTCGCTCCCGAAGGTATGAAGGTCGGCCAGAAGGTCAACGCCGGTCCTGAAGCCGAGCCCAAGCTGGGCAACGCGCTGCCCCTGCGCTTCGTGCCGGTGGGTGCCGTGGTTCATGCCGTGGAACTGGTTCCTGGCAAGGGCGCTCAGATGGCCCGCAGCGCTGGTACCAGCGTGCAGGTTCAGGGCAAGGAAGGCGACTACGTCATCCTGCGTCTACCCAGCGGCGAACTGCGCCGCGTTCACTCCGAGTGCTACGCCACCATCGGTACGGTCGGCAACGCTGAGCACAAGAACATTGTTCTGGGCAAGGCCGGACGCAGCCGCTGGCTGGGCCGCAAGCCGCACCAGCGCGGTAGCGCCATGAACCCGGTGGACCACCCCCACGGCGGTGGTGAAGGCCGCACCAGCGCGGGCCGCGTACCTGTCAGCCCCTGGGGCCAGCCGGCCAAGGGTCTGAAGACCCGCCGCAAGCGCAAGAACAGCGACCGTTTCATCATCAGCCGCCGTAAGGGCCGCAAGTAAAGGAGGGTAGAGAATGCCCCGTAGCCTCAAAAAAGGCCCGTTCGTGGATGATCACCTCCTGAAAAAGGTGGATGCCCAGAACGAGCGCAAGGACAAGAAAGTCATCAAGACCTGGAGCCGCCGCTCGACCATCGTGCCCGAAATGATCGGTCACACCATCGCGGTGCACAACGGCAAGCAGCATACCCCGGTGTTCGTGAACGAGCAGATGATCGGCCACAAGCTGGGTGAATTCGCTCCGACCCGCAACTACCGTGGTCACGGCGCCGACAAGAATGCCAAAGGGAGCAAGAGGAAATGACCGCTACCCAGACCGCAGAATTCCGCAACAAGAAGCAGCGCAAGCAGGAGCACAAGCTGCGTAAGCCCGGCTTTGCCCGTGCCAAGTATGTGCGCATGAGCCCCCGCAAGGTGCGCCTGGTGGTGGACCTGATCCGCGGCAAGTCCGTCCGTGACGCCGAAGACATCCTGCGCTTCTTGCCTCACATCGCCAGTGAGCCCATCAGCAAGGTGCTGAACTCGGCCAAGGCCAACGCGCTGCACAACGACGACATGCTGGAAGACCAGCTGTTCATCAAGGAAGCCTACGTGGACGCCGGTCCTACGCTCAAGCGCCTGATTCCCCGGGCCCGCGGCGCCGCCAACATCATCCGCAAGCGCACCAGCCACATCACCATCGTGGTCGGCGAAAAAGGAGCCAACTAATGGGTAACAAAATCAACCCCAACGGCTTCCGCCTCGGCGTGACCCGTGGCTGGAACAGCCGCTGGTATGCCGGCAAGAAGAACTACAGCCAGATGCTG
Organism: Deinococcus proteolyticus MRP; assembly: GCF_000190555.1. Classification (GTDB taxonomy): domain Bacteria; phylum Deinococcota; class Deinococci; order Deinococcales; family Deinococcaceae; genus Deinococcus; species Deinococcus proteolyticus. Next base: position 421,562 of record NC_015161.1, read on the forward strand.
CGCGAAGACGAGAAGATCCGTCAGCTGGTCCACAAGGAGCTGCAGGCTGCCGGTATCGCCCGCATCGAAATCGAGCGCGCCGGCCAGCAGATCAACGTGATCATCAGTGCGGCCAAGCCCGGTATCGTGATCGGTAAGGGCGGCGAGAGCATCAAGGCCATTCGCCAGAGCATCGAGAACATGGTGGAGGCCGGCACCGTGGCTGTGAACGTTGCGGAAATCCCCAACCCCAACACCAGCGCTCCTCTGGTCGCTCTGCGTATTGCCGAGCAGATCGAACGTCGTTTCGCGTTCCGCCGTGCCATGAAGCAGGCGGCTCAGCGCGTGATGGAGTCGGGTGCCCGTGGCTGCAAGGTGATTCTGTCGGGTCGCCTGGGCGGCGCCGAGCAGGCCCGCACCGAGAAGGTGCTGGAAGGCCGCGTGCCCCTGCACACCCTGCGCGCCGATATCGACTACGGCACCGCTACGGCCAGCACCACCTATGGACAGCTGGGCATCAAGGTGCTGGTGTTCAACGGTGAAGTGATTGGTGGACGTACCGAGGGTACCCAGTCCCGCAGCGCCCGCCCTGCCAACAACGAAGAAGGTGGCGAACGCCGTAACCGTGGTGAGCGTCCTGCCGGCGGCCGCCGCCGCCCCACCGCCCGCCGCCGTCAAGGAGGACCCAATGCTGCTTCCTAAGCGCACCAAATACCGTAAGCAGTTCCGTGGCCGTATGCGCGGTGAAGCCAAAGGCGGCGATTACGTGGCCTTCGGTGACTATGGCATGGTGGCCATGGAGCCCGGCTGGATTCGTTCCAACCACATTGAAGCCTGCCGTATCGTGATGAGCCGTCACTTCCGCCGCGGCGGTAAGATCTACATCCGTATTTTCCCCGACAAGCCTGTGACCAAAAAGCCCCTGGAAGTGCGAATGGGTAAGGGTAAGGGCGCCGTGGAATTCTGGGTGGCTGTGGTCAAGCCTGGCCGCGTGATGTTTGAAGTGGCCGGCGTGACTGAAGTGCAGGCCAAAGAAGCGTTCCGCCTGGCCGGTCACAAGTTGCCCATCAAGACCAAGATGGTCAAGCGTGAGGTATACGATGAAGCCCAGTGATATGCGTGAATTGGCGCTGACCGACTTCGATCAGGAAATCGAAAACCGCAAAAAGGAACTGATGGAGCTGCGCTTCCAGGCTTCGATGGGCAACCTGCCCCAGCCCCACCGCGTGAGCCAGCTGCGCCGTGAAGTGGCCCAGCTGAACACCATCCGCAGCGAGCGGCAGCGCAAGGAAGGTCAGCAATGAGTGAACAGAAGAAAGTCGCCCTGAGAAAGACCTTCCAGGGCACCGTGGTCAGCGATAAGGCTGACAAGACGGTGAGTGTGAAAGTGGAGCGCCGCTTCGCCCACCCTCTGTACGGCAAGGTCGTGACCCGCAGCAAAAAGTACGCTGCCCACGACGAGCAGAACGAATACCGCATCGGTGACCGTGTGGAAATCATCGCGGTGCGTCCTATCAGCAAGAACAAGACCTGGAAGGTCACCCGTCTGATTGAGCGTCCCCGTGGCATGGAAACCACTGTGGCCGAAACCGAAGTCGCCACTGAAGAAGCTGGAGGCGAAGCATGATTCAGGTTCAAACCCGTCTCGACGTGGCCGACAACAGCGGCGCCCGTGAACTGATGTGCATCCGTGTGCTCAACTCGGGCATCGGCGGCAAGGGCCTGACCACCGGTGGTGGCGGCAACAAGCGTTATGCCCAGGTCGGTGACATCATCGTAGCCAGCGTGAAGGACGCCGCTCCCCGCGGCGCCGTGAAAGCCGGCGACGTGGTCAAGGCTGTGGTCGTGCGGACCAGCCACGCCATCAAGCGTGCTGACGGCAGCACCATCCGCTTCGACCGCAACGCCGCCGTGGTGATCAACCAGAACGGTGAGCCCCGCGGCACCCGTGTCTTCGGCCCGGTGGCCCGCGAGCTGCGCGACCGCCGTTTCATGAAGATCGTTTCCCTGGCTCCGGAGGTGCTGTAATGGCCCGTAAAGCAGCAGGCGAACACCACAGCAACAAGCTGCACGTCCGCAAGGGCGACACCGTGGTGGTTCTGAGCGGTAAGCACAAGGGCGCGACCGGCAAAGTGCTGGAAACCTCCCCCCGCGACCATAAGGTCTTGGTCGAGGGTGTGAACACCGTCATCAAGCATGTCAAGCCCAGCTTCGCCAACCCTGAAGGCGGCCGCGTCGAGAAGGAAATTGCCCTGCACGCCTCCAAGGTGGCGCTGGTCGATCCTGAAACCGGCAAGGCCACCCGCGTGCGCAAGCAGATCGTTGATGGCCGCAAGGTCCGCGTCGCTGCGGCCAGCGGCAAAGTCATCGACTAAACCTGTGGGGCCGCCCTCCCAGAAGGGGCGGCCTGGGCGACCCGTCCGCCCGAAATGAGGAACTATGTTGCAACTCAAAGAAAAGTACCAGAGCGAGGTGCGCCCTGCGCTGGTCGAGCAGTTCAGCTACTCCAGCGTGATGGCTGCGCCCCGCATCGAGAAGATCGTGATCAACGAAGGTCTCGGCTCCGCTGCGCGTGATGACTCCAAGGCCATTGACAAGGCGGCCAAGGAACTGGCCCTGATCACTCTGCAAAAGCCGGTGATCACCAAGGCCAAGAAGAGCATCTCCAACTTCAAGCTGCGCCAGGGCATGCCCATCGGCGTGAAGGTGACGCTGCGCGGTGACCGCATGTGGGTGTTCCTGGACAAGCTGATTAACGTGGGCCTGCCCCGTATCCGCGACTTCCGGGGAATCAACCCTAACGCCTTCGATGGCCGCGGTAACTACAACCTGGGCATCAAAGAGCAGCTGATCTTCCCGGAGATCACGTATGACATGGTGGACCGTACCCGTGGTATGGATATCACCATCGTGACCACTGCTAAGACGGATGAAGAAGCCCGCGCTCTGCTGCAGGGCCTGGGCTTGCCCTTCCGCCGTTGAAGCAGGGAAGAGTCCACCCCATCTTTTCAAGTTTGCCCAAGTAGGGTAGAGTGAGGAGTTGCAGCTTCCGTGGCTGCACTCCTTATTGCCGCTTCAAGGCAGGTCAGCTTCGGCTGTCCCCGTGCCTGGGCTGCACTGAGAGACCCCAAAGAAAGGAAGAGACAACCATGGCTAAAAAGAGCAAGATCGCCAAGCAGAAGCAGCGCGAGCAGAAGGTAGCCAAGTACGCCGCCAAGCGCGCTGAAATGAAGGCTGCCGGCGATTACTACGGCCTGAGCCAGCTGCCCCGTGACGCCAGCCCCACCCGTTTGCATAACCGCTGCGAGTTCACCGGCCGCCCCCGTGGCTACATCCGTCACTTCGGCGTGAGCCGCATTGTGATGCGTGAAATGGCCCACCGCGGCGAGCTGCCCGGCGTGCGCAAAGCCAGCTGGTAATTCCACTGGTGTCCGTCCCGGCGGATACGAACCAAGGCGGATTGCCTGGTGATCGTCCGAATCTGGGAAATGTCCCTAACAAGAGAAATTTCGGCTCAAAGTAGGCCGTTTTTCCTGGGAAAACCTGGGAGCCGCATCTCCGGCTCCCTCTGTCCTGGGGCGAGGTGCCCCTGGAGGAATAATGGTTAGTGATCCTATTGCTGACATGCTGACGCGCATCCGTAACGCGACCCGCGGATACAAGGAGAGCGTGGATGTGCCGGCGTCGAAGTTCAAAGAACAGCTGGCGAAGCTGCTGGTCAAAGAAGGCTACATCGCCTCGGTGGAGCGTATGCGTCCCGAAGGCCAGCAGTTTGACGTGCTGCGTCTGGGCCTGAAGTACGGCGAACGCCGTGAGCAGGTTATCAAGCATATCGAGCGTGTGAGCCGTCCTGGCCGCCGCGCCTACCTGAGCGCCGACCGTCTGCCCCGTGTCCGTAACGGCATGGGCCTGGCTGTGGTGTCGACCAGCAAAGGTCTGCTGCCTGACCGCGAAGCCCGCAAGGAAGGCGTGGGCGGCGAAGTCATCTGCGTGATCTGGTAAGCAGCGCCTCACGATTTTTTCCGGACTGAACAGAAGGAGACAGCATGTCCCGTATTGGTAAACAACCTATTACCGTGCCCAGTGGGGTCACGGTCAGCGCCGAGAATGGCGTTTTCAAAGCCAAGGGGCCCAAGGGCGAACTGACGGTTCCCTATCACCAGGGTCTCAGTGTCAAGCAGGATGGCGACCAGCTGGTGATCGAACGCAGCAACGACAAGCCTGAGCAGCGCGCCCAGCATGGTCTGGCCCGCAGCCTGATCGCCAACGCGGTGCAGGGTGTGAGCGAAGGCTACACGATCAACCTTGAACTGCGTGGCGTGGGTTTCCGTGCCAAGCTGGCCGGCAAGGCGCTGGAACTGACCATCGGTTATAGCCACCCGGTCGTGATTGATCCCCCCGAAGGTGTGTCCTTCGCGGTGCCCGAGCCCACCAAGATTGATGTGAGCGGTATCGACAAGCAGCTGGTCGGTCAGGTGGCCGCCAACGTGCGCCGCGTCCGCAAGCCCGACGCCTACCACGGCAAGGGTGTGCGTTTCCTCGGCGAACATATTCCCCTCAAACCCGGTAAGGCTGGAGCGAAATAATGAGCAATACTTCTGCAACCCGCCGCAAGCTGCGCGCTCGCCGCAAGGTGCGCACCGCCATGGGCGAACGTCCCCGCCTGAGCATCTACCGCTCGAGCAAGCACATCTACGCCCAGATCATCGACGACAAGAGCGGCACCACGCTGGCCGCCGCCTCGACCGGTGCTCTGAAAGAAGCTGCCGCTGGTAGCAAGACCGACCGCGCCGCAGCAGTCGGCAAGGCGCTGGCTGAGGCCGCCGCTGCCAAGGGCGTCAAACAAGTCGCATTCGACCGTGGTCAGTACCGCTACCACGGACGCGTCAAAGCGCTGGCAGATGCCGCGCGGGAGGGTGGCCTTGACTTTTAATCGTCGCAACGACCGTCAGGACAGCGAATTCGAAGAGAAGATGCTGTTCGTCAACCGCACCTCGAAGACCTACCAGGGCGGCCGCCGCTTCCGTTTCGCCGCGCTGGTCATTCTGGGCGACCGCAACGGCCGCGTGGGTATGGGTATCGGTAAGGCCAAGGAAGTGCCCGTGGCCATTGAGAAGGCCAAGACCGTGGCCCGTAAGAACATGATTACCGTTCCTGTGGACGGTGGCACCATTCCCCATGACATCGTGGGCGAAGGCACCACCAGCCGTGTGCTGCTCAAGCGTGCCGCTCCCGGTACCGGCGTTATTGCGGGCACCGTGCCCCGCTCCATCGCTGAACTGGCCGGCATCACCGACATGCTCAGCAAGGAGCTGGGTAGCCGTAACCAAATCAACGTGGCCTACGCCGTGTTTGATGGTCTGCAAAAGCTCCGCACGCCGCAGCAGGTCCGTGAACTGCTGGAAGGTGAAGGCGTGTCGCCCCTGACTGGAGGCTCGCTGTGAAAATTACCCTGAAGCGCAGCGTGATTGGCCGCCCGCAAGAGCAGCGGGACACGGTCAAGGCGCTGGGCCTGAGCAAAATTGGTCAGTCCCGTGAAGTGCAGGACACCCCTGCCATTCGCGGCATGATTCGCAAGGTCGAACATCTGCTGGAGGTTCAGCAATGAGCAAAGTCATGAAACTGCATGACCTGCAGCCCGCTCCCGGTTCGCGCCGCAACCGCAAGCGCGTGGGCCGTGGTCCCGGCGGCACCGACAAGACGGCCGGCCGTGGTCACAAGGGTCAGAAGAGCCGCAGTGGCGCTGGCAAGGGCCTGTTCTTCGAAGGCGGCCGCAGCACCCTGATCAGCCGTCTGCCCAAGCGTGGCTTTAACAACGTGGGCACCACTTATGAAGTGGTGAACCTCAGCCAGCTGAGCGCGCTGGAAGGCGGCAGCTTTGACCGCGCCGCTCTGGAGCAGGCCGGTCTGGTGCGCCGCAAGAACCGTCCCGTCAAGCTGCTGGGCAGCGGCGAACTGAGCCGTGCGGTCACCGTCCGTGTGGACGCTGCCAGTGCTTCGGCAGTCCGCGCTGTAGAAGCGGCTGGTGGCCGGGTTGAACTGACCCAGGCCCAGGCCGGCGAGACGGAGAAGGCCGAGTAACATGCTCCGCGCCTTCCGCGAAGCCTTCCAGACTCCGGAGCTGCTGCGGAAGATTATCTTTACGCTGCTCCTCCTAGCGGTCTACCGCCTGGGGAGCGCCATTCCCACGCCGGGGGTCAATGTGGCGGCGCTGCAAAACGCCACCAACAATGACCTCTTCGGCCTGCTGAGCTTTATCTCGGGCGGCAACCTGACGCAGTTTTCCATCTTTGCGCTGGGGGTGCTGCCCTACATTACGGCCAGCATCGTGATTCAGCTGCTGACCAAGACGGTGCCGCAGCTGGAAAAGCTCAGTAAGGAAGGCGAGGAAGGGCGCAAACGTATCAACCAGCTCACCCGCTACGCTGCGGTGGGTCTGGGGGCGTTTCAGGCACTTTTCTTTTCTCTGTTTATCACCAGCAACCCCACCTTCATCGCAGTGGGCTGGGATCCGGGGCTGTTCACCGTTTTGGTGATGGTCCTGACTCAGATTGCGGGTGTGGCGCTCACCATGTGGATTGGTGAACGTATCACCGATGTGGGTATCGGCAACGGTATCAGCCTGATCATCGTGAGCGGAATTATCGGTGTGTATCCAGGCGAAATCGCCGCAACTGCCGAACTGTTCCGCAGCGGTCAGCTGACGCTACTGCCCCTGCTGGCCTTTATCGGCATCATCATCCTGACCATCGTGGGCATCGTGTACGTGTACCAGGCCGAACGCCGCGTACCCATCACCTATGCCCGCGCCCGGGGCGGCGCTGCCGGAACAGGCCGCCGCGCTGGACAGGCCACCTGGCTGCCTATCAAGGTGAACCAAGCAGGAGTGATTCCGGTCATTTTCGCTTCGGCGATGCTGATTATCCCTAACCTGATTGCAACGGCCACTGCCGAGCGGGCGCCGCAGGTCAACGAGTTCATCCAGACTTACTTGACCTTCGGCACTCCCTGGTACATGGCACTGGAAGCTCTGCTGATTTTCGGCTTTACCTTCCTGTACAACTCGGTGCAATTTGATCCCAAACGGATCAGTGAGCAGCTGCGCGAGTCGGGGGCCTTTATTCCTGGGGTTCGCCCTGGGGTTCCTACCGCCCAGTTCCTGGGAAACATCAGCGCGCGGCTGAGTCTGTGGGGAGCGGCCTTTCTGGTCGTGCTGACCCTGATGCCTCAGCTGGTGCAGAGCCTGACCGGCATCACCACATTCATGTTCAGCGGCACCGGTCTGCTGATTATCGCGGGTGTGGCGCTGGAAACCCTCAAGCAGCTGGAAGCCCAGCTGACGGTGCGCCGCTACGACGGATTTATCCGCAAAGGCCGTCTGCGCGACCGCACGACCTGAGCCTGGGAAGTAGCGCGAAGCAGCGATAAAACAAGGACCGTTCCTTTCGGGGAGCGGTTTTTTGTATATGCCTGCCGGGGGCAGGATTGCCGGAGCATGTTCCCCTGTCGGTGGCACCTGGCGAGTGCCGGTCAGGCACCGTCTGAGACGGCTCCAGCGGGCGTGAACAGGTGCAAAAGGGGAGACGGCAGGTTCGGCTGGGCTCCCAGCCGGTCGCCTCTGCCCCTTATGATGTTTGCGACGGCCGTTTCACGGTCAGCCAACAGCAAAAGAAGGAGTAAACGTAATGACTCAAGCAACGAATCAGGTTGTTATTTTTCTGGGCCCTCCCGGTGCAGGTAAGGGCACGCAGGCAGAGCGGCTGGCCGCCGCTTACGGGCTGACCAAGGTCAGTACCGGCGATATCCTGCGCGACCATGTGGCCCGCGAAACGGCACTGGGCCAGCAGGTGGCTCCCATCCTGGCAGCCGGACAGCTGGTGCCCGACGATATTCTGGTGGCCCTGATCCGTGACCGCATCTGCACCATGGAGCCGGTGCGGATTATCTTTGACGGCTTTCCCCGTACACAGGCGCAGGCCAATGCCCTGGACCTCCTGCTGGAAGAACTGGGTGCCCCGGTCAGTGCTGCGGTTCTGCTGGAAGTCCCCGATGAGGAGTTGATCGGGCGTATTGTGGAGCGTGGCCGCCAGGCCGCCGCCGCCGGTGAGCCGGTACGCAGCGATGATACCGAGGAAGTGGCCCGCCGCCGTCAGGAAGTGTACCGCCAGGAAACGGCCCCCCTGATCGAGCACTACCAGCGCACGGGCCGCCTGACCGAGGTGGACGGCACCGGCACCATGGACGAGGTGTATGCGCGAATTGAGCAGGTCATCTCTACAGCCCGGTAAATTCCGGAAGTGGTCTTCTTATTGCTCGCAGGACTTGCGGGGGCTCAAGGGGACGTGATAGCTTATTCTTTGGCTTGTACTTAGCTTGGAGGTTATGTGGCGAGACGAAAAATGCCGGAACAAAACGAGAAGCGTAAGAAGGAAGACTCGGATGTCGTACGCGCCGAGGGCGTGGTAGAGGAGGCTTTGCCCAACACCACGTTCAAGGTGAAGCTTGACACGGGTCATGAAATCCTGGCTTACATCAGCGGCAAGATGAGGATTCACTACATCCGTATTTTGCCCGGCGACCGGGTTGTTCTGGAAATCAGCCCCTACGATACGACGCGCGGACGCATCGTCTACCGTAAGTAACGCGGGGAGCTTGGGAGAGGCAGGGAATGTCCCTGCATTTCCACGTGAGCCACACCTACGGGAAGTACCCGCAGATTCCCGGCTGGGGCCAGTCAGGGTCCATTTCAGGGGCCGGGGGTCGAGCGCTGCTCAGCATGAAGCAAAGGCGGCGCGAGGAGGAAGTATATGAAAGTGCGCAGTAGTGTCAAAAAAATGTGTGACAACTGCCGAGTCATCCGCCGTCACGGCCGGGTGTTCGTCATTTGCACCAACGTCAAGCATAAGCAAAGGCAGGGCTGAGTATGGCGCGTATTGCTGGTGTAGACCTGCCACGCGAAAAGCGTGTTGAAATCGGCCTGACCTACATTTACGGTATTGGCCTGACCCGCAGCCGCGAGATTCTGGAGCGTACCGGGATCAATGCCGATACCCGGATCAAGGATCTGAGCGAAGCCGAACAGTCCACCCTGCGTGATGCCATCGAAAAGACCTACAAGGTCGAAGGCGATCTGCGCAGTGAAGTGGGCCAGAACATCAAGCGTCTGATGGACATCGGCGCCTACCGCGGTCTGCGTCACCGCCGTGGTCTGCCGGTCCGTGGTCAGAAGACCAAGACCAACGCCCGTACCCGCAAAGGTCCCAAGAAGACCGTTGCAGGCAAGAAAAAGGCAGCGAGGTAAGCCATGGCGAAGACCACCAAAGGCAGAGCGCCCCGCCGCAGCCGCCGCAGCATTGCCGCCGGCCGCGCCTACGTGCATGCCAGCTACAACAACACCATCGTCACCATCACCGACCAGGACGGCAACTCCGTGGCTTGGTCGAGCGGCGGCACCATCGGCTACAAAGGCAGCAAGAAGGGTACCCCCTACGCTGCTCAGCTGGCCGCTGCCGACGCCGTGAAAAAGGCCCAGCAGTCGTTCGGCATGAACTCGGTGGACGTGATTGTGCGTGGTTCCGGCTCCGGCCGTGAGCAGGCCATTCGCGCCATTCAGGCCAGTGGTATCGAAGTGCGCTCCATCATGGACGACACTCCCGTGCCCCACAACGGCTGCCGCCCCAAGAAGAAGTTCCGCGCCTAAGCGCTACGCGCGGACCCACCTGCCCCGCTTCCCGCTGCGTACCCTATGTAGTGCAGTCAGGCCCACCACAGGCTGAGGAAGCGGCGCTGGCAACTCGCAAAGAGTTCTGGCAAGCAGAGGGCCGCACTGACCGGGGCACCCCGCGTGCCCCATACCAAGGAGAAATATGGGTCGTTTTAGTGGTTCTATCGTCAAGCAAAGCCGCCGTGAAGGAATCAACCTGGCGGAAACCGAAAAGGTGCAGAAGTATCTGGACCGCCGTCCCTACGCACCTGGCCAGCACGGCCAGCGCCGTGGCCGCGGCCGCCCGAGCGACTACTCGGTGCGTCTGCGTGAAAAGCAGAAGCTGTCCCGCCTGTACGGCATGAACGAGAAGCAGTTCCGCAACCTGTTCGAGGAAGCCACCCGTCAGCCTGGCGTGCTGGGCACCGTGTTCCTGCAGCTGCTGGAGCGCCGCCTTGACAACGTCGTCTTCCGCATGGGCTTTGCCAGCACCCGCCGCCAGGCCCGTCAGTTCGTGGGTCACGGTCATATTCTGGTCAACGGCAAGAAGGTGGATATCGCTTCTTACCGCGTCAAGATCGGTGACGAGATCACCGTGGCGGAGAAGAGCCGTTCGATGGGCTTCGTGCAGGAGAATATGGAAGCCATGAAGCGCCGCCGTCCCAGCCCCTGGCTGGAAGTGAATGCCGAGACCTTCACCGGTACCTTCAACCGTCTGCCCGCCCGCGAAGACCTGGCCCTGCCGATCAACGAAAACTTCATCATCGAGTACTACTCGCGCTAACCCTGGAGGTCCCATGGATCAGAAGCGCCCTCAACTCAAAGCCCGCGTCGAAGGAAATTATGGCGAGTTCGTGCTCGAACCACTCAAGCGTGGTTACGGGGTCACCATCGGCAACCCTATTCGGCGCATTCTGATGTCCTCGATTCAGGGTACGGCCGTCACCAGTGTTTACATTGAAGACGTCCTGCACGAGTTCTCGACCATTCCTGGAGTGAAGGAAGATGTCATTCGACTGATTCTGAACCTCAAGGAGCTGGTGGTGAAGTTTCACGCTCCCGGCCCCAAGACCCTGACGCTGCGTGCTCAGGGCCAGGGAGTCATCCGCGCCTCGGATTTCGAAGTGCCCAGTGACGCCGAAATCGTCAACCCGGACCTGGAAATCGCCAACCTGGCCGATGGTGGCCAGCTGGTGATGGAAGTGCGTGTCGAAGAAGGCGAAGGCTACGTGCCCGCCGACAAGCACGCCACCAAGGACCGCATCAATTCGATTCCGGTGGACGCGATGTTCAACCCGGTGCGCCGTGTCGCCTACCACGTGGAAAACACCCGTGTGGGCCGTCAGACCGACCTAGACAAGCTCATTCTGCGCATCTGGACCGATGGCAGCGCCAGCCCCCAGGACGTCCTGGACCAGGCGATTGACATCCTGCGTGAAGAACTGCTGGTCTTCGGTTCCGTAGAGGAGCTGGAAGATAGCGAAAGCAGCGCACTGGACTACACCATTTCTGCTGAGACGGTACAGCCCGAAGCTGAAGTGGCTCCCGAAAGCGCTGCTCCAGCCGAAGAAAGCGTCAGTAGCGGTGAACCCAGTGTCAGCCTGGAAGGGCTGGGCCTGACCACCCGCGTGCTCCACTCGCTGAAAGAAGAAGGCATCGACAACGTGGATGCCCTGTGTGCCCTGAGCGACCGCGACCTGAAAAAGGTGCCCGGCATCGGTGAACGCAGCCTGGACGAAATCAAGCAGCAGCTGGCCCAGTTCGGTAAAGCCCTGCGCGACTGAGTTCCGCCCCGCCACTTACCGGGAATGCCCCGTGTATTGCCCCAAGCCCCTCATCTATAAAGGAGAACTGCTATGCGTCACGGAAGAGCTGGCCGCAAGCTGAACCGCAACAGCAGCGCCCGTACCGCCCTGGCCCGTGCCCAGGCGACTGCGCTGCTGCGCGAAGGCCGCATTCAAACCACCCTGACCAAGGCCAAGGAACTGCGCCCTTACGTCGAGAAGCTGATCACCACCGCCAAGGGCGGCGATCTGCACGCCCGCCGTCTGGTGGCCCAGGACATCCACGACAAAGAAGTCGTGAGCAAGGTCATGGAAGAAATCGCTCCTCGCTACGCCGAGCGCAGCGGTGGATACACCCGTATCCTCAAGACCGGCGTTCGTCGCGGCGACGCCACCACCATGGCCCTGATCGAACTGGTCTAATTCAGACCAAGCTGAGAAAGCTGACCTGCGGGTCGGCCTTTTTTTGGTTTCTGGCCGGTACGGAAAAAAGCCCACCTGTCGGAAGGTGAGCCTGCGGATAGGGTGGGGAGGGTCAGTTGGCAGCTTCGAGGTGCTTGTTCAGCAGGGTCTCGAAGGAGCGCTTGGGCGCGGCGCCCACCATCTGCTCCACCGGCTCGCCGTCTTTGAACAGGATCAGGGTGGGGATGCTCATCACGCGGAACTGTGCAGCCGTGGTGGGGTTCTCGTCCACGTTCACCTTGCCGATTTTGACTTTGCCGTCATAGTCACCGGCGAGTTCTTCCAGCACAGGCGCGATGATGCGGCAGGGACCGCACCAGGGAGCCCAGAAGTCCACCAGCGTCAGGCCGCTGCTGAGTTCGTCCTTGAAGTTGCCGTCTGTCAGTTCAACAGGTTTCATGGCCGCCAGTATAGTCTTTGCTTTCCGGCCGACCGGGTGCCGGGTCGCCTTCTAAGCGAACGCGAAAGTTCGGGCGATGGCCCGGAGCGTGCCTTTTTCGTAAGTTCCATGCCTGGGCTTTGGGCTGCACTTTGATATGACGGGGGTATGAAACCTGGCATGGTGACTTTTCCCGCACGCTGGCAAGCCGGAGCGCAGCTGTTCGCGGCCGGGCAGTGGTGGGAAGCCCACGAGGCCTGGGAGCCCGAATGGCTGCGGGCCAGCGGGGAGGAACGCTACGCCCTGCAGGCGCTGATTCTGCTGGCCGCCGCCCTGCACAAGCGCTGGCGTATGGGCAGCTTGACTGGGCGCAACTTCGTCAAGGCCCAGGCATATCTGTGTCGGCTCTCACCGGGGGCCTTTGGTGTGGACTGGGCGCTTCTGGAGCAGCAGGTGGCGGCCTCCCTGAACGCCGAGTGTCCTGAACCGCTGCCGTGCATCCCGCTCCTGCCCGGCCAGACGCCTTCCGCCTCAGCGTGAATGTGCCCGGTACAATAAAGGCGGAGAGGTTTGGAAATGAATTCACAGCGAATTGCCCTGTTTGTGGACGGGGCCAGTATCTATTCGGCGGCCAAGCGCCTGGGATGGAATTTCGACCACCGCAAGGTGCTGGAATACTTCCGGGAGCGCGGCCGCCTGCACAATGCCTTTTATTACACGGCGTTGCCGGCGCAGTTCGATGACAAACAGAAGCGCTTTACCGACGCCCTGACCTACATGGGGTACACGGTACGCACCCAGCCGCTGCGGGAAACCGTGGATGAGAGCGGTGTCTCCTACCGGCAGACCAGTCTAGATATAGAGCTGGTGACCGACCTGCTGACCGGCCTGGACCACTTTGACGCGGCGGTGCTGATGAGCGGCGGCGGTGGCTTCGAGCGGCCGCTGGAAGTGCTGCGGGCCCGCGGCAAGCGCACCGTGGTGGTGAGCATTCCCGAGATGACCAGCTATGAGCTGCGGAACGCCGCCGACGAGTACCTCGACCTGCGCGACCTGCGGCAGAGGTTCGAGCGGCCCGGCTACCGCCTGCCCAGTGACGGCCGGGCGGGAGCAGAACGGGGTGACGAACGTGACACCTGGGCCGGACGCCCGCAACCAGTCCGGTCCGGGGACCCTCTGGAACGGCTGTCCTACGCTGGGGCGGTGAACCATGAAGGCTGAGCAGGCTTATCCGCTTCCCATCGCGCTGGATGCCATGGGCGGCGACTACGGCGTGGAGCCCAACGTGGCCGGGGCTGTCGCGGCGGCCCGCGCCGGAGTGGCGGTGCTGCTGGTGGGCCGCGAACCGCAGATTCATGCCGAGCTGGCCAAGCACGCGGGCAGCAGCAGTCTGCCAGTGCGGGTGATAGACACCCCGGATGTCATCGGGATGGATGAACATGCGCGGGATGTGCGCTCGCGGCGGGACGCCAGCATCAACGTCTGTACCCGGCTGGTCAAAGAGGGACGGGCCGCTGCTGCCGTAACGATGGGCCACAGCGGCGCGGCGATGGCCTCGGCGCTGCTGACCCTGGGGCGCCTGGGCGGAGTGGAGCGCCCGGCCATGCTGACCCACCTGCCGGCCAAGAACGGCTTCGTCACCCTGCTGGACGTGGGTGCCAACGCCGACGTGAAGCCGGGCTACCTGGCCCAGTGGGCTCTGCTCGCCAGCGTGTATCTGCAGGTGGTGGAAGATCGCCGCGACCCTACCGTGGGTCTGCTGAGCATCGGGGAAGAGGACCACAAGGGCAGCCAGCTGGTGCTGGACGCTCACGCGCTGCTGCGCGGGCTGCACGGCCAGGGCGTGAACTTCTACGGCAACGTGGAAGGCCGCGACATTTTCCAGGGCACCACCGACATCGTGGTGACCGACGGCTTTACCGGCAACGTGGTTCTCAAGCTGGCCGAGGGGGAAGCCAAGGTGCTGCTGGGCTGGGTCAAGGAAGCGCTGGGAAGCAGCCTGAAAGCCAAAGCGGGAGGCCTGCTGGTGCGTGGGGCGCTCAAAGGTCTGGCCAAGCGGCTGAACCCCAGCACCTACGGGGCCAGCCTGCTGCTGGGAGTGAACGGTCTGACCTTTATCGGGCACGGGTCGTCAGATGAGCAGGCCGTCAAGAACTCACTGTTGCGTGCAGCCCGCGCCCACGAATCGGACCTGATGGGCCGGCTGACGGCGGCGACGGCGGCGGCGGCGGCTCAGCGGCCTGGTTGAGCCCCTCAGGCCTCAAGTTGGTGCAGGGCGGGGAGCCGGAGGCGCTGAAGTTCCGGCCTCTCCGTCCAGCTGCCCACCGGCCAGCAGCGCCGAGAACTCCTCACCGCTGAGGCTTTCTCGCTGCAGCAGCGCCTCGGCCACCCGGTGAACCTGCGGCAGATACTCACGGACCAGGCGGACGGCCTGCCCGTGGGCCTGCGTGACCAGGTCCTCCACCTCCTGGTCTATGGTACGGGCGGTGGCCTGGCTCATGGGCAGAGGCTGAGGGCCGCCGCCCAGATAACCGGAGTCCTCGCTGGCCCAGGCAACCTTGCCGGTCCGTTCGCCCATGCCCCACTCGGTCACCATCCGCCGGGCCAGCCCAGTGGCTTGCTGAAAATCGTTCTGTGCGCCGGCCGTGACCTCGCCCATGACCACTTCCTCGGCGGCGCGGCCGGCCAGGGCCACGGTCAGCATGTCCTGCAAGGCGGCGCGGGTCACATGTAGCGTGTCCTTGGCGTCGGGCAGCATGTAGCCAGCAGCCCGGCCACGTGGCACCACGGTCAGCTTGGCGACGCGGTGGGCGTGCGGCAGCAGCTGTGCCGCCAGGGCATGTCCCACCTCGTGGTAGGCGGTGATGCGGCGGTCCGCCTCCTGAATCACCAGGCTGCGGCGCTCCGGCCCCATCAGCACCCGGTCCCGCGCCTCGTCAATATCCGCCATCAGGATACGGGGACGTCCCGACCGCGCCGCCAGCAACGCTGCCTCGTTCAGCAGGTTCTCCAAATCCGCGCCCACCATCCCTGCCGTGCGCCGCGCAATGACGCTCAGGTCCACGCCGGGGTCCAGCGGTTTGGTGCGGGAGTGAACCCGCAGGATTCTCTCCCGCACCGCCGCGTCCGGCGCGTCCACCACCACCTGCCGGTCGAAGCGGCCCGGACGCAGCAGCGCTGCGTCCAGAACGTCCGGGCGGTTGGTCGCCGCCAGGATGATGATGTCCTGCCCTTCGTCGGCCTCCCCCCGGAAGCCGTCCATCTCCACCAACAGCCCGTTGAGCGTCTGCTCGCGTTCGTCGTTGCCGCCCTGCATGCCGGTGCCGCGCTTGCGGCCCACCGCGTCGATTTCGTCCATGAAGATGATGCAGGGGGCCGCTTTGCGGGCCTGCTCGAACAGGTCGCGGACACGGGCGGCGCCCACGCCCACGAACATTTCCACGAAGTCGGAACCGGAAACGGCGAAGTAGGGGACGCCGGCTTCGCCGGCGACCGCCTTGGCGAGCAGGGTCTTGCCGGAGCCGGGAGGACCGACCAGCAGCAGGCCATGGGGAATGCGGGCCCCCAGAGCGCGGTACTTTTCGGGCTGGCGCAGGAAATCCACGACTTCCTGCAGGTCGGCTTTGGCCTCCTCGCAGCCCGCCACGTCCGCAAAGGTGACGCCTACCTTTGCGGGGACAATGACAGAAGCCCTGCTCTTGCCAAAGGCACTGGCCGCCGCACCGCTCTGCTGCGCCCGGATGGTCCGCCACATCACCAGCAGAATCAGCAGGGTAACGGCGACAGGCAGAATCTGCCCCAGCCAGGCGAAACGGGAACGCGACGAGCTGACCGTAAAAGGGACGTTGGCCTCCCGCAGCAGGGTCAGGGTCTCGCCGTCGGGTGGCAGGGCCACCGCTTCGGGACCGGGGCGGTCGCGGACGAACACGGTGGCGTTGCCCGAGCTGCTCAGCATTGCAGAAGTGATTTTGCCGGCCCGCAGGTCCCGCAGGAACTGCTCGGACGTGTAGTGGGGCAGTGCAGTGGTGGCCCCTCCGGACGCTGCTGCGTCGCTGGTCGTCCGCAGAGAAGGGGTTGCGCCGTCTCCGGTCACTTCCTGAAGTTGCTGGGTGGAGGTGGCCGCCGGCCCACAGGCCGCCAGTAGGCCAGTCAGGACCAGCGTGCCCAGAGCAGCCGACCAGCGGGCCGGGCGCCGAGCAGAGACGGGGCGGGCCGGGCGCAGGTGCATGGGGCCAATCTAGAGCATGAGCTGTGTAGGCAATGTCGCCTGAAGCATTTGACAGAATGAATATCTTTTGGGCGCCCGAAGTGGGTGCAAGATATGAGGGCAGGGCGAAGAACGACGGTCCTGCTGACGCTTTTCCAGCAGATATGTCGCCCTGTGAACCGTCTTGCAGTACGGGTGCGAGACGCTCCGGGGGAAGCAGATGCTCCGGGTCAGGTTGCCCCTGAATGGGGGTGGGCTGTGGCTGGCTGGCGGCCGCTATGCTGGAGCCATGTCCAGGCACCTTCTGCTGGCAGTGCTGACGCTCGGTCTGGGAACCGGCCTCAGCTCCTGCACCCTTCAAACCGAGCGCCCCAACCTGGGACTCGATGCCTCGCAGCGCAACCTGATTGCGGGCATCGTCCCGGACCGCGGCGAGGGCGCTGCCTACCGCCAGGGTGACGAGGTGCGCCTGCGCGTCAGCGTGCGCGAGCCCGGTTACCTGACGCTGGTGGCCCGTCAGCCGGACGGCAGTGCTCAGGTGCTGGTGCGGGACGTTTATGTGGACCGCGGCACCACTGTCTTTCCCCGCGCCGGCGACCGCGTGACCTACAACGTGGACGCCCCGAATGGCCTGCAGGTGGTCCGCGCCATCTTTACGCGCATTCGCGCGGGCGGCGGCCTGGCCGTGGACGGCGCGGCACTGACCCAGGCCGACCGTGACGTGCAGGAAACCTACTTCTACATCCTGCGCTGAGCCCTGCGCTGGCCCTGGCCCGCTGGTGTCTTTGCCTGCTGGTGTCCTTGCCCGCTGGTGGGGTCTGTTCGCGTCCAGCAGGTTACCCTAAGCCCATGACCGAATTTTCTGGCATTGCCGGCGCCGACCCCCTGACCTTTGAAGCGGCCAGCCGCCGGGTGGACGCTTTTATCTCGCAGTTCGAGGAAGGTTACTTCCCGCCCCTGCTGATGCAGGCCCGCCTGACCGAGGAAGTGGGCGAGATTGCCCGTGTGATTGCTCACCAGAACGGCAAGACGCCCAAGCCCGGCGAGGAAGTGGGCGACCTGGAAATGGAGCTGGCCGACCTGCTGTTTGTGATGCTGTGTCTGGCCAACGAGAGCGGCCTGAACCTGGAACGTGGTTTTGAGCGGATGATGGCGAAGGTGGAGGGGCGTGACGCCGACCGCTGGACCCGCAGGGCCCCGGCTGAGGCTCCGACCACAGACGGCTGATCCGACTACAGATAGCTCAGGCGCAGTTGTGGCTGGCCCTGCGCCAGCGTGCCGGCTGCGTGGATCAGACTCAGGCCGCTGGGCACAGCGTCCTGCCTCAGTTCTGCACCCCGGTCCTGAGCCAGCGCGGCGAAGTCGGCCTGGGTGTATTTCTCGGGAGGGCTCAGCTCGGTCACGGTGCTTTCCTCTACCCGGTACAGCGCGCCGTACACGTTCTCCTTGCGGGCGTCCAGCGCAGGGGCCTGCAGCCCAGGCTGGCGGGACAGCAGGGCGCACAGGGTGGGCACACCCAGGAGCTCCGCCTGCCATACCCTGGCCAGAGCCAGGGCGTAGCTGGCCCCAATCCTCACGCCGGTATAGGAGCCTGGCCCACTGCCGATGACCAGCCGCTCGGCGCGGAAGTCCAGTCCTGCTTCTGCGAAGAGTGCCTGAACGCTGCCCGGTAGGCGCTCGGCGTGGGCACGTTCGATACGCTCGGTGCTCTCCAGCTCGCCGCCCGGCCAGCGGAGGGCCAGGGTCAGGTAAGGGGTGGAGGTGTCCAGCGCCAGAGTAATCACGCAGGCCAGTGTACCTGCCGGGCGGCTGAAAGGCGGAGGTGGCTGGAGGTGTTGTCACTGCTGCAGGAACTAGGAAGGTGGGGCAGTGGGACGCCCATTTTGTGGCCTGTGTGGTGGGGGAAAATGGAGCGGAGGTGCTATGGTGAACGCACTATGACCCAAAATCAAGACATTGCCAAAGGGCTCGAAGGGGTCCGTTTTACGGAGAGCAAGCTGACGTTCATCAACGGTCAGGAAGGCATTCTGACCCACCTGGGGATTCCGATTCAGGAGTGGGCCGAGAGCAGCACCTTCGAGGAGCTGAGCCTGGCTCTGCTGCTGGGCCGGCTGCCCAATGCCCAGGAGCTGGCCGAGTTCGACGCCGAGCTGAAGGCCAACCGTGAAATCCCCGCGCAGCTGCAGGACGTGATTCGCGCCATGCCGCAGGGCGCTGTGCCCATGCAGGCGCTGCGGACGGCCGTGTCCTACCTGGGCCTGCTGGACGAGCAGTCCGAAGACATCACCCCCGAAGCCCGCCGCGCCATTTCGGTGCGCCTGATTGCCCAGATGGCCACCATTATCGCGGCGATTCAGCGTGCCCAGAGCGGTAAGGACATCGTGCCTCCCCGCGCCGACCTGACCCACGCCGGCAACTTCCTGTACATGCTGAACGGCTCCGAGCCCACCACCGAGCAGGCCCGCCTGTTCGACATTGCCCTGATTCTGCATGTGGACCACGGCATGAACGCCAGCACCTTCACCGCTATCGCCACCTCCAGCACCCTGAGCGACATGTACTCGGCCATCACCAGCGCTATCGGTGCGCTGAAGGGCCCGCTGCACGGCGGCGCCAACGAGCAGGTCATGGTGATGTTGGACGAGGTAGGCAGCCCCGACAAGGCCGCTGAGTACATCAACAAGAAGCTGGACAACAAGGAAAAAATCATGGGCGTGGGGCACCGCGTGTACAAGAACTTCGACCCCCGCTCCCGCGTGCTGCGCGACTACGCGGCCCTGGTGGCCGACAAGGAAGGCAAGAGCACCTACTACCAGATTCTGGAGCAGATCGAAAAGACCGTGGTGGACCGTATCGGTGACCGTGGTATTTACCCCAACGTGGACTTCTACTCGGGCACGGTGTACACCGACCTGGGTATCGCAAAAGAGTACTTCACCCCGATTTTCGCCCTGGCCCGGATCAGTGGTTGGTGCGCTTCGGTGATCGAGTACACGGCCGACAACCGCCTGCTGCGCCCCAGCTCGGTGTATACCGGCGAGTCGGACGCTCACTACGTTGCCATGCAGGACCGTCAGTAAGCGCCGGCGGAAGTTCCCTCAAGCAGGAAAGGAGGAGAGGTCAGGGCACCTAGCCCTGGCCTCTCCTTTGGCCTACTGTGCCCGTGCTTAAGCGGTCATGGCGCCGGCGCTGTTCACGGCACTTTCCAGGCTGTTGAACACTTCAGCTTCGAAGCGGTGCAGGTGGGTGGACAGCCGCTGTACGTCGGCCGGGCCGGTGCCGCCCAGCCAGATCACCGTACGGCCCACAATGGCGAAAGTGCCCGGAGTGTCGTCTTCGGCTTCTTCCTCTACCGGGTCCAGCAGCAGCGTGCCGAAGTCCAGCGTCTGATTCATCAGGTTGAGGCCCATCAGCGAGTCGGGCAGCGAATCTTCTTCCACGAAGATGTCCAGCGGCATGTGGGCCCGCACCAGCACCTCGCCTTCGCCGCCGCGTGTCACGTCCAGCACGATACGGTGGTCACCGACCTCGACCAGCGCGCCATCGTCCAGCCAGTCCGCCTGTAAGCCCAGCTGGCGCAGCGCCGTGACCAGGTCCTCGGTAAGCGGGCTGGAAGCGTGGGCGGCCGGGTGAAGCGTCATGTGGCAGAGTATATCGGCTGCCCTGTGACCGTGACTGTGCCCGTGACCGTGACTGCGCCCCTGGCTGCAACCGGCAGGCTGAATTCAAGCAGGCCAGTCCGGTCCAGATTCGCAGAGGTCACAGATGAACGGGCGTCACGTCCAGGCTGGGCAGGTCCAGCCACGCGCAGGCCACCGGTAGGCTGAAGCGCCGTGGACCCACCGACCCAGGATTCAGGTACAGCACTCCACCTTCCCGGCGCTGCTCGGGTCGGTGGGTGTGGCCGAAGATGACGGCGTCTATTCCTGCAGCCTGCGGGGACAGGTCCAGGTCGTCCAGGCGGTGCAGTAGGTACAAAAAGCGCCCGCCCGCCTCTATCAACTCCGTGGCCGGCAGGTCGCTCAGCGAAGAGGAGGTGTCCACATTGCCGCGCACTGCGTGGACCGGCCCTGTGGCCGCCTGCTGCAGCGCTGAAAGCACCTCGGGCTTGCCCACGTCGCCAGCGTGAATCACCAGCTCGGCCTGTGGCAGCAGCGCCAGCACCTCGGGCCGCAGCAGGCCGTGCGTGTCGGAAAGAACAAGGGCTCGCATATCTGCCCAGTGTAGCCATGTGTGCAGGACAGCCCCGCCCGCCACCGGCCAAACAAGCAGGGCAAAAAAAAGCCCCCCTGGCAAGGGGAGCGGGAGAACCAGCGGCTTAGAGGCGGCTGCGGATGGCGCGCAGCGAATCGCTGTCGGCCCAGGCCATGCCCTGGCTGACATAGGCGCTGGCAGCGGCGCGGTCACCGCGTTGCAGGGCCAGGTAGGCCAGTTTGGCGGCGCTCAGGCTGGCCCACTGGCGCTCGGTGGCGTTCAGGTCGCTCATGGCGCTCCAGGTGTTGTAGGCGTTGATCCACCACTGGGTCTTGGTGTACAGCTGTGCCAGGTAAGCCTGGTAGTCACGGTTGCCGGGCTCCATGCGGCTGGCACCGTAGGCGCTGTCCACGCTGGCCTTCCAGAGGGTGCGGTCATAAAAGGCTTGGGGGTAAGCCACGTCCGCCTGCACGGCGTACTCCTGGGCTTGGCTGTACAGGTCGGCGGCGGTGGCGGGAGCCTGCTGGGCCTGAGCGCCAGCGGCGCCCATCACCAGGGCAGTCAGCATCAGAGTCTTTTTCATAACTGCCCTCATCTTAGGCGGCTAGGCTGGAAAGCGTCCACCTTACCGGCTGCCGCTTCAGGCTCTGCCCACACCAGCTGAAGACTCGCTCAAGGAAAAACTAGAATATGAGACATCTACGAGAAAAAGTGATAAAAGTTACGATACTCCTGCTGTCCAGTCTGCTGCCGGTGGCCCATGCTCAGGGGACTGGGCCTCAGCTTGCCGGAGCTCAGGGCGGCCGTGTCCAGGCTTCCGCCGGGCAGGTTCCCGTCTGGACGGCGAATGTCGGTGCCCTATCCGGAGCGGCCAGTGTGGAGCGCGGTGCGGTGGTGCTGGGCGAGGGACGGCAGGTGTACCGCATCGGCGCAGCCGGCGAGGTGCTGTGGAAAGCGTCGCTGGGCGACATGGGGAGGGCCTTTCCGATCGTGCGCCCGGACGGCTCGCTGCTGGTGGCGGCCTACGACGACCGGCTGTACGCGCTGAGCGCAGCAGGGCAGCCGCTTTGGAACACCCGGCTGGATGGAGACATCTTCGCCAGCCCGGCGCTGTTGCCGGACGGCTCGGCGGCGGTGGCCACGGCTGGAGGCAGCCTCTACCGCATCGGTGCAGGCGGTGAGGTGCTGTGGAAGGCGTCGCTGGGGTCACCGGGGTATTCGAGCCCGGCGGTGGGCCAGGACGGTCACATCTATTTGGGGTCACAGTCGGGCCGGGTGGCTGCCTTTGACCAGAGTGGGAAACTGCTGTGGACCTTCCAGGCCGGGCGCTCGGTGTTCAGTTCGCCGGCCCTGGACGCGGCGGGCAACCTGTATTTCGGCTCGGCGGACCGCTTCTTGTACTCGCTGACCCCGCAGGGCGAGCTGCGCTGGCGCCAGCCGCTGGGCGGGTTCGTGAACGCCAGCCCGGTCGTGACGGCGCGGGGACAGGTGGTGGTGGGTAGCTTTGCGGGCGAGCTGAACGCCTATGGGCTGGACGGTACCCCGGCCTGGAGTTACCCGGCGGGCGCGGCTATCACGGCGCCGGCCACCGAGCTGTGGAACGGTGACCTGCTGGTGGGCGACCTGAGTGGGGTGCTGCACCGGGTGACCGCAGGTGGACAGCCGGTGAGCCGCGACGACCTGGGCGACCGGATAGACACTCCAGTCACGGCGGCGGATGACGGCACCTGGCTGGTGGTGGTGGACGGAGCGCTGCGGGCCTACGCCGGGGGCTGGCCGCAGGCGGCAGGGCCGTGGTCGTCGTTCCGGAGTACGCCTCAGGGGTGGGGCCGGGTGCCCAGTGAAGGTGAGCAGGCGGCCTTTGCTGCCCGCCGCAGCCAGACGGCGGCCCCGCTGGAAGCGGCCCTGGCACAGGCGGGGCAGCCGGTCCCGACCTCGGCTCAACCTCCACAGGCACAGGCACAGGCACAGGCACAGGCGCCGGCACCGGCTCCAGCTGCACCAGTCGCGTCGTCCAGCCTCCCAGTGCCTCCGGTGGCAACTGTGCCCGCTCCGGCCGCGACAGGTCAGCCGCGCCTGATTGGTGGGCGGGTCCATCTGCCGCTGCCGGCCCTGGCGGCGGCTTACGGGCTGGAGCTGAGAACCGCGCCCGTGCAGGACGGACAGGGCCTGCGTGCAGAGCTGAGCCGGGGTGAGCAGCGCTGGTCGCTACCGGCCGCGCTGGTGGGGGGCGTGCCCTACGCCAGCATTGGCGAGCTGGGGCGGCAGCCTGGGGTGCGCGTGGGGACCTCGGCGCAGGGCCTGAACGTGGAGTGGGCCGGACAGCCCCTGCTGTGGCCGCTGAACTGGGTGGAGCTGTACGCCAACCCGTTGCCCCGGCCCTGAGCCTGCTCCGGCAGCAGAACTCCTGGGTTCTTACAAAAGCGTTCCCCGCCTCCGGTACTGGAAGGCGGGGAACATTTTGTCTGTGGTGGAGTTAAGGGGATTCGAACCCCTGACCTCGTCATTGCGAACGACGCGCTCTCCCAGCTGAGCTATAACCCCGGACATCTCCCTCAGTTCTTTCTGAAGGGCACCAGAAAATCTAGCACCTCTTAGCGCCGCCGGCAAGCTGCAGCGGCTGGGGATGAAGCTGGACCGGCCAGCGGTATACTGACCTCTACTTTTTTCCCTGACGATTGAGCTCACGGCATTGGCCGTGCAGTCAGCCTATGGCTGGATGGCTGGACCTTATGGGTTCAAGAGCCAAGACTAACCTGTATAGCTCATCTTTTTCCGCCCCTTGTCTCAGCTTTCATACAAAATCTCAGAACCTGTGCAGATGAAGGAGTGCCATGACCCAGAACTACGCCCAAGATGCCCAAACGCTGCTTCAGTTGGTTGGCGGGCCCGGCAATATCAGCGCTGTGACCCACTGCATGACCCGTATGCGTTTCGTGCTGGTGGACCCGGCCAAGGCCGACATCAAGGACATTGAGGCCCTGCCCTCGGTGAAGGGGACCTTTACTCAGGCCGGACAGTTTCAGGTGGTCGTTGGCAACGGAGTGTCCGACTTTTACAACGAGTTCACCCGGGTGGCCGGCGTGCAGGGCGTGTCGGGCGAGGCCGCCAAGGAAGCCGCCAAGCAGAACCAGAACCCCCTACAGCGCGTGATGACCAACATTGCCGAGATTTTCGCGCCGATTATTCCCGCGATTATCGTGGGCGGTCTGATTCTGGGCTTCCGCAACGTGATTGGCGAAATGCGGGTGTTCGGCGACGGAACGCAGGCCCTGACCGAGCTGAGCCAGTTCTGGAACGGCGTCAACTCGTTTCTGTGGCTGATTGGTGAAGCCATCTTCCACTTCCTCCCGGTGGGCATCGTCTGGTCTATTACCCGCAAGATGGGCACCACCCAGATTCTGGGCATCGTGCTGGGGCTGACGCTGGTGTCGCCGCAGCTGCTGAACGCCTACTCGGTGCCCACCACGGCCCCCGGCGACGTGCCTTTCTGGGACTTCGGCTTCGCGCAGCTGCCGATGATCGGGTATCAGGCGCAGGTGATTCCCGCCATCCTGGCCGGCTTTACCCTGGTCTATCTGGAGCGGTTCTTCCGCCGCATCACCCCGCAGGTGGTGTCCATGATCGTGGTGCCGTTCTTCGCGCTGCTGCTATCGGTCATCATTGCGCACGCGGTGCTGGGCCCCATCGGCTGGACCATCGGCGGGTGGATTTCGGGCGTTGTCTCGGCGGGGCTGGCATCCAGCTTCAATGTGCTGTTTGCGGCGCTTTTTGGCTTCCTGTACGCTCCGCTGGTCATCACCGGCCTGCACCACATGACCAACGCCATCGACCTGCAGCTGATCGCGGATACCGGCGGGACCAACCTGTGGCCCATGATCGCGCTGTCCAACATCGCGCAGGGCTCGGCAGTGCTGGCGATGATCTTCCTGCAAAAGCGTGACACCCAGGCCAAGGAAGTGAGCGTGCCGGCGGCGCTGTCGTGCTACCTGGGCGTGACCGAACCGGCCATGTTCGGCGTGAACCTCAAGTACGTGTTTCCCTTTTTCGCGGCCATGGCCGGCTCGGCGCTGGCGGGGATGTATTCCATCGCGACCGGCGTGGTCGCCAACTCCATCGGGGTGGGGGGGTTGCCGGGCATCCTGTCCATCAAGGTGCCGTCCATGCTCAACTTCGCCGTGGCAATGCTGATCGCCGTGGTGGTGCCGTTCATCATCACCTGGGTGGTGGGCAAGCAGCGCGGTCTGGACAAGGTGGGCGCGGTGGACTCGGTGCAGGCTGATGGCCTCCAGATGCCCACACCGCGTGGCTGAGGCTTGAAGCTTTCTTTCTCGCTGCGGGCCGGGCTCGGACACTTTTTCCGGAGAACCCTGGCCCGCGCTTTTTTCCCTATCCCCACCCAGGAGGCCCCATGCATCCCTTAGATGACAGTCCCCAGCACGCCACGGCACTGCGTGATTTCCGCCAGAGCGTGATTTACCAGATTTATCCCAAGAGCTTTCAGGATTCGGACGGCGACGGCCTGGGCGACCTGCCCGGGGTGAGTGCCCGGCTGGATTATCTGCAGGCGCTGGGGGTGGATTACCTGTGGCTCACGCCCTTTTTCGTGTCGCCGCAGCGGGACAACGGTTACGATGTGGCCGATTACCGCCGGGTGGACCCCCGCTTCGGCACGATGGCCGATGTTGAGGCCCTGATTGCCGGGGCCCGGGCCCGCGGCATGGGTGTGATGCTGGACATGGTGTTCAACCACACCTCCACCGAGCACGAGTGGTTCCAGCGCGCGCTGGCCGGCGAGCGGGAATATCAGGAGCGCTACATCTTCCGTGCCGGGTCGCCGGAGCAGCCGCCCACCAACTGGCAGAGCAAGTTCGGCGGCTCTGCCTGGGCCTGGGCTCCCGAAGTGGGGCAGTGGTATCTGCACCTGTTCGACGTGACCCAGGCCGACCTGAACTGGGACAACCCCGCCGTGCGCCGCGAGTTGCAGGACGTGGTGCGCTTCTGGCTACAAAAGGGTGTGGCCGGGTTCCGCTTCGACGTGGTGAACCTGATTTCCAAGCCGGACGTGCTGGAGGACGACCCTGCCGGCGACGGTCGCCGCTTTTACACGGACGGCCCACGGGTACACGAGTACCTGCACGAATTGAGCCGCGAAACCGGGCTGGCGCAGGCGGTCACGGTGGGGGAGATGTCGTCCACCAGCGTGGAGCACTGCATCCTGTACACCCAGCCGCAGCGCGGCGAGCTGAACATGGTGTTCAACTTTCACCACCTGAAGGTGGACTACGCGGGCGGCGACAAGTGGACGCTGATGCCGCCCGATTTTCTGGAGCTGAAGCGGATTCTGTTCGGCTGGCAGCAGGCCATGAGCGACGCGGGCGGCTGGATGGCGACATTCTGGGGCAACCACGACCAGCCCCGCCCCGCCTCGCGCTTTGGCAGCGACGACCCCCGGTACCGCCCGGCGGCGGCCAAAATGCTCGCCACAGCGGGCCTGCTGCTGCGCGGCACCCCGTACATTTTCCAGGGCGAGGAGCTGGGGCTGCCCAACACCCGCTTCGGGTCCATCCACGATTACCGCGATGTGGAGAGCCACAACGCCTACGCCATCATGCGGGAGCGTGGCCTGACGGACGCGCAGGCGCTGGACGTGCTGGCGGCGCGCTCCCGCGACCAGGCCCGCACCCCGATGCGCTGGACACCGGAAGGCGGCTTCAGCACCGCTGTGCCCTGGCTGGCTGACCCGCACGCCGGAGCCAGTGGCCTGAGCGTGCAGGAGCAGCTGGCCGACCCGCAGTCGGTACTGCACCACTACCGCGCCCTGATTGCGCTGCACCACCAGCCGCTGTTCGCTTACGGCGAGATAGAGCCGCTGCTGCCCGAGCATGAACAGCTGCTGGCCTACCGGCGTGTGGCCGGCGATGAAGCCGCGCTGGTGCTGTGCAACTTCTCGGCTGCAGAAGTCGCGGTGCCGCTGGACCTGCCGGACGGGGCCGGGCTGCTGCTGGGCAACTTGCCAGACGCAGCGCCCCGTGTGGCGGAGGGCCAGGGCACACTGACCCTGCGCCCCTACGAGGCCGTGGTCTACCGGCTGAGCTGAGCCGCCCCGGCCCGGAGTCCGGAAGCAGTGCACCATGACCCGCCGGGGCAGCGGGTACACTGACCTGCATGACTCAGGAGCCTACGCCCGCTTACGACCCCGCCGACCAAGAGGCCCGCTTCGGGTACAAATTCGGGCAGGAGGGCATCACCTTCGATGATGTTCTGCTGACCCCCCGGCACTCGCAGGTGCTGCCCAGCGACGTGGATATTTCCGCGCAGCTGACCCGGCGTATCCGGCTGAATATTCCGTTTATTTCGGCAGCGATGGATACCGTGACTGAAACCCAGATGGCCGTGGCCCTGGCCCGCGAGGGCGGCATCGGCGTGATTCATAAGAACATGCCGGTCGACGTGCAGGCCGAGATGGTGCGCAAGGTCAAGCGCAGCGAAAGCGGCATGATTACTGACCCCATCACCCTGCCGGCCACCGCTACCGTGGCCGACGCCGACCGGCTGATGGGCGAGTACAAAATCAGCGGCGTGCCGATCACCGACGCGGCGGGGCGCCTGCAGGGCATCATCACCAACCGCGACATGCGCTTTGTGGACGACCTGAACACGCCTATTCAGGACGTGATGACCAAGGAGGAGCTGATCACCGTGCCGGTGGGCACCACGCTGGAGCAGGCCCGCGAAATCTTTAAGGGACACCGCATCGAAAAGCTGCTGGTCACCGACGAGGAGGGGCACCTGCGCGGCCTGATCACCATCAAGGACCTCACCAAGCGCATGAAGTACCCGAGCGCCGCCAAGGATGACCTGGGCCGCCTGCGCGTGGCCGCGGCCATCGGAGTAAGTGCCGACCTGATGGACCGGGCAGCGGCGCTGGTGGCGGCCGGCGCCGACGTGCTGGTGCTGGACAGCGCGCACGGGCACTCGCAGGGCATTCTGAACGCGCTGGAACGGGTCAAGTCGCAGTTCGACGTGGATGTGATTGCCGGGAACATCGCCACCCGTGCCGGCGCCCGCGACCTGATTCTGGCCGGTGCCGACGCAGTCAAGGTGGGTATCGGCCCCGGCAGCATCTGCACCACCCGCGTGGTGACGGGGGTGGGCGTGCCCCAGATTACGGCCATTTTCGAGGCCAGCGCCGCGGCGATGGAAGCGGGCATTCCTGTGATTGCCGACGGCGGGATCAAGCAGACCGGCGACGTGCCCAAGGCACTGGCGGCCGGCGCCAACGTGGTGATGATGGGCTCGGCCCTGGCCGGCACCGACGAGGCCCCCGGCGAGACGGTGCTGCGCGACGGCCGCCGCTACAAGTCCTACCGCGGCATGGGCAGCCTGGGCGCAATGGGCGAAGGCAGCTCGGACCGCTACTTCCAGAGCGGCACCCGCAAGTTCGTGCCCGAAGGCATCGAAGGTATCGTGGCCTACCGGGGCACGGCGGGCGAGGTGCTGTATCAGTTCGCGGGTGGCCTGAAGTCCAGCATGGGCTACTGCGGCGCCGCCGACCTGGACGCCCTGCGCCGTGACGCGCAGTTCGTGCGGATTTCGGGAGCCAGCCTGGTCGAAAGCCACCCGCACGGCGTGACGATTACCAAAGAAGCGCCCAACTACGGCGGGGGCCGCTGAGCGGTGGGATTGCTGTCGCTGCTTCAGACCGACCCGGTCGCCTTCGTCATCACGGCGCTGGCCCTGATGATGGCGCTGGCCTTCCACGAGTTCGCGCACGCGTGGACCGCCGACCGCTTCGGTGACCCGACGCCGCGCTCACAGGGCCGGGTCACGCTGAATCCGCTCAAGCACCTCGACCCCTTCGGCACGCTGCTGCTGCTGCTGGCAGGTTTCGGGTTCGCCAAGCCGGTGATGGTCAATATGAGCCGGCTGGGCCGCTGGCAGAACTTCTGGGTGGCGGCGGCGGGGCCGCTCAGCAATATTCTGCTGGCCGTACTGGCAGGGCTGGTGCTGCGTTTCCTGCCGCCTGAGCTGTTCTTCGGGGCAAACTTGCAGGAACTGACGACGCTGGGCCAGGTGCTGCTGGTGTTCTTCTCGCTCAATGTGGGCCTGGCCGTCTTTAACCTGCTGCCGATTCCCATGCTGGACGGCAGCCGGATTCTGTCGGGCTTGGTGCCGCCCCTGGGCCGCGCCCTGATGGAATTTGAGCGCAGTCCTCTTAGTTTTGTGGCTGTGATGGGCTTTATTCTGCTGTTCCAGGGCCAGCTGGGCCAGTTCCTGAGCCGGGTGCGCGAATGGGCGCTGGGTCTGGTGTTTGCCTTCTAGAGCGGTTGGCAGGGAGGGAGCGCCTATTCCCACATCGGTCCAGTCGGGCCTGCGAAACTGACAAGCGGGCAGGGGACAGGCGCTGGGAGGCTGACGCTCCGGGGCCGTGTTTATGTCAGAGGGACTGGTTTCCCTTGTTCCCGGGCCGTGCCTGCCACTCGTGCAGCGCGGCCCATTCCTCTGCGCGGCTGTGCAGCTCGCCCCGTGCGCGGCGCGTCCGCAAGTGCGCCAGCGCCTGCCCGAGCTGTGGGCCAGCCGTCCAGCCCGCTTGCAGAAGGTCACGCCCTTGCAGTGGCGGGTAAGCGGGGCGCTCCGGCCACAGCGCTGTGCGGAGCTGCTGTTCGGCGCTCTCCGCTGGGAAGATGTCGGCGGACTCGGCGCGGGCCAGCAGGCGTGCGGGGCCGTGGCCCAGACTCAGGCGCTCCTGCCAAAGCTGCGGGTGCTCGGCGGTATGCAGGAGGGCGGCCGCGTACAGGTCGGGATTCCCCGCGCCCGCCGCTTCCAACTGTTGCCATGTGGGCAGTAAGCCAGGCGGCAGCACCTCGCCTGCGCCCCACCCGGTCAGCATCCGGGCGACTTTGGTGGGATGGGGTTCGTGCAGCGCCAGCCCCAGCTCGGCCCACAGGCGCGGGGTGCGCTCGGCCATCTGAAGTGCGTCAGGCACCTGCCGCAGCAGCTCGGGGTGGGCGTGCAGGTCCAGCCGGGCCGCCAGCCGTGCGCCACGAATCAGGCGACTGGCGTCCTCGTGCAGCGAGTGGGCGTGCAGGGGGCGCAGCGTGCGGGCGTGCAGGTCATCCAGCCCGCCCACCACGTCCAGCAGCTCGGGCGGGTCAGCCAGGCGCAGGGCCAGTGCGTTCAGCCCGAAGTCGCGCCGCGCCAGGTCCTCGGCCAGCGTTCCGGTGGTCACGGTGGGCCGCTCGCCAGGGACAGGGTAGCGCTCGCGCCGCGCCCGAATCAGGTCAGCGCTGCGCCCGTCCGGCAGGGTGAGGGCGGCGTTTTGAAACTGCGGATGAAAGAGGTGCGGCAGGCCGGTGCGGGCGCTGTAGCGGGCGGCTAGTTCACCCACCGTCAGCCCACCTGAGGTGTCCAGCACGATGTCCAGGTCAGGCGAGTGGAGGGACGCTCCAAGGAGGGCGTCCCGCACCGCGCCGCCTACCAGCGCCAGGGTGCCCTGCCCGGCTGCATCCTGCACCAACCCGCTCAGGAAGACCCTATCGGCGGGGGCGAGGGCGTTCCAGACGGCTTGGGCACTGGCGTGGGCGGCGGGCATAGGGGGCAGTTTAGCGGGTGGATGGGCGGAGAGCAGAGGGCTAGGGGCTGAAAGAGAAGGGATAGGGGTGGCCTGGTATCCTCGCCCCCTCCTCGCCTTCCTCGCAAGTGGGAAGGGACCAGAAAAACCGTTCAGTCCCCGCCTCCTTCAATTCACGTCAAGCGCCCAAGTGGGTGGGAACTGTAGGTCAGGTGCGCCCTAAGCTCTCTGCTGTTCGCCTTCTGCCGCCCCCTCTTCCTCCGCCGGGGCCAGTTGCCCAATCCACAGCAGCAGCAGGCCAATCAGGGTGAGGCCCAGGCCGCGTGCGCTGACGCCCAGGCCGTCCAGGTCCAGCAGCACCAGTTTGCCGGCCCCCAGCCCGAACAGCGTGAGGCCCACCCACCACGCCTGGCGCTGCTCGCTGCGGTAAGCCCACAGCAGTCCGGCCAGGCCAGCGAGGATGAGCAGGCCGGTGGCGATGAGGTGAGCAGCCAGGCGGTCTGGTGCCAGCCCCAGCGAGAGGGTGAGCAACCCGCCGAACCCCTGCGCCAGCGCACTGCCCAGCAGCAACAGGCCCCAGCCGGGCAGCGCCAGCAGTGGCTGGGGCTGGGGCGCACGGCTGGCCCACACCAACGCTCCGCACGCCGCCACCCAGGCCAGCCAGCCGCTGCCCAGGCTGAGGCTTTCGCGCTCATTGAGGGTGATGAGGGGAGCGGCGCACAGAGCCGCCAGCAGACTGGCCGAGAGCAGCAGCCGGGGGAGCAGGCGCTCGGAACGCAGCGGCAGCCGCGTGAGCAGCGGCACCAGCAGCGCTGCCAGAACACCGGTCAGCAGCAGGGCCGTTTCCTCCCGCCCAAGCCAGGTGTGGAGGAACAACGCTGTACCCAGCAGCCAACCGCTGACCGCACCCACCTCCAGCCAGCGCACCGCACGGTTCAGGTCCAGGCGCAGCGCAGCCCCGAGGGTTGTCCAAGCTGTACGTAGATTTGGAGCCAGGCTGAGGGCGAGCAGGCCCCCCGCCGCCACGCTGAGATACAGCCACGCCCAGGCTGCCTCGCCCACAGCGCTGAACATCGGGAAGGCTGCCGCTGTCAACAGGTGAAGCAAGGCCATCAGCAGCCCCGGCCCTAAGGTCCAGGCCGCGAACCAGAGTAGTCGTCCCTGCCAGCGCGTGCCTGCCCAGACCGCCAGTGCCAGCGTGCCCAGCAGCGGCAGCAGTGGGGCCGGGTCACCCTGAAGTAATCGGAGCGGAAGGAAGGCTGCCGCCGCCAGCAGCAGCGCCGCACTGCCCGCCGAAGACAGGCGCAGCGCTGCCCCCAGTGCGGCCAGGGTGCCCAGGAGCGCCGCGGCCTTCTCGGTCATGTTTTCGGTCACCTGGGGACCCAAGCGTTCCAGGTTTGCGCCACCTTCCAGCAGCAGCAAGGCCCCCAGGCCCGCGCCGCCCCGCTGCCAGGTGCGGGAGCCGCTCCAATGCCCGTACACAGCGGCCAGCAGCGCGTAAGGCAGCAGCCGCCAGACAGCCCAACTCTCCTGGCCCGGCATGTCCAGGCCCGCGGTGAGCCAGCGCTCGGTCAGGCTGGCGGCGAGAGCAAGGGCGGCCAGGACCAGAGCGTCTCTGACCACGTCCGGTTGCCGCCCGGTCCACAGCTGGGGAAACTGCCGGACACGCCACCCCAGCGCCGCCAACGTGACCAGCCACAGCCCCAGCGCAGAGGGCAGCAGGGGCCGCTCCCCCACCGGAAACAGCAGGGCCGCCGCTGCGGTGAGCGCCAGGCTGACGATGGCAGCGGCGTGCAGGGCGTGGGCTTTTTTGCCAGATTGCTCGGCTGGGCTGCCGGGTGCCTGCGCTGTCACGGTCAGGCCCAGCACGCCCAGACCGCCCATCAGCAGCCACAGCAGGCTTTCGCCGCTCAGGTTGTGGGCCACAGCGCTTATCCATAGACCTAGGGTGCCCAGTGGGAGCAGCCAAGGCAGCAGCTCCAGCGGCCAGCGGGCGGCGGTGGGTAAGCGGAGCTGACGACTGCGCCAGAGACTCCACAGCGCCGCCGCAAACACCACGCTTAGCGCCAGTTGTGCGGTGCCCAGCGTACCGAGCTGCTCAGCCAGGTCATCGGCCAGCAGCCAGGTGGCCAGCGTAGCCCCGCCCAGCGCCACCAGCAGGGTGAGCGGTTCGCGCCGCTGCCAGGCGTGCCAGCCCACCAGCAGGCTGAGCAGTCCGGTCAGCCCCAGCACCGCCAGCACCGGCAAGGCTCCGGCCTGAAACATCGCCCCGAAGGCCAGCGCCGCAATGCCGTAGCCCAGGCCGCGCAGCACCGCGCCCACCACCGGACGGGCACGCTCGGCCAGGGCGTACAGCGCCGCCGCCAGCGCGAAGGCCGCGGCCAACTGCACTTCGGGCGTGAACACCCCAGCCCGCACCAGTTGCGACAGCACCGCCCCCAGCCCCAGCAGGGTCAGCAGGCCGCCCAGCACGGCGAACGGCTGCCCGCCCCAGACAGAGCGCGGAGCCGTCTGCGGTGGCGCAGGGGATGGAGTTGGCCGACTCCGCCCAGCCCTGTCAGGAGTCAAAAAATTGATGCTCAGTTCGCTGAAGGGAGTGCCGCCCGAGCGCGGAGGCGGCGGGGCAGGCGCGGGTGCAGGCTGGTCCGCTGCGCCTGCGTCGGAAGGCGGGCGTAGGTGTGGCGCGGTGGCCGTGGCCTGAGACAGCCGCCGCGCTGCTTCCGTCATCTGCAGCGCCTCAAGCTGTTCTTCCAGCGCCCTGAGCCGCTGTGCCTGGTCGCTGACCCGTGCCCACAGCGCCAACACGGCGATGACCAGCGCCAGGACCAGGGCAGACAACATAATCCAGTTTACACTTGGTGCTCACGGCGTGGCTGACTTTTACTCGGCCCTCTCCGCCTGTGTCTCGCGGCCCTGCATCAGCATGGTGCGGCTGCATTCGGCCACCACTTCGCCCCGCTGATTGATGGCGCGGTGCCGCACGGTCACGATGCCCTGCCCAGGGCGGCTGCGGCTGGCGCGGGCTTCCAGCACTTCCGACTCGGCGCGGATAGTATCGCCGTGAAAGACGGGCGCGGGAAAGCGCACATCATTCAGGCCCAGGTTGGCAATCAGGGTGCCCAGCGTCAGCTCGTGGACGCTCAGGCCCACCAGCAGGCTCAGCGTCATCAGCGAGTTGACCAGCGGTTGTCCGAACTCACTGCCCGCCGCGTATTCGAAATCCAGGTGCAGCGGCTGCGGATTCATGGTGAGCGTGGTAAAGAGGATATTGTCGCTCTCGGTCAGCGTGCGGGTCACGCGGTGGCGAATCACGGTGCCTACGGGCAATTCTTCGAAGTAGCGGCCCTGTGGGCGCAGCAGGTCGGCATTCAGTTCGGTCATCAGAGTTCCTCCGGGGTGGGTGCCTGGCTGTGGTGGGCGGTCAGTACGGCGCGGGCGGCGGCAAGCATCGGCTCATCCACCATCTGCCCTTCAAAGCTGAAGGCTCCGTGTCCAGCGCGGGCGGCGTCCTCGGCGGCGGCCAGCAGGGCGCGGGCGCGGGTCAGTTGCGCCTCGCTCACCCCAAAAATCTCGTTGCTGAGCGTCACCTGCGCGGGGTGAATACACAGCTTGCCGCCGTAGCCCAGGCTGCGGCCCTGCGCGGCGTCCTCACGGAAGCGGGGTTCGTCGTTCAGCGCTGTCACCACGATGTCCAGCGCATGCGTGCCGGTCAGCCGGGCGGCCAGCGCCACCTGCGAGCGGGCGTACAGCACTTCCAGATTGCCGGGCGTGCGGACCCCGCCCAGGTCGGTGACATAGTCTTCCGCCCCGAAGTACGCCCACGGCACGCAGTCCAGTTGCAGGATGCTGCGGGCGTTCCAGACCCCGGCTCCGGTTTCCAGCCCTGCCAGGATGGGCAAGGTCAGCCCCCGCTCACGCAGAGCGTCGCGGGCCATTTCAGCGTCTACGGCGGTTTCCAGCTTGGGCACCACTACGCCGGTTAGGGTCGGGTGCAGCGCCGCCAGGTCATCCTCAAAAAAGGGCGAATGCACCGAGTTGACCCGCACGAACACCGCCAGCTCCGGGTGTTCGCGGCACAGGCGCTCGCTGCCTTCACGCGCAGTGGGCCGCGCCTCGGCCTTGGCTTCGGGCGTCGCGGGCACCGCGTCTTCCAGGTCAATCACCACCGCGTCAGGCTGCGAGCGGGGCAACTTGGCAATCAGGTCAGCGCGGCCAGCCGGAGCAAAGAGCACCGAACGGGGCCGCCGGGAGGCGGGTTGAATTGTGGACATGCCTCCCAGTTTAGACGGTTGTGGGTAGGGAGTTGAGCTGTCTGGGGGTCTAAGGGAGTAGGGAGAGGCTCCCGCTCCTCAGCCGATTCCCCACTCCGGATACCCTTCAGGCACTTCCAGGCGGACCGCTTCCTGAGCTTCCAGCGCAGCGGCCAGGGCCACCAGTTGGGCGTCGGCTCCGGCGCGGGCGGCGAATTGCAGGCCGATGGGCAGGCGCTCACCTTCTACCGCCTCAAAGCCAGCGGGCACGTTCAACGCGGGAATTCCGGCCAGGTTAATCGCCACAGTGTTCACGTCGGCGGCGTACATGGCAAGCGGGTCACTGATGCGCTCGCCCAGGCCAAAGGCGGGAAAGGGGCTGGTCGGCATCAGCAGCACGTCGTAGTCCTCAAAGGCCCGCTCAAATTCCTCGGCAATCAGGCGGCGCACTTGCAGCGCTTTGGTGTAGTAGCGCTCCGAGTACCCGCTGCTGAGGATAAACGTACCGAGCATGATGCGCTTTTGCACTTCCGCCCCGAAGAATTCCTCGCGGGTGTGCAGCATGGACGGCACCGCCCCTCCTTTGCTGTCGGCGGCGCGGCGGCCATAGTGCATGCCGTCATAGCGCGAGAGGTTGGAGCTGGCTTCGGCCATTGCCACGATGTAGTAGGTTGCCACTGCGTGCTTCAGGTGTGGCAGGCTGACTTCGCTGACCGTGGCCCCCGCCGTCTCCAGAGCGGACCGCATTTGTTCCAGCGAAGCCTGCACGCCGCCGGTCAGGCCCTGTTGCCCCTCGCGCACCAGGCCCACGCGCAGGCGGCTCAGGTCCAGCGGGCCGTCAAACCGGGTTTCTTCTTGCAAGCTGGTGGCGTCCTGCGGGTCGTGGCCCGACATGGTCTGCATCGTCAGTGCCAGGTCGGCGGCGCTTAGGGCGAAGGGGGCCACCGTATCCAGGCTGCTGGCGTAGGCCACCAGACCGGAGCGGGAAATACGCCCGTAGGTGGGTTTCATGCCGTATACGCCGCACAGCGCCGCGGGCTGCCGCACCGAGCCGCCGGTATCGCTGCCGATGGTCAGCGGAGCCAGCCGGGCCGCGATGGCCGCTGCACTGCCGCCCGAGCTGCCGCCGGGCACGCGGTCTTTACCCCAGGGGTTCAGCGCCGGGCCAAAAGCGCTGTTTTCGTTGCTGGACCCCATCGCAAACTCGTCCAGATTGGCCTTGCCCACCACGATGGCTCCGGCGTCTATCAGGCGCTGCACGGCAGTAGCGGTGTAGGGCGAGCGGTACTCTTCCAGCATGTGGCTGCCGCAGGTGGTCCGCGTGCCGCGCAGATTCAGGTTGTCTTTGATGATGACCGGCACTCCGGCCAGCGGCAGCGCTTCACCAGCCGCCAGTCGCCGCTCCAGCGCCTGCACCTGTTCGCCCGTTTCCACCTCGCTCAGGACGGCGTTCAGCTCGCTGGCTGCCCTTATGCGGCGCAGAGATTCCTGCACTGCCGTGTCAGGGGAAACGGTGCCGCTGCGGATGGCTTGGGCGGTCTGAGTGGCGGGTGAAGGCAGACTCGGCATAGGCCCCAGTGTAAAGGCAGCGCCGGCACAGCTCCGCGTGCCCACTTCCCCAGGCCGGAGCAGGGTGGGGTGGGCACAGAACGAGAGCCGCAACGGGCCAGACTTTGCAGGGTGGGGCTTTGGCCGGCCCAGTCCGCTTTTCTCGGCAGCTCCTCTGAGGTCCGCCTCGGCTGTGCGGAACCTCCACGCCCTTTTCCTTCAGCCGCGCAGCAGCTCCGAGAAGTCGTTGCCTTCCAGCGGCGGCAGTTCTTCTAGCGAAGCCAGACCGAATTCCAGCAGGAATTTCTGGGTGGTGCCGTACAGGATAGGGTGCCCCACGACGTCGCTGCGGCCCACGGCCTTGACCAGTTCGCGCTCCTGCAAGGTGACCAGCGTAGAGGCGCTCCCCCCACGCATGGCCTCGATTTCGGCGCGGGTCACCGGCTGCCGGTAGGCGACGACCGCCAGCACCTCCAGCGCCGCATGGCTGAGCGGCGGCAGTGCCGGCGGGGCCAGCACCGGGGCCAGCCGTGGCCCCAGCTCAGGCGGCACGTACAGCCGCCAGCCCCCGGCCACCAGTTCCGCGGCCAGCCCCAGTTCCGGCAGGCGGCGCTGCAAGTCGTGTATCACCCGCAGGGCGGCGTCTTCATTCAGCCCGGTCAGTCCGGCCAGTTCTCCCAGGCGCAGCGGCCGGCCCGCCGCCAGCAGGGCTGCACAGACAAGCTGGAGCGGGGTGGGGTCAGGGGCCGGGGCAGACTTGGCGGGCATACGGCCAGGCATGATAGCGCTCCGGCCCGGATAGACCTTCTGGACTGCAGGGCAGCCCGCCCAGCCGGGCGATTTACGGCTGGGTAGGCCCGGAAAAAGGCACCTCAGCCAGCGGCGTGCCGTGCAGGCAGGCCCGAATGTCTGCCAGTCGCAGTGCGCCTGCCCGCAGCACGTCCAGTCCGGTTTCGCTGACCCGCAGTACGGTGCTGGCCTCGCCGCTGGGGGGCTGGCCTCCGTCGCCCAACACCTGCTCCGCCAGGCCGAGTGCGCGGGCCTCGGCCTCGCTGCGGGCTACCGGCTGACCGCTCAGGTTCAGGCTGCTGGTAAGCAGTCGCCCGCCGCTTCCATGCAGCAGTGCCTGAGCGGCGGGGTGTGCCGGCACCCGCAGGCCTACCCAGCCGCCGGGCGCCAGGTACTCGGGCAGTCCGGCCCGTGCCTGCACCACCAGGGTCAGCGGTCCCGGCCAGAAGGCGGTCAGTGGGCGCAGCAGGTCCGGGTGCTGCGCCCAGGCCAGCGCCAGCTGAGGTGAAGCACACGACACCTGGAAGGCCTGTTTCGGGTCGCGGCCCTTGGCGCGGATCAGGGCTTCCCAGCCTTCTTGGGTAGGGGGGGCACCCAGGCCCCAGACCGTTTCGGTGGGAAAGGCCACCAGCGGGGGAGCAGCTTTGGAACGAATGCCACCTTGAGGAGCGGATGAGGGAGAGTCCATAACAGAATTCTGTCTGAAAGCGTGCAGCTGCAGGCTTGCCCCTTCTTTCATCTGCTTCTTGAGGATTCTAAAGAAAGCTTATACTTTTCACATGGCGGTTTATCAGTACAGGGTGCGCGACGGCTCAGGCAAAATCCTGACCTCGCAGATGGAAGCGGACAGCATCGGGCAGGTCCGCGAAGCGCTGCGGTCGCGTAAGCTGACGATTCTTGATATTAAGGAGCCGGCCAGCGGACTGAACGCCGATATCAAGATTCCCGGCCTGGACAACCGGCCCCCTGACCTCAAGACGGTGGCGCTGTTCAGCCGCCAGATGGCCACCCTCATTAACGCCGGTGTGCCGCTGGTCCAGGCGCTGTTCATCATGCAAAAGCAGATTGAACACAAGAGCTTTCAGGAGGTTGTCCGCAAGGTGCGCATAGACGTGGAAGGCGGCCTGCCGCTCAGCGAGGCGATGGCCAAGCACCCCAAGGCCTTCAACCGCCTCTACCTGAACCTGGTGCGGGCCGGCGAAACCTCGGGCACGCTGGAGCTGATTCTGGGCCGCATCGCGGATTTCCAGGAAAAGGACCTGGCGCTGCGCGGCAAGGTGAAAAAGGCGCTGACCTACCCCACCATCGTGCTGGTCTTCGCCCTGCTGATCACCTGGGGCCTGATCCGTTTCGTGGTGCCCACTTTCGGTGACATCCTCACCTCCATGAATACCGAGCTGCCCATCATCACCCGCATGCTGATGAGCATGTCGGCTTTCCTGCAGAGCTATACCTGGGTGCTGGTGCTGATTGCGGGCATCCTCTACGCGGCTTACCGCTGGTATTACTCCACCGCGCAGGGCCGGCGCGTGATTGATCAGATTAAGCTCAAGATGCCGCTGCTGGGACCACTGACCCGCAAAGGCGCCATCGCTTCGTTCAGCCGCACGCTCGGCATGCTGCTTAGCAGCGGGGTGAACATCATCGAGTCGCTGGACATCACCAAGGGCACGGCCGATAACGCCATCATCGAAGAGGCCATCGAAAACGGCAAGAACGTGGTGACGGTGGGCGAGCCGCTGAGCGGCAGCCTGGCGGCCAGCCCCGTGTTCCCCCCCATGGTGACCAGCATGGTAGCGATTGGCGAGGAGACCGGCGCACTGGACGACATGCTGGAAAAGGTGGCCGACTTTTACGACCGCGAAGTGGAAGAGGCGGTCGACAGCCTGACCGCTGCCATCGAGCCGATTATGATTGTGGCGCTCGGCGGCATCGTGCTGTTTATCGTGCTGGGCATGTTCACCCCGATGTTCTCGATTATCAACACCCTCAGCGTCTGAGGCGGCCTGTATGGGTCAGGGAAAAAGAAAGGGAATGGCTCCGCCGCTTCTCATCTGGCCCCTCGGCGCCCAAAGCGCACCAACTTCCTGAACTCTGGGTCACTGGCCCCCGCCTCCTTTCCACGTAACGGAGTCTCACGATGGTGTCCGCTTCTCCTCTCTACAACGGTCCTCACACCTGGTCGGCACGCAGGTGGTGGGGGGCCGTTGTTTAGACCCGGTCTCGGTACCCGCAGCGCCGGCGGGACCGAGCTACGGGCGGCCTGCTTGACCGATATCGGTGTGCAGCGCCGTGGCTCGGTGAATCAGGATGCGGTCATGGCAGCCGAAGTTCCTGGGGCCCAGCTGTTTGCCGTGGCGGACGGCATGGGCGGCCACGCCGCCGGCGAGCTGGCAGCCCAGCTGGCGCTGGAAGCGTTCGCCCGCGTGCTGGGGCGTCAGCGCGGGCCCTTGCCCCAGCGGATGATCTACGCCGCCGAAAGTGCCAATCAGGCGGTATACCGCCGGGCGGTAGGCGAGCTGAGCGGCATGGGCACCACGCTGCTGGCGGCCGTCGTGAGCCGCGGCGCGCTGTACCTGGCCCACGTCGGAGACTCACGGGCTTACCTGATGCGCGGCGACGCCCTGTTCCGGCTGACCGACGACCATTCCTGGGTGGCGGACCAGCTGCGGGCCGGCGAACTCACCCCTGAACAGGCGCGCACCCACCGCTGGCGCAATGTGGTGAGCAACGCGCTGGGCGGTGAGGACCAGGTCCGCTTGGAATTGCTGAATATCCCGCTTGAAGCTGGTGACCGCCTGCTGCTGTGCACCGACGGCCTGTATGGCCCAGTAAGCGAGCAGAAGCTCCTGACCGTGCTGAGCCTGCCCCGTACGCCCCAGCAGTTGACCCGCACCCTGATTGACCTGGCCAATCAGGCGGGGGGGCCGGACAATATCTCGGTGGCTGTGGTGGACGTACTGAATCCTGGCGGGCCGCCGCCCCGGCCCCTGGTTCGCCGCCGGGAAGGGCCGGTCTATGCCGAGCAGCTGCTCAGGGAAGCGCAGCAGGGTTCACCGCTGACCTACCTGCTGCTGGGAGCGGTGTATCTGGTACTGCTGACGATGGCCCTGTTGCCGATGTACCGGCTACACACTGCCCTGGTGGGTGCTGGCCTGCTGGGCCTGTTGCTGCTGTACAGGCGACATTGGCAGTCTCCGCATGAAGCGGTGTTGCGCCCGGAAGCCCGGGTCACGCTGGCTCAGCCGGGCCACGACCCCTGGACCGAGACAGGGCGGCTCAATACCTGAGGGAACGGCAACACCGTGTCTGTCTGGGAGAGCAGCTGTTCGGGACGCCACCTCCTCGGCTAGATTGAGGGCATGAAACAGCAAGTCAAGACGGAACAGGCGGCCCCTGCTATCGGTGCTTACAGCCAGGGCGTCAGCTTCGGCAATCTGGTGATTACCAGTGGTCAGCTGGCGCTGCTGCCCAGCGGCGAGTGGGCCGGCGGTGACGCCCGCGCCCAGGCCAAGCAGGCCATGGACAACCTCGGCGCTGTGCTGCGTGCCGCTGGCACCGACTACGACCGGGTGGTCAAGACCACCATTTTCGTGGCGAACATGGACGACTTTGCCGATATCAACGAGGTGTACTCGGGCTACTTCCAGCCGCCCTTCCCGGCACGCTCGCTGGTGCAGGTGGCCCGGCTGCCCAAGGACGCCCTGGTCGAGATTGAGGCGATCGCCGAGCTGCACTGACCCCCCGTGTCTTTGCCCGGCGGCGATGTGGCCTGGACTCCAGGCCACTTGCCTGCGCTGCTCATCTGGGTTGCTTGTCTGTCTTGCTTGTCTGTGCTGAGTCGTGACCTGACCTGGCAACGCCCCAAGCTGGAAGCGGCTCCGTTCAGCGGGGGTCCAGGGGCCCACCGGCCATGCCTTCATCGGCCAAGCGGCCCATCTGACTGTAGTTGGGCAGGGTGGCCGCGCCTGGTCCGCTGTTTATTTGCTGGTCCAGTGTGGCTGCCAGAGTGCGGGCGTAGTGCCCGGCGGCCAGCAGCGGCAGGATGTACAGCAGGCTGATGCCGGTCAGCAACAACAGGGCGAACAGATTCCCCAGCAGGCCACCGGAGTCCGCGTCCGTCACGCCGCCCAGCAGGGTGAGCAGCAGATACAGCACCTGCAGAACAATCAACACGGTGCACCAGGTGTTCAGGCGGTCGGCGTCTGCCTTCAGGAGCTGCCCCTGACCACTCAGCCGCCCTGTGGCCGCTGCCAGGAAACGGCGCAGAGCCGTGTAAGGAAAATAGATGCCTACCAGCAGCGTGCCCAGCAGAACCGCCAGAATGAGGGCGAAGGCGACCAGGGCTTCGGCTGGGAAGCCGCCAGAGACGAACTGGCCCGCAGCCCAGACGCCCAGTGCCCCCAAAAGGTAAAAGGCGATGTTGGCCCAGACGATCGCCGTAATCCACTTGCCTAGGGTGCGGTCCAGCTCCTGCAGTCGCCCCGCGTCGCCCCCGTGCAGGGCCAACTGGGCTGAGCGGTCCACCCACTCCTTGCCCCAGCTCAGCAGGCTCCAGTACGCCCACAGGCTCAGGGCGACCAGGAGTGCCGGCAAGCTCAGCAACCAGGTCAGTTCGCGTGCGGACGTACCCTCGGAAATCTCCCCGGTAAGCCCATAGAGCAGCGCTGCCAGCAGGCTCAGCAGGGCGATACCGCCAAAAAGCAGATAAAGGATGCGCCAGACGCCCAGCCAGCCACTGAGCCGGCCGGCAGACTGTTGCAATTGGGTCATAGAGTAAGACATGTCTCAATTATTCACAGAGATGTCAGGATTGTAACTCTTCTCTCTGTTGGCCGCCCGCCCTACAAACAGGCCCCGCTCCATGGTTGGAAGGGGGCCCTGTGGACCGGCTTGGCCGGGAGCGGAGATAAGTGGGGCTGAAGCCTAGCCCCGGCGGGTCTGACCGTCCAGCGTCAGCAGCGGCCCGTACAGCTCCGGGCGGCGGTCACGGAAAAAGCCCATGCCTGCGCGGAACCGCCGCGACTCGGCCAGGTCCAGGGTCTGCAGCAAAAAGCCCTCTTCCTCCTCGCCTAGTTCGGCAACGATGGCGCCGGTGTAGTCGGCCAGGAACGAGTGACCGTAATAGGTCTGCTCGGCGCCGTCCACCACTTCACGGCCCACACGGTTGCACGACCCCACATACGCCGAGTTGCTCACCGCGTGGCCCTGCATGGCCCGCTGCCACATCTGGTAGCTGTTGGGGCTTTCCACCTCGGCCGGTTCACTGCCGATGGCCGTGGGGTACAGCAGGAAATCGGCGCCCAGCAGCATCATGGCGCGGGCGGTTTCGGGATACCACTGGTCCCAGCAGATGCCCACGCCTACGCGCCCGAAGCGGGTGTCCCAGACCCGGAAGCCGGTGTCGCCGGGGTTGAAGTAGTATTTTTCCTCGTAGCCGGGGCCGTCGGGGATGTGGGTCTTGCGGTAGTTGCCGAGCACTTCGCCGTCCGCATCTATGCAGACCAGCGAGTTGTAGTACGCCTGCCCCGACGCCTCAAAGTAACTGACCGGCAGCACCACGCCCAGTTCCTTTGCCAGCGCCTGGAAACGGGGAATGAAGGGATGGTCCTCCAGCGGGTGCGCCAGGCCGAAGTAGTCCTCCCGCTCGGCCTGGCAGAAGTACAGGTTCTCGAACAGCTCGGGCAGCAGAATCACCTGGGCGCCGGCGGCGGCGGCGGCACGCACATGCCCCTCGGCGCGGGCAAGATTGTCTTCCAGCTGGTCGGTCATATGCATCTGAATCACAGCCAGCTGTACGGTGTCGGGGGTGCCTTTACGCGTCATAGGGTCCATTGTAGGGGCGCAGAGTGGGAGGCTGAAAGTGTGAAAAAGCGGAAAGCGGCGACCGCACTTTCCTTCTGCGGTCGCCGCTTTCTGCCTGCTCCCCGCTTTACATGATTCGCAGGCCCATCAGGCTGGCGGCCATTTCCACCATCACCTCGGCCGTCTTGTTGCCCACGTCCAGCGTGGGATTCACTTCCACGATGTCCATGCTGGTCACGCGGCCGGACTCGCACAGCAGTTCCATCAGCAGGTGGCCTTCGCGGTAGCTCAGGCCGCCGGGCACCGTGGTGCCGGTGCCGGGGGTCACGCTGGGGTCCAGGGCGTCGGCGTCGTAGGAGACGTGCAGGCGCTCCACGTCCGAGAGGTACTCCATGGTTTCATCGAAAATGCGGCTGATGCCCAGCTGGTCCACGTCCTTCATGGTGTAGATACGCACGCCGTGCTCGCGCACCAGGGCGGCTTCCTTGGGGTCCACCGAGCGGATGCCGATCATCACGATGTCGCGGGGGTTCAGCCGCCAGTCGCCGGCCAGTGCAGCCAGCTGCGGGTCGCCCAGGCCGCACAGCTGCGCGACCGGCATGCCGTGAATGTTGCCGCTGGGGCTGATGTCGGGGGTGTTGAAGTCGGTATGGGCATCCACCCAAATCAGGCCCATGCGCCGGCCCAGGCCACCGCCGCGCAGGGCGTTGCCGGCCACGGTCCCCATGGCGATAGAGTGGTCGCCGCCGATGGTAATGGGAAAGACGTCGTCCGGCAGCTCCCGCAGGCGCTCTACCGTGGCGCGGCTGGCGTCCAGAATGGGACCCAGAAAGTCCAGGCCACTGCCCGAGAACTTGTCCACGCTTTCGGGCAGCGCCACGGGCACGTCCCCCAGGTCGCGGACCTCATGGCCGAGTTCGCACAGTCGCTGGGCCAAGCGGGCGTTGCGCAGAGCCGAAGGGCCCATATCCACGCCACGGCGGCCGGCTCCCAGGTCCATGGGAATACCGAGAATATTGATGTTCATGCCAGCCAGCCTAGCGTGCAAAATGCCGTATACCACGCGGCTGCAACTTTATAGGTCCGGGCCGTTTCGCTGCCGGCCAGGGGTAGGGTGGTGGGCCGGCGAGGCGGCCCGGAGTCAACCCTGACATGCAAGAAGGAAAGGGGCCGCAGGAGAGACGCTGCGCTCTACTCTGCAAATGTCAGGACTTTGTCCAGAGCGGCTCCAGCCTGAGAGAAAATACGTGTTCTCTGATTGCTCAAGCTTTAATGATTCCGCGCTTCATACTCCTGTCAGGATGGGTAGAGATACTGCTCTAGGTTGTGTAAGAACCCAGGGACTCGACAGGGTCCCGCTAGCCTGAGCCCCGCAGCTGAATTCATCTTTCCGGAAGATTGCGCGGGCCAGCTCTGAGGGAGACGTCCACCTCGCCTGCCCT
The DNA here is from genome assembly GCF_000190555.1 of Deinococcus proteolyticus MRP. GTDB lineage: Bacteria > Deinococcota > Deinococci > Deinococcales > Deinococcaceae > Deinococcus > Deinococcus proteolyticus. Next base: position 465,678 of record NC_015161.1, read on the forward strand.
GCAGGCCACAAAACGGACGTACGAGCGAGCCAGGACCGGCTGCCGGTGGGTTCGATTCCCGCTGCTCGCTGCCGCAAAAGAGTTTCCCACCTGGGAAGCTCTTTTTTTATGCTTCCCACCTGGGGCGGCCGGCTCCTGGGATTCGGCGCTAGATTCTGGGGGTGTGTGACCCTGCCTCTCCTGCTGCACCGACAGATGTACCGGTGGACCCCGCCAGGCTGGACCGCTGCGCCGGGCCACTGGACTACACCCGCGCCCTGCGCAGCTTTCACCAGGCCATCGGTGAGCCGGCACCGACCCGCCCGGCGCTTCCGTCCGCAGATCTGCTGAGAATTCGCCGCACCCTGCTGGACGAGGAATGGGCCGAGGTGCAAGAAGAACTGGACCTGCTCCAGGCCCGCCTGGCGGCCGGCGAGGCCCAGGCAGACCCGCCCGCCGAGTTGCACCGGCTGGCCCACGAGCTGACTGATCTGCTGTACGTGACCTACGGCACGCTGGTGCAACTGGGCATTGACCCGGACGCCACCTTCGCGGCAGTCCACCAGGCGAATCTGCGCAAGGTGGGCGGTCCTCTACGGGCCGACGGCAAGCTGCTCAAGCCCGACGGCTGGCAACCGGCCGACGTGCGGGGGGTGCTGGAGGGGCTGAGCCGGGGCACAGAGCAAAGCCAAGGCACGGAGCCAAGCCGGGACACGGGGCTGCAGGAGGGCTAAAGGCCCCCGGCGCCGGCGAGGTGGTCTTTGATGCCCAGTTCGGCAGACACGACTGCGCCATTCTGATACGTCAGGCGTGAGAAAGCGGCGTTGGCGTGGTTGAAGCGGTGGGTGGGCCACACCGTCTGGTAGTCCTCGTTCAGCAACCGGGTGAGCAGCGCAAAGATGGTGAGCTGGTGGGCCACCACGGCCACCGTCTGGCCGGGGCCGGGGAGGTGGCCCTCCACGAAGCGGGAGGCCCGGTTCACCACATCGGTGCCGCACTCGCCGCCGGGGCACAGGAAGCTGGGGTCGCCGCCCCGGAAGCGCAGGTAGTCGTCCGGGAACTGCGCTTCTATCTCGGTGATGCTCCTGCCATCCCAGTCGCCGAAGGCAATTTCACGCAGGGCCGGCGATGTCTCCAGCTGGCCGCCCACCTCTGCCTGCACGGCCTGGGCAGTCTGTACGGCGCGGGGCAGGTCGCTGCTGAGAATCAGGGGGGAACGGACGCCCTCGGCGCGGAGCCGCTGTGCGGTGGCCTGCACCTGGGCGCGGCCGGTGGCGTCCAGCGGGGTGTCGGTCTGCCCCTGAAAGCGGCCCTGTGCGTTGAGGGCGGTCTGGCCGTGGCGAATCAGGATCAGGGTACCGGAGTCGGCTGTCATGGCACAGCAGTATGCCACCAGTGGCTGCCCACGCGGCAAGCGGGGCGCCTACAGCTGCAGCCGGCGTGGGTCGGGGGCTTCGCGGCAGGTGGGGGCGCTCAGGTCGTACCAGCCCAGCGGGCGCAGCGAATCGCCGCACTCGCGCAGGTACAGCTGGGCATAATGCTCGGCGTAGCGCTCGAACAACTGCGAATTGTAGGTGTCCAGCCCCTGCGTATTCGGGCTCACCTTGATGTACCGGCCCGCCGCGCAGTGCCCGAACTCGTGAGCGGCCACCTGAACCAGTGCCGTGCCGGCGTAGCGCGGGGTGGTCAGGTCGCCGGGGCGGTGGCCCAGGCTGCTGGTCAGGCCGCCCAGCGACCCTGGAGTGACCAGACGCCAGTGGACCGTCACGCCGTGTGTGGTGGTGGTCCACTGGGCATTGTCTCGGGGCGGCACCGTGAACATGCAGCCGCTCAGCAGCGGCAGCAGGGCCAGCAGGGAAGGGAGCAGCAAGCGGCGCATGGTCTCAGTATGGCGTGCGCTGCCCCCCGCCATTTCCCCGCTCGCTCCGCCGTTTCCTGTGCCCTGCTGCCGGCAGCTGCCATGCGCGGTCAAGCTGCCGGGGGCCGGCGCCCAAGCTTTGGGCGGTCAGCGTTGCCAGTGCTCGGCGGTGCTCCGCCAGGCATCTCTAGCGGGGCGGGGGAGAGGTGCAGACGCGCCAGGTGCGCTGCCCCGGCGGGCGGGGCCAGACTGGGTAAAGCAGGCTGACTCTGGGGGCCGCCAAAGAGTAGCCTGTGCATGGACATTCATCCCTTTCATCCTCTACTCTTTAGACCGAGTCCAAAATTCCGTCTCTCGTTTCGGCGCCCCTGGCGTCAGGAGGTTCCATGCAAGACCGTCAACATCCCCCCCTGCCCCCCATCCGCAAAGTGGCCGTCATCGGCGCGGGCGTGATGGGCGCGGCCATCGCCGCCCACCTGGCCAATGCCGGGATTCCCGTGCGCCTGCTGGACATCGTGCTCCCCGACAAGGAAGACCGCAACTTCCTGGCCAAGGCCGGCATCGAAAAGGCGCTGAAGGCCCGCCCCGCCGCGTTCATGTTGGGAAGCCGCGCCGCGCTGATCACTCCCGGCAACCTGGAAGACAACCTGAAAGACATCGGGGACTGCGACTGGGTGATTGAAGCGGTCCTGGAAAAGCTGGAAGTCAAGCAGGAGCTGTGGGCCAAGGTAGAAGCTGCCGCCAAAAAGACGGCCATCATCTCCAGCAACTCCAGCGGCATTCCCATGCAGATGCAGATTGAAGGCCGCAGCGAGGACTTCCAGAGCCGCTTTATCGGCGCTCACTTTTTCAACCCGCCGCGCTACCTGCACCTGCTGGAGCTGATTCCGACCGAGAAGACCCGCCCTGAAGTGACCGCCGCACTGAGCGAATTTGGCCGCAGCGTGCTGGGCAAGGGCATCGTGGTCGCCAACGACGTGCCGGGCTTTGTGGCCAACCGCATCGGCGTGTACGGCATCGTGCGTGCCATGAAGCATATGCAGGACGCCGGCCTGACCCCTGCGCAGGTGGACGCCATCACCGGCCCGGTGGCCGGCCGCGCCAAGTCCGCCACTTTCCGCACCGCCGACCTCAGCGGTCTGGACATCATCAGCCATGTGGCCGCCGACCTGCAGAAATACAGCGGCGACGACGAGGACTTTACCCTGCCGCAGTTCTTCCACGACATGGTGGGCAAGGGCATCCTGGGCGACAAGTCCGGCTCGGGGTTCTTCAAAAAGGGCAAGGACGAAAACGGCAAGACCGTGATCACTGCGCTGGATGTCGCCACTGGCGAGTACACCGGCGAAGGCAAGGCCAAGAGCAAGCTGGCCGAAGCGCTCAAGGGCAAGCCGCTGGCCGAGCGCCTGGAAGGGCTGTACACCGCCGAAGGCCCCGAGGGCGACTTTATGCGTGCCAGCCTGAACGATTCGTTCTGGTACGCCGCCAAGATGGCCGGCTACGTGTCGGGCAACCTGGCCGACATCGACAATGCCATGAAGTGGGGCTTCGGCTGGGAGGTTGGCCCCTTTGAGACGATGGAGCTGCTGGGCGTGCAGCGCGTGATCGGCAACATCGAGGCCGCCGGCCTGAGCCTGCCCCCGCTGCTGCAACGGATGAAGGACTCGGGCGCCGAGAGCTTCTATGGCGAGGGCGAAATCGTCACTCCAGCGGGCGACAAGACCCCCTACGAAGCCCCCTACCTGATTCTGACCGACCTGAAAAAGGACGCCACCAAGGTCATCAAGAAAAAAGCCGGTGCCAGCATCGTGGATATCGGTGACGGGGTGCTGCTGGTGGAGTGGCACGCCAAGATGAACGCCCTGGGCGAGGACCAGCTGCGGATGGTGCAGGAAGCCCACAAGCAGGTGCAGGCCCTCGGGTACGCCGGCCTGGTCGTGGCGAACCAGGGCGAGAACTTCAGCGCCGGAGCCAACCTGCCTGCCATTCTCAGCATGGCTCAGGACGACGACTGGGACGAGATGGACGCCACCATCCGCGAGTTCCAGAACACCACCACCAGCCTGCGCTTCAGCCCGCACCCCTGTGTGGTGGCTCCGCACAACCTGGCGCTGGGCGGCGGCTGCGAGTTCACCCTGCATGGCGACCATGTCACCGCCAGCGCCGAGCTGTACATGGGCCTGGTGGAAGTGGGCGTGGGCCTGATTCCTGGCGGCGGCGGCACCAAGGAAATGCTGCTGCGCTTTACTGACCGGCTGCAACCGGGCCAGCCCCTGCTGCCGGCCGTGCAGCGTGCCTTCGAGCTGATTGGCACTGCCAAGGTGAGCACCAGTGCGCTGGAAGCGAAGGAACTGGGCCTGCTGCGTGACAGCGACACCGTGGTGATGAACCCCAACCTCCGCATCGAGGAAGCCAAGCGCCACGTGCTGGCCCTGGCCCCCGGCTACGTGCAGCCGCAGATGCGCCAGGACATCCCCGTGATGGGCGAGGATGCCGTGGCTGCCGTGAAGAGCGCGGTGTACGGCATGCGTCAGGCCGGTTACATCACCGACTACGACGTGGTGGTGTCCGAGCAGCTGGCCCGCGTGCTGAGCGGCGGCGTGGGCCGCACCCGCGGCCAGAAGGTGTCCGAGCAGCACCTGCTGGACCTGGAGCGCGAAGCCTTCCTGACCCTGGCCGGCAAGAAGGGCACCCAGCAGCGCATCGGGCACATGCTCAAGACCGGCAAGCCGCTGCGTAACTGAGCTGGCTCTCCGCCCCCCACCCCGCCCCTTTCCCCTCCGAGGACCTCATGAACTTCCGGCAGCACTTCACCCCCAAACACCTGCCCCGCACGGTCGCCCTTGCCGCCGCCGCCTACGTCGCCGCCATTGCCGTGGGTGCACTGGTGGGTGCGGAGGTGCTGCTGCGCTCCAAGTCGCGCTGGGTCAAGGGGAGCTTTCTGGTGGTGGGCCGCAGCGGGGACCGGCTGCTGCTGCCGCCGGTCCCCGAAAGCCTCAGCCGTGACGTGCTGGGCGTGGTGCCGCTGAACCCGGTGAGGGGCCACGCCGTGATTGGGCATGTGGAGCGGCGCGGCCCCTATGTGGAACGCCCGGTGCTGGAGGAACGCGGTGTCATCCAGCCCGGCTGGATTGCCTGGGTGTCCAGTTTCGTGTACAACGGCACCCCGGCCCAGCTGGACGCGAACTACGAGAACGTGGTGGTGCGCACCGACGTGGGCGATATGCCCGCGTGGCATGTACCCAGCGTGACCGGCGAGCGCGACCTCATCGTGATTCAGATTCATGGTCATGGGGGGCAGCGTTCGCAGGGGCTGCGGGTGCTTCGTTCGCTGGAACGGACGGGGGCGGCGCAGCTGTACGTCACCTTCCGCAACGCTTTCGGGGCGCCCCGCGTAGGCAAAGGTCACATGACCCTGGGCGACGTGGAGGCTGAAGACGTGCTCTCGGCACTGGAGTGGGCGCGCGGCCAGGGCTACCAGCAGGCGGTGCTGATGGGGTACTCCATGGGCGGCAACATTGCCCTGAGTGCCCTGCGGCCCAGCTTCGAGCCGCTGCCCCTGCCCGTGCGCGGCGTGGTGCTCGACAGCCCTGCGCTGGAATGGCGCGACGTGATTCGCCGTCAGGCCCGCCGGGGAGGGCTACCGCAGTTCATCGCCAAGCCGGTGGGCCGCATGATTGAGCGGCTGGTCACCCGCCGCAGCGGGCAGAATTTCGACACGGTAGACCAGTTGGCCGCCGCGCCCCGCTTTGGCGTGCCGATTCTGCTGTTTCACAGCCCCAGCGACAAGACCATTCCGTACTGGCAGGCAAAGGCACTGGCCGAAGCCCGCCCCGACCTGGTGGAGTTCCACACCGTGGAGGGCGCACGCCACATCCGCTGCTGGAACATTGACCCAGAGCGGTATGAGGCGGCGCTGGAAGCGTTTATCCGGCGGGTGACCGAGTCTCGAAGAGACCAGCTTTAAGTGATGCGGCCCTGAGTCGCCCGACTCCCGAACTCCTAGACTCGCTTGACCTTTCCCTCTTTTCTTTTCTCCCGAGGAGATTTTCAATGAAAGACGCATACATCGTTTCCGCCGTCCGCACGCCCGTAGGACGTGGCGTGAAAGGCACCCTCCGCAACACCCGACCCGACGACCTGGCCGCGCTGGTGCTGAAAGAAGCTGTCAGCCGTGCAGGCATCGAGGCCAGCGAGGTCGAAGATGTGTATCTCGGCTGCGCGATTCCCGAAGCCGAGCAGGGCCTGAATGTGGCCCGCCTGGCCGCGCTGCGGGCGGGGATGCCCGACAGCGTGGGCGGCGTGACCGTGAACCGTTTTTGCTCCAGCGGCCTGCAAACCATCGCTATGGCGGCGGCGGCAGTGCAGACCGGGCAGGCCGACGTGATGCTGGCCGGCGGCGTGGAAAGCATGAGCATGGTGCCCATGAGCGGCCACAACCCCAGCCCCAACCCCGACCTGGTGGACACCCGCCCCGGTGCGTACGTGGGCATGGGCATGACCGCCGAGAACGTGGCCGAGAAATACGGCGTGAGCCGCGAAGACCAGGACAAGTTCGCCCTCGCCAGCCACCAGAAGGCCAAAGCGGCGCGTGACGCTGGAAAGTTCAAGGACGAAATCGTGCCCGTGCCGGTGCAGGTAGATACTCTGAAGGGCACCAAGCTCAAGTCCGAAACGGTGCAGTTCGACACCGACGAACTGATTCGTGATGACGCCAGCCTGGAAGCGATGGGCAAGCTCAAATCGGCCTTCAAGCTGGGCGGCAGCGTGACCCCGGCCAACTCCAGCCCCTTTTCCGATGGAGCCGCCGCTGTGGTGGTCATGAGCGGTGACAAGGTAGAAGAACTGGGCGTGAAGCCGCTCGCCAAATTCCTGGGCTTTGCGGTAGCGGGCGTGGACCCCGAAATCATGGGCATCGGCCCGGTGGCCGCGGTGCCCAAAGTGCTGAAGCAGACTGGCCTGAGTCTGGACGACATTGACCTGATCGAGCTGAACGAAGCGTTTGCGGCTCAGTCTCTGGCTGTGGTCCGCGAACTGGGCATTGACGAAAGCAAGTTGAACGTGAACGGCGGCGCGATTGCGCTGGGTCACCCGCTCGGCTGCTCCGGGGCCAAGCTGACCACCAGCGCCATTTACGAGCTGCGCCGGCGCGGCGGCGGCAAGGCCCTGATTACCATGTGCATCGGCGGTGGCATGGGTGCAGCCGGGGTGATTGAAGTGTTTGCCGCTGAAGCGGGCGAGCAGGCCGCAGACTAGAGGCTGTCCGGAACATCGCAGGGGTGGGTACACCTCCGCGATGTGATGCGGGCAGAGCGAGTAGACGCAGACTCGCTTGGAGCTCATCCCCATTTTCCGGATGACCTCTCACCTGCTTCCCGCCTCATCACCTGAAGGGACGTTTCCTGCACTGGGAAGCGTCCCTTTTTGCCGGCGATGCACTACCCTCGGCACATGGCCCGCCGTAACTCCTTTTCCACCTGGCCCGAAGCCCCCTCGTCTGAGGCCGCGGCTCTTACCTGTGCCCTCTGCGAGCGCGAGGTTCCCGAATTGGTGCAACATCACCTGATTCCCATCATTGCCGGCAAGCGTAAGGGCATCAAACCGCAGGACCTGCCCACCGTGGGCCTGTGCCCGGCCTGCCAGCAGTATCTGCACAGCACGTTTTCCATCAACGAGCTGGCGACGCGGCTCAACACGCTGGAAGCGCTTCAGGCCGACGAGCAGGTGCAGAAGTTCGTGAAGTGGGTGCGCAAGCAGCCTGCGACCAAGGGCGTGCGGGCGAAGGGGCGCGAGTAGCCGCACAGTCAAGCTATTCGACATCACTCGTTCCGTCCGCGTACAGCCTACGGCCTGATGCGGCAGGAGCACCTGCCAACAGGACCGAAGTGTTTAGAAAGTTTGCCATGTAAAAAATATTTGACAAACCGGTGAAGTGCGCCTATGTTGTAGGAGTCGACAGGGAGGACCAACTATTCGCAATAAGCTCAAAGAACTCCGTACTGCACGGGGCTGGTCGCAGGCTGACTTGGCGGGACACCTCGGTGTCTCCCGGCAGACCGTCAACAACTTCGAGACTGGTCGGAATGACCCCAGTCTGCTGCTGGCCTTCCGCCTCTCATGGCTTTTTGACCTTCCACTGGAGGAAATATTTATGGTGACTGCAGAAGAACGCGTTGCCCTGACCGGCACGGCCTGGGAATACCAGGACCGCCTCGCCACGGCTTTCAACGAAATTTCTACCCTCGAACAGATGGGCCGCGAAGGCTGGGAGCTCATCAGTTTCGGACCACTGGTCCTGAATTTCCGCAGACCTGAGGTGGCCGGTGCCCGCACGGTCTGGAACTACTGCCGGACAGAGGGGCTGCTGTCTGCCGCCGTCCGGCAGGAGCTGGAGCAAGCAGGCTGGACCTATACCGGTTCTTGGACGCTCTACCACTACTTCAAGCGTCAGGCCTGAGTGAGTTTCCCGCGTTGTGGCAAGCGGCGCAGCAGCTTTTGGCTAAGGCGGAGGCAGCAATAATCAGGAAAGCTAGAAATCCTGCCACAGCTACCGCCCACGATATGAGCGGCGTAACCACCAAAGCCGCCCCCACCCGCGCAGGCAAAGGCAGCAGCCTAGAGCATTTGACAGAATTACGGTACCCCAGGCGCTTTTCCTGGGGTACCTCCATTCTGCTGGGTGTTCTTTCTAAATCCACTCGCTTCGCTCTGCTTCACAGCTTTGCGAATCGGACAACGAATGGCGAAAACACGCCATTCTTATGTCAGATGCCTCAGTACCTGACAGGTTGAAGGAAACGTTGTCTGGATCGCAGAAAAATATGAAGCAGGGCGGCTTATGGAGGTGTGAAACCGAACCAAGCCGCCCTGACGAATGTTGACACATTCGTGACCTACCTGAAAGAGCGTCTCCCACACCACCGTATGGACCGTCTGCGCTGCGTTGCAGAAGTCCTGTTCGGCATCTTGCAGGCAGAGTCCACTCTCCACCGCAAGATTGCACTCCATATTGACCGTGCTGCAACGACACCGTCCATCACGCGCATGGTGGCCCGTGTGCTGCATGGTGCTGGCCTGACACAGCAGGACATCCAGGATGTCCTGCTGCCACTGCTGCCTGAGGGAAAACTGACCCTGATCATGGACCGCACCAACTGGAAGCACGGCCAGTCTCATCTCAACCTGCTGGTCATCGGCGTGGTGCTGGGCAATGTCACCCTTCCCCTCGCTTGGAAGGAACTGAAGCATGGTGGCAACAGTGAATCCAGGGCACGCATGATGTTGGTGGGTCAGCTGCTGGGACGCATCCCCGCACGCAGGTGGACGGTGCTGATCGCGGATAGAGAGTTTCTCGGTCAGGAGTGGTTCACGTTTTTGCGGCGCAGCGGGATCAAAAGATGTATCTGTATTCGGGCCAATACCGTGTTAGACGGTGAATATGCTCGTGACTGCTTCGCCGAATTGACACCCGGCCAGACACGTACCTTGTTCGAAAAGGCCTGGGTTCAGGGCAGCTGGATGCGCGTGGTCGCGACGCTCTCCCCAGAGGGAGAGCGGGTCATCATCGCTTCAGATTTATCTGTTTGGGACACATTGGAGGTCTACAGGCAGCGCTGGGCCATCGAAACCACCTTCTCTGCCATGAAATCCAGAGGCTTGAATCTGGAGCAGACCCACATGACCAACCCGGAGCGGGTAGGGAATTTGTTTGGTCTGCTGACCCCGGCCTTGACCTGGATGCTGCGCGTGGGTGAATGGCGAGCCACAGCAAGGCCCATACGTGTCAAAAAACATGGTCGCCCTGCGGAAAGCAGGGCGAGGTACGGATATGAGGAGCTGAGCCGTGCGCTGCGATGGGGCGGGGAGAAATTCAGGCTCTTTCTGGCTCTCTTGAGGACTCCATTTCCCGCGCTAGGAGGGGCTAAAAGGCAACCTGTCAGGTACTGAGGTCAGATGCTCTAGAACTGCCCCACAGCACCAGCAGGCCCACACCTAGCAGTGCAAAGTGAATAGCTGGGTAGGTTATTGGCAAGCTTAGCTTGGGCATCACGAAAGCCATTGCCAAAGCATTCGCCACCCCGCACACCGCCGCCCATTTCCAGTCCCAAATAGCAAATTGCCCCAGCAGCAGCCCCAGCACGAAATAAAACACGAACCAGTTGAGGGGGTAGCCCGTTTCTATCAGTTTACTTCCCGCTCTGGGTGAACCGTTCCAACTGAGCTTTCGCCTCGGCCTCCGCCACTTTGCCGCGCATTTTCAGCAACGTGCCCGTGTTCGCGTCATATTCGGCCAGTCTGCCGTCCACGTACTGCACCAGCACACGGCTCCCGTCAGGCGAGAGGCGGGCGTCTACGCTCCCGGCCCCGCCCGTCTGGGCTGCGCCCTGCGGGTAAGGCAGGCGGGAGATGGTGGCGATATGCGCGCCGGTTTTGGCGTTCCAGACGGAGACAGGGCCGTAAGAATGGCTGGATTGCCGGATAAAGGCCATACGTTCACCATTTGTACTGAAAGTGACCTTGCCATCGTAAAAGCTCTCGCGCTTGTCGTTGTAGACAAAGGCTATGCGTTCCAGCGTCGCCAGATTCCAGAGCGTTGGCGAGAGGTAGCCCGGTCGGCGTGAGTCTGCCATTCCCTTCGAGCCGCTGAAATCCAGCAACAATCGCTGACCATCAGGCGTGAAATCAGCCCCGAAAATGCGGGAGGACTGGCTCAGGAAAGTCTTCACCCGCTCTCCCTTCTCCACGTCCCAGAGCTGCACGTAGCCGCTCCCGTCTGCGATGTTCAGCAGCCATTTCCCATCCGGGCTGAACTTGCTTTCCGTCACCGCGTTCAGCCCCGGTGTCGTCGCCTGGAACAGCAACTGTTCGCCGCCGTAGACCCGCATGGTGGCCTGACCAACAGGCGTATCTTTCTGAATATCAGCCCGAAGTTGGGCAGAGGCGGAGGCGCACAGCAGCAGCGTGAGCAGGGGCAGGGTTTTGTACATGGCTCAGGCTAGGGCGGCCCGCCTGACGGAAGATGAGGCCCCGTTACTCCAGCCGCAGCAGCTGCCCCGGTGCCCCCAGGGTGTCGCCCACCCGGCCGCCGAACCAGAAGCCGTCCAGCCGGTAGCTGCCTGCCGGCAGGCCGTACAGCTCGGCGCGGTACTGGCCTCGCAGGCCGCCCGGCACCACCAGCACGTTATCCCGGCACGTGGGGGCGTCCCACACGGGCCTGAGCGTCAGCCACAGCGGCTCGTCTTCGCCGCCTTCACGCAGGCGGGTCACTTTCACGCTGGGCGGCTCGCTGAGCGTGCAGGGGAAAGTCACAGTGACTTCCGGCGCGGCCGCGAAGCGCAGCTGCACGTCTACCGGCTCGCCCACCCGGCCGGAGCGCTGCCACTGCAGCGGCGTGTCCAGCGTCCAGCGGGGGAGGGGAATGGCCTGCGCGGCTCCAGCAGACGCTGCCGGCTGGACAGGGGCCGCCGCCTGGGCTCCCGCCCAAGTCTGGGCACAGGCCAGGGCCAGTGCCGCCAGCAGCGCCCGCCTCATGCCTGCGCCTCCTGCATGGCCTGCAGCACATTCGCCATGTGTTCTTCCAGCGGCACGCCGAGGTCGGCGGCTCCCTGCTCCACTTCCTCGCGGTTCACGCCCGCTGCGAAAGACGGGGTTTTGAAACGCTTTTTCACGCTCTTCAGCTCCAGCTGCCGGATGTCCTTGTCGGGGCGAATCAGGACTGCCGCTTGAATCAGCCCGGTCAGCTCGTCCACCGCGAAAAGGGTCTTGGACAGGCGGCTTTCGCGGGGGGTTCCCGTGTAGGCGGCGTGGCCCATAATGGCGTCCAGCACGACTTCAGGGGTGTCGGTATGCTCGCGCAGGTAGCGGACGCCCCAGGTGGGGTGCTCCTCCGGGTGCTGTTCGTAGTCGAAGTCGTGCAGCAATCCAGCGACGGCGTACAGCTCCTCGTCCTCGCCCCAGTGGCGGGCGTACCAGCGCATGGCGGCTTCGACATTCAGCATGTGGCGCTGCAACGACTCGCTGGGCGTGTGCTCCAGCATCAGCGCGTAGGCTTGTTCGCGGTTCATAGGCCAGTTTAACGCTCCCGGCGGCCGCGCCTCATGGCCGCGCCGCGCTGCAGCGGTATGGTGGGAACCGACGTGACTGACCTCTCTTCTTCCGGCACCCCGCTGCTGTGGCAGACTGCCGCCCCGCCCGCCTGGCAGAACCGCGGCCGCACTGCGCAGGCCAGCCCGCAGGTGTGGGCCGCGCCCAGAACCCCGCAGGAAACCGCGCAGTCCATTGCCCACGCCGCTGAGGCTGGCCTGCGGGTGCGGCCGGTCGGAGCAGGAACGGCGCTCAGCCCCCTCGCAGTGGGACAGGAAGTCATGCTGAGCCTGCAGGGCATGCGCGGGGTAGCCGAGCTGAATGAAGCGGCCGGCACGGTGACCGTCTGGGCCGGCACCCCGTTGGGCGAGCTGGCTGCTGCGCTGGACTCGCGTGGGCTGAGCGTGCCAGGACTGGGCGGGCACGCCGCGCAGACGCTGGGTGGGGCGCTGGCGACCGGCGCCCACGCCACCGGGCTGGCCAGCCCCCGCCTGGGGGCCGCCGTGACCGAGCTGGAACTGGTAGACGGTCAGGGCGAGCTGCGCCGCCTGCGTCCCGGCGACCCGCACTTCGGGGCGGCGGCGCTGTCGCTGGGGGCGCTGGGTGTGGTGACCCGCGCCACCCTGCGCCTGCAGCCCGCCTACCGCCTGCGCGTGAGCACCCGCCCGGTGGGCTGGGGCGAACTGATGGCGCTGGGCCCCGAGTACGCCCAGGCTGCCCCGTATGTATCGCTCACCTGGCGCCCGGCCCGTGAGGACCATGAGGCCGTGCTACTGCGCCGGGCCTGGCCGGCCGAGACGGGGACCGGCGCGCCAGCAACCGACGTGCCGGCCACCGGCGCGGCCCAGGGCGGCCTGTTGGGCGGCCCGGCCCAGGCCCTGGCCGAAGCAGGGACACTGTTCTCACCGCTGCCGGCGCCGGTGCGCGGCCTGCTGGAAGCCCGCGCCCAGGCCGACGCCGTGCTGGCGCCGCAGCACGCTCTGCTGGCAGCCGGCGACCCCCTGCGTGAACTGGAATACGCCGTGCCGCTGGCGGCCCTGACCCCAGCGCTGCGGGACCTGCGGGCGGTGTTGGCCCAGGCCGGTACACAGGGCACCGCGCTGCAGTTGCCGGTGGGGGTGCGCTTCGTGGCGCCCGACGAATTGCCTCTGGGCACCCCGGCCGGCGAGGGCATGGCCGTGATTGCCCTGGGCGCGCCGCTGGCCCTGCCGCCCGAAGTGACCGGGCCGCATTTCCGGGGGGCCGAGGGTGTGTTGCGGGCACATGGGGGGCTGCCCGCCTGGGGCCGGTTGCACGCGCTGGGCGAACACGAGCTGGCCGCGCTGTATCCCGGCTGGGCTGAGTTCCGCGCCGCCCGCGACGCGCTGGACCCTGAGCGGCGCTTCGGCAGTCCTTATCTGCGCCGCGTGCTGGGCGAGTAACCCGCCCCCCGCCTGGAAGCGGCAAAGGGAATGCCACTTCCGGGGCCTACCCGGGTCTGCGGGCCAGGCTGTGACGGGTAGTCGGCAGACCAGAACACTGCCGGGCGGCCTGCCGGCAGCGGCCCGCCGATGCTCTAGCCTGTGGGGGTGTCTGTGCCTGCTGCTCCCGCTGCCCCCCGCCTGAAACTGACTGTCTCACCCGCTGCCGAAAAGCATCTGCGGGCCGGGCATCCCTGGGTGTACGAAGCGAGCGTGAGAACCCAAAACCGTGGGGGCGAAGCGGGCGAGCTGGCGGTGGTGTACGACCGGCGTGACCGTTTTCTGGCGGTGGGCTTGTACGACCCGCACTCACCGCTGCGGCTGCGGGTGCTGCACGCCGGCAGCCCAGCCAACGTGAACCGCGAGTGGTGGCAGGCGCGCTTTGATGCGGCGCTGGCCCGCCGCGCTGGCTTGTTCGGCCCCGATACCGATGGCTACCGGGTGCTGAACGGCGAGTCCGACGGCTTTCCCGCGCTGGTGGTGGACCGCTACGCGGACACGCTGGTGCTCAAGTTGTACTCGGCAGCCTGGTTTCCCCACCTGCCGCTGGTGCTGGAGCTGCTGGCCGGAGCTTTTCCGGGCCTGCGCGTGGTGCTGCGCCTCAGCCGCAATATCGGGGCGCTGGCGGGAGAAGTGGGCCTCAGCGACGGGCAAACGCTGGTGGGCGAAGCGCCTGCGGCAGCGGTGACTTTCCACGAATCGGGCATCGCGTTCGAGGCGGATGTGGTGCGGGGTCAGAAGACCGGCTTTTTCCTCGACCAGCGCGAGAATCGCCGCCGCGTGCGCGACCTTGCCGCCGGAAAAAAGGTGCTGAACGCCTTCAGCTTCAGCGGGGGGTTCAGTCTGTACGCGGCGCAGGGAGGCGCTGCGGAGGTGGTCAGCCTGGACATTTCCCGCCACGCGCTGGAGAGCAGCGAGCGCAACTTTGCCCTGAACCCTGGCCTGACCGCGCCGCACCGCCCTGTCCAGGCCGACGTATTCGAGTGGCTGACAGAGGGCAGCGAACAGTTCGGCGTGGTGATTCTCGACCCGCCTTCGCTGGCGCGGCGCGAAGCCGAGCGGGAAGGGGCCATCCGCGCCTACCACAAACTGGCCCGCGACGGCATCGCCCGGCTGGAGCGCGGGGGCCTGCTGCTCAGCGCCAGCTGCTCGGCCCACGTCAGCGCCGAGGAGTTCTGGGATACGGTGCGGGACGCCGCCGACCGCAGCGGCCGGCCCTGGCGCGAGCTGGCCCGCACGCAGCACGCACCCGACCACCACGCCAGCTTTGCCGAAGCGCAGTACCTCAAGGCGATTTATCTGCAGTTCGGGGATTGACCTTCCGGCTGCCGGGCGCGGTCAGAGGCCGGGGCCATGCCGCGGTGCGAACAGCCGGTGCAGATAGGCTGCCGCCTGCTCCAGGCCAGCCAGCGCCCGCAGCAGGGCGAGTTCGTCGTCTGGCAACAGCCAGGGCCGCCGGGTGCACAGGTCCAGACCGGCGGGCGTGAACGGGGTGGCCGCGAACAGGGTCACCAGGCAAGCGGCCCCGGCAGGGTCACAGGCCAGCACTTCCCAGCGGCTGGGCGTAAAGCGGGTCAGTGGGGTCACGCCGCGCCACTCGAACGCGCCGGGGGTGGTCAGCGGCGTGTCCAGCCCGCAGATGAACCGTTCGCGCCCGCGCCGGGTGCAGCGCACCGTATCGCTGACCAGGCCGCCCGGCAGCGGCGCGTAGGTGATAGAAGGATTGTCCAGCGCCCGCCACAGCGGCAGGCTGGTCCGGGTGACATACCAGGTGCCGGTCAGGACGCCGGGGGGTAGGCCCCCTGTCTGCGCAGGAAAGCTAAGGGAAAGAGAAGACACCGCTGCAGGCTAACGCGGAAAGCCACCGGTGCAGAGCTCTAAAAGGGCTCTCCAAAAGCCAACCGCTTGCAATCCCGCCCGCTGGCAGTTGCTAGCGTGGGTGCCATGTCGCGCCCTTCGCAGACCTTTTCTCCAGCTGGCATGGCCGGTGCAGGTGACCGGCCGCGCCTGAAGCCGGCTTCGCTGCTCTCGGCCCTGCGGCCCCTGTGGGTGGTGGCCCGGCCTTACCGCCCGCTGTTCTGGCTGGGGGTGCTGGCCTCGCTGCTGTCCAGCGGGCTCAACCTGGCATTTCCGGCGCTGTTCGGGCGGCTGGTAGACGCTTCTTTTTTGCAGCTGGGCAGCACCGACACGGCAGCACTGGACCGCACGGTGCTGCTGCTGCTGGGTATTTTCGCGCTCTCGGCCCTGTTTGCAGCGGCGCAGTCCTATCTGCTGGCGCGGGTGGGGGCCGGCGTGGTGGCCAGCCTGCGCGGGCGGCTGTTCGGGCACCTGCTGACATTGCCGCCGCGCTTTTTCGCTGCGCACCGCACCGGCGACCTGACCAGCCGCCTGACCGCCGATGTAGGCACTGTGCAGGGCGTCAGCAGCACGGCGCTGGCGGGCCTGATTGCGCAGAGCGTGACCCTGGTCGGCAGCGCGGCGCTGCTGATTGCCACCAACCCGCGCCTGAGCCTTTACGCGCTGGTCGGTCTGCCGCTGATTATTGCCATTGCCGTGACCATCGGCCGGCGGATTCGGGCGGTCAGCCGCGAGGTGCAGGACGCGGTGGCCGGGGCCAACGCCAGCGCCGAGGAAGCCATCAGTGGGGTGCGGGTGGTTCAGAGTTTCACGGCCGAGGACCTGGAACGCCGCCGCTACGGCGCGGGTGTGCAGGCCAGCTTCCAAGCGGCGCTGCGCCGGGCCGGCTGGCAGGCACTGATGGGCGGCACCATGAGCTTCCTGACCTTCGGGTCGCTGGCGCTGGTGCTGTGGTTCGGGGGGCGGCAGGTCATGGCCGGCGAACTGACCCCCGGCGCGCTGGTGTCGTTCCTGTTCTACGCCATTCAGGTGGGAGGTGCGATTGCCGCCCTGACCGGGCTGGTCAACCAGTTTCAGGAAGCGGCGGGAGCGTCGGGCCGCATCTTCGAACTGCTGCAGGAGCGCAGTGACCTGCCTCAGCCGGCCTCCCCCCGGCCACTGCAACACCCACGCGGCGAGGTGGCCTTTGAAGGGGTCGGCTTCGGCTATGGCGATGAGAGCAGCGGTTCCGTTCTGCACGGTATTTCGCTGAGTGCCGGGCCAGGGCAGACGGTGGCCCTGGTGGGGCCCAGCGGCGCCGGCAAGACCACGCTGGTGGGGCTGATTCCCCGTTTCTGGGACGTGACTGCTGGCCGCATTACCCTGGACGGCCACGATATACGCGACTACGACCTGCAGGTGCTACGCTCGCACATCGGACTGGTGCCGCAGGACACGCAGCTGTTTTCGGGCACGGTGGCCGAGAACATCCGCTATGGCTGCCCCGGTGCTCCGGACAGCGAGGTGGAAGCGGCGGCGCAGGCGGCCGGAGCCCACGAGTTCATCCAGGAATTGCCGCAGGGCTACGCCACGGTGGTGGGTGAGCGAGGTCTACGGCTGTCGGGCGGGCAGCGTCAGCGGGTCGCCATTGCCCGCGCCCTGCTCAAGAATCCCCGCGTGCTGATTCTGGACGAGGCCACCAGTGCCCTGGACAACCAGTCCGAAGCGCTGGTGCAAGCGGCGCTGGACCGGCTGATGCAGGGCCGCACCACCTTTGTGATTGCCCACCGCCTGAGCACCGTGCAGGGCGCCGACCAGATTCTGGTGCTCGACCGGGGCCGCATCGTGGAGCGCGGTACCCACACCGAGCTGCTGGCTGCCGGCGGGCTGTACAGCGAACTGCACCGCACCTGGCAGGACCGGGAGGGAGAGGACCGCTCTCCCACGCCGCAGCCGGCCGGCAGCCTGGACTCGGCTCAGCTCACCGGGTCGCCGTAAAAGGCCTCAATTCGCCGCCGCGCCAGCTCCGGGTTGATGCTCAGGGCCAGGTTGCGGGCGAAGCGCATCACCCCGCGGGCTTGGCCCATCTCCCCGAAGGCGCGGGCCGTGGCGGTGGCGGCGTTGGCGGTGCCCTCGCGCTGCTGCTGGTAGCTTTCCAGTGCGGTGAGCCGGTCCGGGGCCGTGACCAGCCAGGTGGCCAGGGCTTCGGCGTCTGCCAGGGCCTGCGCGGCCCCCTGGCCCAGGTTGGGGCTGGTGGCGTGGGCTGCGTCCCCAATCAGCACTGTGCGGCGACTCCACCACTCGGGCAGCGGAGAGATGTCCTGTATGGGCAGCGCGGTGATTTCCGCTTGGTCGGTCGCGGCTATCAGGTCCAGTACCGCTGGCGGGAAGTCCTCGAACGCCCGCAGCAGCTCGGCCTTGCTGAGCGCGGGCGCTCCTAGCGACTGGCGCACCGGGGCGTGCCAGTAGGTGAGGTTCTCGGCCATGCGGAAACAGGTAAAGCGCCGCCCCGGTCCCCAGAATTCGCTGAACGTGCTGTCCAGGTCGCCGGCCGGCCGCTGCGAGGTCACGCCCCGGTAGGCCACGTCGCCGGTGGGCACCAGCCGGGTTTCGGGGTACAGCAGTTCGCGTACCCGCGAATTCCGGCCATCGGCGGCCACCAGCAGGTCGGCGCGGACCTGCCGCCCGTTGTGGAAGCGCGCCACCGCCTCATGGAAGTGGTTCTCCAGCCCGGTCAGGCGGTGGCCTGTCTGCACCGTGCCGGCTGGCAGATACTCGGCCAGGGCGCGGTGTAGGTCCTCGCGGGCTAGGCCTAGCAGCGCATGCCCATGCTGCCCGGCCACATCCTGCTGCGAGCGGGCGTACAGCAGGCGGCCTGAAGCGTCGTAGATACGCATTTCCTGCAGTTCCACGCCGCGCACCTTCAGCACCGAGTCCAGCCCCAGCCGTTCCAGCACCTTCACCGAGTTGGGCGGAATAATCAGCCCCCCGCCCAGCGACCACAGTTGGTCCTCGGCTTCGTAGACCTGACAGTGTGCTCCATGCCGGTGCAGTGCCCCAGCCAGGGCCAGCCCACTGACACCGGCCCCGATAATCACAATATTCTGATGTTGCAATTGCATAGGCTTAGCTTAGATGCTGCCTGGCGGGACTTTCATCCAGACTTCATTTCCAAGGCCCTCATGTGCAGGTCACACCTGCTGGTTTGGAACTGTTCCAAATAGTCGGAGCGCTCCTTCTAAAAAATCTTGCCCGGATTCATGATGCCGTGGGGATCGAAGGCGGCCTTGACCCGGCGCATCAGCTGTAGGCTGTCGCCGTGCTGGCGGGCGAGGTGGCCCCTTTTGTGCAGGCCCACGCCATGTTCGCCGGTGCAGGTGCCTCCGCACTCCAGGGCGCGGGTCACCATCCGGTCGTAAATCCCGTGAATGGTCTGCCAGCGCCCGGCGTCGTCCGGGGCGGCATGGAACGTCATGTGGAAATTGCCGTCGCCCACGTGCCCCACCAGGCTGGCGTCCACATCCGCCTCGCGGCACAGTGCCGTCGTATAGGCCACCATGCCGGGTAGCTGCTGCAGTGGCACACAGATGTCGGTGGTCAAAAAGGCGTGGCCGGGGTGCTGCGCCGTGATGGCGTAGTAGGCCTTGTGCCGCGCTTCCCACAGCGCCGCCCGCTCGGCTTCGGTGTAGGCGGCTTCCAGGCCCGTGCCCCCGCTCTCGCCGCACAGTTCACCGGCCAGGGCCAGGGTGCCGGCCAGCGCTTCTTCGGTGGCCGCCGCGAACTCCATCCACAGCGTAGGGGCCACCGTATAGTCGCGGCCCAGATACTCGTTCACGGCCGCAATTTCGCCTGCGTCAATCAGTTCCAGGCGCTCGGGTTGCAGGGCGGCGCCCATCAGCAGCGCCGCGCAGGCCGCGCCCTCCTCGATGCTGCGGAAGCTGGCCCGCAGGGCAGCCACGTGGCCTGGCAAGGGGTACAGCCGCACCGTCAGCTCGGTAATCACGCCCAGCGTGCCCTCCGCGCCGATAAACAGCCCGCGCAGGTCATAGCCGGCCGCCGTCTTGCGGGCGCGGCTGCCCAGGTTGACCACCTCACCGCCCGGCAGCACGGCCCGCAGCGCGAGCACGTTGTCGCGGGTGGTGCCATAGCGCACCGCTGCCGTGCCCGACGCGTTGGTGCTGGCCATGCCGCCCAGACTCGCCTCCGCGCCGGGGTCTACCGGAAAGAAAAGGCCTTCACGCCGCAGCTGCCGGTTCAGCTCCGGGTAGGTAACGCCGGCCTGCACGGTGGCCTGGAAGCTGCCGGGCTGCACGTCCAGCACCCGGTTCAGCCCCGACACATCCAGCGAAATGCCGCCGTGCACCGGAATCAGCTGGCCTTCCAGGCTGCTGCCGGCGGACCAGGGCACGACCGGCACGCGGTACTCGTCCGCCAGGCGCAGGGCGTCGATCACGTCTTGCTCGCTGTGAGCGAACAGGACGGCATCGGGGAGCACTGGCGCCTCGCGGCTCTCGTCGCGGCCGTGCTGCTCGCGTACCGCCTGTGCCACAGTGAACTGCTCTGCGAAGCGGGACTGAAAAGCGGTCTGGGCCTGCGAAGTGAACTGAAAGTGGGACATAAATCAGGATAGGCCATCGCTGTAGGCGGCCGGGGGCAGCGCAGCGGTCCCACGCTGAGTACGCAAACCGAAAAATGGAGAAAAAGAGAAAAGGTAGGCGAGCACAGAGGGCCGCCTACCTTTTTTGTTTCTGGTTCCGTCTGTGGTCAGAGCTGCCGCGTTACTTCACGGCATGACCGTACAGCGTTACTTTACCGAGTCCATGTTCGCAATGATGTTGTCGGCGAACTCGCTGGTCTTCACCTGCGTCGCGCCTTCCATGTCGCGGGCAAAGTCGTAGGTCACGGTCTTGTCCTGAATGGTCTTGTCCAGCGCCTTCAGAATCAGGTCGGCGGCCTCGTTCCAGCCGAGGTGGCGCAGCATCATTTCGCCGCTGAGAATCACGCTGGAGGGGTTGATGACATCTTTGTCGGCGTACTTGGGCGCGGTGCCGTGGGTCGCTTCGAAGATGGCGTGGCCGGTCTTGTAGTTGATGTTGGCGCCGGGAGCGATACCGATACCGCCCACCTGCGCGGCCAGCGCGTCGGAGAGGTAGTCGCCGTTCAGGTTCAGGGTGGCGACCACGTCGTAGTCGGTGGGGCGCAGCAGGATTTGCTGCAGGAAGTTGTCGGCAATCACGTCCTTGATGACGATGCCGTTCGGCAGTTCCAGCCAGGGGCCGCCGTCGATTTCCTTGCCGCCGAATTCGCGCTTGGCGAGGTCGTAGCCCCAGTCACGGAAGGAGCCTTCGGTGAACTTCATGATGTTGCCCTTGTGGACCAACGCCACGCTCTTGCGGCCATTGTCAATGGCGTACTGAATGGCGGCGCGCACCAGACGCTCGGTGCCTTCCTTGGACACGGTCTTCACGCCAAGGCCGGTGGTGTCGGGGAAGCGGATTTTGTTCACGCCCAGTTCGTTCATCAGGAAGTCGCGCAGGCGGTCACGCTCGGGGGTACCGTCTTTGAACTCGATCCCCGCGTAGATGTCTTCGGTGTTCTCGCGGAAAATCACCATGTCGATGTCTTCGGGGCGCTTCACGGGGCTGGGCACGCCCTGGAAGTACTGCACGGGGCGTACGCAGGCGTACAGGTCCAGCTCCTGGCGCAGCGCCACGTTGATGGAGCGGATGCCGCCGCCGACGGGGGTGGTCAGCGGGCCCTTGATGCCCACCAGGTAGTCCTTGAACGCCTGCACGGTTTCGTCAGGCAGCCAGATGGCTTCGCCGTACACCTCGTTGGCTTTCTCGCCAGCGTAGACTTCCATCCACTCGATTTTCTTCTCGCCGCCGTAGGCTTTTTCCACGGCTGCGTCCAGCACGCGCACGCTGGCGCGCCAGATGTCGCGGCCGGTGCCGTCACCCTCCACGAAGGGGATGATGGGGTGGCTAGGAACATTGAGGGTTTCACCCTGCATGGTGATTTTTTCGCCCTGCCCTGGAACCTTGATTTTACTTTCCATGATGCTCAGTTTAGCGTGTGTCCGCGCTCCAGGGCTGTCACCACGGTGGTAAGCGCAGCTGCATATCCGGTAAAGCATATCCAGTGAAGTGGTGTCCAGCCGTGGTGGCTGGATATTCACGGTGAATACTCACGGGGCTTGGCCACCGCTGTGCGCTGTGGGCAAGTCTCAAGGTGGTTTGGGTGATTTCTTAGGGGGCTGCCCCTCTACTCGGCGCACACTGAAGGCATCTCAAGACAAGGAGGTCTGAAAACATGAGTGAAGACAAAAACGTTTTGGAGAACCTGGCCGACGCGGCCGCCGCCAAAATCAACGAAGGGGTGGACCGTGCCAGCGCCGCTGGTCACAATGTGGCCAGCCGGGACGGTAACCTGCTGGACAACGCCGCCGACAAGCTGCACGAAGGCGCTGACCGCGCCCGCGCCGAGGCGAACAACGTCGACGCCCGCTCTTCCTTTGACAAGGCCAAGGACCAGATCAGCGACGCTCTGAACGGCAAGTAAGCCTGTTTCTGCGATTGCCGCTCACCCCTGTGGTGGGCGGTTTTGCTGTGTCGGCTGCGGGGTACACTGGCCGCATGACCGCAGCCGACACCCCTACGGCCGACCTCCGCGCCCAGGCCTCCACGCTGGCCTTTGCCCGCTTGCTGCCCAAGCTGTTCCGGGGCGGGCAGGCATTTCTGAGCGTCGAGGAAATCATTTCCGACCTGACCCCCGAGCAGGCCACGCAGCAGCCTGAGCGCCTGCCGCACTCGGTGGCCGCGCTGCTGGCGCATGTGAACTGGTGGAACCGCTGGATGCTGGACATCTTGGAAAGCGGTCAGAGCATGCCCTACCCCGAGCACGCCGCCGACACCTGGCGCGAGGTGACCCCGGACGAGTGGCCCGCCGTCAAGACCGAGTTCTACGACCTGCTCTCACGCGTTGATGCCCACGCGGCGCGGCCTGATCTCTCCAGCCCCGTCAACCACGACGAAACGGTGGGCGAGCTGCTGGCCGACTTTGCCCTGCACACCGCGCACCACTTCGGGCAGATGATCAGCGTGCGCCAGAGCCTCGGCGCGTGGCCGCCTGCCGGGGGTGGGGACACCTGGTAAGCGGCGTGAGCGTGGGAAACTGAGGGCCTTTTGCTGAGGAGTCTGGAAGTCCTGGAAGTCTAAGGGTCGAAAGGTCTAAGAGTCTGAGGAGATACGGCGCTTAGACTCTCCAACACTTAGACCTCTTGCTCGGCAATGTTCCGCAGCTTCTCCACCCGCCCGGCCAGCTCGGGCAGCTCCAGTGCCTTCAGGCCCTTGACCGTGCGGCCCAGGCCTGCGCCCTCTATGCGGCCCTGATTCCAGCCGGCGATCAGCATCGCGCAGCCTTGCAGCACCTCGCTCACCTGCTCTTTGTGGAACATGGCGGCCAGATTGCCGGCCTGCGGGGGCTGGGTCTGCTGGGCCTGGGCCTGCACGTCCAGCACGACCTGCATGAAAATCTGGTCCAGGCGGGCGCGGTCGTCGGCACTGATGGGTTGGTCGCTGTAGGTCATAAGCTGCAGTGTAGATGAGCCGGCAGCCGGCCATCCGGCGTAAATAAAGCCTCTGTGCAGCTCCCACAGCTGCTTGGCCTGCCCGTGACACAATGTAGGGATGACAAGTCTGAATCCCGATTCTCCGAGTGACACCCGCGCCGGGTTCGTGGCGATTGTGGGCAAGCCCAACGTGGGCAAATCCACGCTGCTCAACGCCTTTTTGAACACCAAGGTGGCCCCGACCAGCCACCGCCCGCAGACCACCCGCCGAGGTGTGCGCGGTATTTTCAGCGACGGCACCCATCAGGTGGTGTTCGTGGATACGCCCGGTGTCCACAAGCCCAAGGACGCCCTGGGCAAGTACATGAACAACGAAGTGTCCACCGCACTGTCGGACATTGACGCCATGATTTGGGTGGTGGACCTGCGCCACCCGCCGACCGACGAGGACCGCCTGGTGGCCCGGCAGATTCGCGACCTGCCCAAGCCGCTGTTTTTGGTCGGCAACAAGCAGGACGCCGCCAAGTATCCCGAAGAAGCTATCGGCCTGTATGAAGCGCTGCTGGAGGGCCGCGAGGCCGACACCACCGTGACCAGCCTGAGCGCCCAGAAGAACGACGCCAAGGTCACGGCGCTGCGGGCCCAGATTCTGGACGTGCTGCCTGAAAACCCCTTCTTCTTCCCCCAGGGCAGCGCCTCTGACCAGAGCCGCGAACAGTGGGCCGCCGAAATCGTGCGCGAACAGGCCATGATGAAGCTGCGCGACGAGCTGCCCTACGCCGTGGCGACCCGTGTGAACCGCTGGACCGAGCGCGACGACGGCTTGCAGCGTATTGAGGCCGAAATCGTGGTGGAAAAGGCCGCCCACAAGGGCATGGTGATTGGCGCGGGCGGCAAGCAGCTGCGCGAAATCGGTACGGCGGCCCGCAAGCAGCTGGAAACCCTGCTGAACGCCAAAGTGTTCCTGGGCCT
Source organism: Deinococcus proteolyticus MRP (assembly GCF_000190555.1). Taxonomy (GTDB): domain Bacteria; phylum Deinococcota; class Deinococci; order Deinococcales; family Deinococcaceae; genus Deinococcus; species Deinococcus proteolyticus. The sequence goes on from NC_015161.1 coordinate 489,436, forward strand.
GGAAGTGGTGGTCATCCCCGGCTGGCGTGAAGACCCCGAAGCCCTGCGCGAACTGGGTTACGAGTAAGCGGAGCTGGTCTGCCCCTTCTTCTGCCCGCGTGTGGCAGGGAAGGGGCTTTTTTTGGGTGGGGCAGATTACGGGGCTACCGGCGGCTGCGGCGGCGCGGTCAAACTCAGCTCCGGAAACCCAGCGTACCCGGCCCCGGCAAAATACAGCCCGTCCGGGGCCACGTTGATACCAGCCTGGCGCCGGTCACCACTTGCCAGGATTTCAGCCACCGCCTCCGGGGCGAGTTTGCCCTGACCGACCGCAATCAGGGTGCCGACCAGCCCGCGTACCATGTGGCGCAGGAAGCTCTCGCCCACCACTGCCAGCGTGACCCGCTGACCGTAGGGCAGGGGGGACGCCGTGACCGCCAGCCGCTGCAGTTCGCGCACCGTCTGGCGGTCTTCTTTGGTGGCGAAGGCGGCGAAATCGTGCAGGCCGATCAGGTGCTGGGCAGCGGCATTCATAGCGCTGAGGTCCAGCTGGCCGCGTACCCACAGCGAACGGCCTTCTTCCAGCGGGTGCCGTGCCGGGGCGTTCAGAATCTGGTACAGGTAGCGCCGCTGCGTACAGGAAAAGCGGGCGTGAAATCCTGCTGGGGCGGCCTGGGCGCTCAGCACCGCCACACTGCGTGGAAGTTGCCGTGCCAGCGCCAGTGCCAGCCGCTCCGGCGGGATGCGTGGGGCGTGCAGGTCCACATGGGCGGGCATGTTCAGTGCATGGACTCCAGCGTCGGTGCGGCCGGCGGCGACTGGCCGGGCGGCCTCCAGCCCTAACCTGTTCAGTGCCGCGTGGAGGGTGTCCTGCACGCTGGGGGCGTTGGGCTGACTCTGCCAGCCGCCGTACGCGCTTCCGTCCCAGGCCACCGTCAGCAGCACCCGCGTCCAGCCCTGCGGCGGGGCGTAATGCAGTGGGCGCGGTGCAGCGGGATCCAGGGGCGGCGTGGGCACGGGGCCGGCGGAAACATCGGTCATGCCCGCTCAGGCTAGCGCGTAGGCTGAGGCCATGACACAAGCCGCGAATCAGGGCGACCATCAGGGTGCAGGGCAGGACGCAGGCCAGCCGGGCGCATGGGTCCACTTTGCCGAGCAGCGGGGAAATCTGGCAGGGTTGCAGGCGCAGGCGCGGACCTGGGCTGCGCTCCCCGGCTTTCTGGGTGCTGAGGTGCTGCACAGCCCAGACCAGGCGGGCGAGGGAGGCGAACTGTACCTGCTGGTGACCCGCTGGCAAGGCGCAGTGCCGCCGCTGGAGCTGCCCGCCGGGGCCAAGGGGTGGGCGTTCGCCGTCCTGCCGCAGGCGGCCCCATCTCAGCCAGCTCAAGGGGCCCAGCCCTGAGTGGTCCAGCTCTAAGCGGTCCAGCTCTAAGCGGTCCAGTCTGGAGCCAACAGACGCCCTAGTCCAGCCGCAGCGGGTCGCTGACGGGTACGCTGGTGCGCCGCAGGTCCTGAATGGCCCGCAGGGTCTCCTCCTGCTGTTGCTGGGTGCGTGACCCGGCGCCGGCCAGGGCTTGCAGGCTCTCCTCCAACATGGCCCGCACCTCGCTGGCCGCTGTGACGGCCGCTTCACTGCCGGCCGGCAGGCGCAGGTACAGCTGCGCCGCTTCCTCGCAGCGCTCGGCCAGGCCGCGCAGGCGGTAGCCGTCGGCGGTCAGAACCTCCTCTTCCGGGAGGTCGGCCACCCGTTCGCGCACCATCCGCAGGCCTGCGGCGAGGTCGTCGGGCAGCTGCCCAAGAACCGGGCCGCGCAGCGTGGAAGTGACCTGTAGGCCAGAAGCTGGCGCAGCAGGTGCCGGCGTGGACGCCGGCGCAGTTGCTGGGCGCAGGTGGTCCGGGACGCCGTGCATGCTGGGCAGCAGGCTGGCCGCCGGACGTTGCCCCGACAGGTGCCACAGCAGCTCCTTGGTGCTGTCGGGCGGCGTGCGGTCTTCAAAGTAGCCCTGCCGGTAGGCTTTGACCCCGTCATTTCCGAACAGGTAGCCGGACCCGAAAATCCAGGCCAGGCCCAGCACCCACCAGATGTTGAACGCGGCAATCATCACCGCCACCCACAGCACCCAGTTCCAATCGTTGCCGCGCAGCCGGCCAAGCCAGCGCAGCGGTTCGCCGCCAAAAGCCCGCCAGCGGTCCAGCTGCGCCCAGTGGACAGGGCCGACCCGCACCGCTTGACCTTCCCACAGCAAGTGGAGGTGCTGGCCCTGGACTTCCACCACTGCCGGAGTGTCGCTGCCCTGACTGAGGGTGTAGGTGCGCTCGCCCAACTGCGCCACCGGGTAGACCTTGAGACCCTGCCGGCCTTTGCGGTCCGCTTGGTCCGGCATCCAGACAAGCTGCACCGCCGCGCCGCGCAGGTCAACTGCCAGGCCCTGCATGGCCTGTTCGAACCGGTCCAGTTCATGCAGAGCGTAAACCTCTAGCCCCTGGCGCACCTGACCCACAGGTGCAGGGTGGCTGGCCGGAACCTGGGCAGCCTCGGCCAGTCCGGTTCGGTGTTCCTCCTGGGCGGGCACCGGCTGCACAGACGGCGTCTGAATCACCGTCACCGGCACATCCTGGGTCTGCTGCCGGCGGGGCGGCTGAGCCTGTTCACGGGCCCATTCCCGTGCCCGCTCGCGCCTGAACTCGTGCCCTGCTTGCGTAAGTTCACGGCGCAGGAGTTCGGCGGCGTCCATGACGTCCCTGAATTCAGCGCTGTCTTTTATGGAGGATCGGCGTTTCATGTGGCTCCTGAGAAGGGTGCGGCCGAATTGGCCGGGGTGGTGTGGGAGGCAGGGCCTGCAGGTACGGCAGTTCGTCTCATCCTGACTGGGGAGTGGGCCGACCGAATCGGCAAAAGGATGGAGCCGGTCGCAGGACTTTGCCGGGGTGTGGGAACCTGTGAACCACTGCCGTGAAGGGGGTTGTCCCTGGTGGCCGGACCAGCCGCAGATTCCTCATCACGCTTCTATACGCGGGGGCGCGGGACAAGGTTCCGCCTCTTCTATGCTGAGGGCTTCTCCGTGCGGTTGCCCCGGCCCCTGCCCGCATGATAAAATCCCCCTTCGGTTGCCCCACTTTTTCGTGGGGTTATTACGCCTGCGCCCGACACTTACCGGCCCTGCCCAGTGCCCACGCCTGCTTTAGCTTTACTGCAGGCCAGCGGTCAGAAGGAGGGGGCACCCTGACCGAAATTTATCAGCGGACTGGGAAGCACAGAGCGGCAGCGCAGCAGGAGGAATAAAGATGTTTGCAATTATCAAGAGCGGTGGTAAGCAGTACCGCGTGCAGGAAGGCGACGTTATCCGTGTGGAGAGCCTGCAGGGCGAAGCCGGTGACAAAGTGGACTTTACCCCCGTGCTGGTGGGCGGTGAACAGACCGCTTACGGCGACGACGCTGGCAAGTACACCGTGAACGCCGAAGTGGTCGAGCACGGCCGCGGCGAGAAGATCTACGTGCGCAAGTACAAGAGCGGTATTCAGTACCGCCGCCGCACCGGCCACCGCCAGAGCTACACCGCCATCCGTATCACCGGCATCAAGGCCTGATTTTTCCCCTAAGGAGACTCTGAAATGGCACACAAAAAAGGCGTAGGTTCGTCCAAAAACGGACGCGACAGCAACCCCAAGTACCTGGGCGTGAAGAAGTTCGGCGGCGAGAAAGTGCTGGCCGGCAACATCCTGGTCCGTCAGCGCGGCACCAAGTTCAAGGCCGGCCCCAACGTGGGCATGGGCCGTGACCACACCCTGTTCGCCCTGGTGGACGGACAGGTCGTGTTCAGCGACCGTGGCGGCAAGGGCCGTTTTATCAGCGTGGAGTAAACGCCCACTGCGTTGTAAGGAGCTGCGCCGCTTCTGCCGGCCGGCTCCTTTTTCATGTGGGGTGCAGGGATGGTCCGCGGCTGGGAACAAACGGAGCAGAGCAGTACCGTTGACCGCCGCCTGACATCACCTGCTTTACTTCCCCGGAGGGAGAAGCACCTATGGCTTTTAGAGATACCCTGGAAATAGAAGTGGCTGCCGGCAACGGCGGCGACGGCGCCATGAGCTTTCACCGCGAGAAGTACCTGGAAAAGGGCGGCCCCGACGGCGGCCACGGCGGGCGCGGCGGCAGCGTGATTCTGCGGGCCACCGAAGGCGTGGAGTCGCTGGAACGCATGGTCGGCAAGCGCAAGTTCAAGGCAGAAAATGGCCGCTACGGCGAAGGCCGCCTGCGCCAGGGCCGCGACGGCGAGGACATGTACATTGACGTGCCGGTGGGCACCACGGCTTTCGACCGTGATACGGGCCGCGTGGTGGCTGACCTGACCGAAACCGGTCAGCAGCATGTGGTGGCGCGGGGCGGCGCGGGCGGGCGGGGCAACTCGACCTTTGTCAGTGCGACCCGGCAGGCCCCCCGCTTCGCCGAGCTGGGCATTCCCGGCCAGAAGCGCCGGCTGCGGCTGGAGCTGCGCCTGATTGCCGACGTGGGCCTGGTGGGCTACCCCAACGCGGGCAAAAGCAGCCTGCTGGCCGCCCTGAGCAACGCCAAGCCCGGCATCGCTGATTATCCGTTTACCACCCTCAGCCCCAACCTGGGCGTGGTGGAGCAGGAAGGCGGCGACGAGCGTTTTACCCTGGCCGACATTCCCGGCATCATCGAGGGGGCCAGCGAGGGCAAGGGCCTGGAATTCCTGCGCCACATCAGCCGCACCCGCTTGCTGGTGTTCGTGCTCGACGTGACCGTGAACCCGGTGGAGGAACTGCGCCAGCTGATGGCCGAGCTGCGCTCCTACGACCCGCAGCTGCTGGACGCCCCGGCCCTGATTGCGCTGAACAAGGTCGAACTGGTCGAAGAAGACATCGCCCTGATGGTGGAAGACGACCTGGCCGCCGAGTTCGGCATGGCGGTGCTGCCGGTGAGTGCCAAGGAAGGCCAGGGCCTGGGCGACCTGCGGGCCACCATTTTTGACCTGCTGCCCAGCCGTGAGCTGTGGGCGCAGACCCACTCGCTGGAGGTGGAAGATGAAACCGTGCGCGAAGAACCCCTGCGCATCGAATTCCACGAAGAAGAAGCCGGCGAGGGCGAGGAAAACGAGCGCATCTGGACCGTATATGGGGGCGGCTTCGAGGACAAGCTGGTGCGCTTCGCACGGCACCTGGAGGACGCCGCCGAGTACCTGGCGAACCTGTTCAAGCGCCAGGGGCTGAACAACGCCCTCAAGCGCGCCGGAGCCCGCGAAGGCGACACGGTGGAAATCGGCACCTTCCGCTTCGAGTATTACGAAGACGAGAACTGAGACCGGCATGCGGGGGGATGAAGTGGCGTCCCTCTGCCCCCGCCGTCCTCTAGCGCCTTCTCATCTCACGCACCTAAACTGAAAGTCATGTCCAGACTGACCCGTTACATCCTGCTTGACGTACTGAAGTGGTATGTGATGGGTTTTCTGCTGTTCGTGGTTCTGCAAATGACCGATGTGCTCAGCCTGACCGCCGGGGCATTTCTGGACTACAACGCCACGCCGCAGCAGGCGCTGTCCACGCTGCTCTACAACCTGCCTACCTTGCTGAACCGCTCGCTGGTGCTGGCGGTGCCGTTCGCGGTACTGCTGTCGTTCGGGCGCATGCAGGGCGACAGCGAAATCAAGGCGATGTACGCGGCGGGCGTGCGGCCCCTGTCGCTGGTGTGGCCGCTGGCGCTGCCTTTTTTGCTGGTCGGGGCGCTGACCTTCTGGAATTCCGGCTGGGTGGCGCCCTGGGCCAATGCCCGATGGTACGACGCCTGGTACGACATCTACGGCATGACCCCCGAGCCGCCCACGCGGGAAATGTACGCCTACTCGGAAGGGGAGACGCTGTTTTATGCCGGGCGGGTGGCCAGCGGTGAAGAGCCGCAGCAGGCCCTGCTCAGCGGCGTGATGGTGCAGCGCGGAGGCGAGGTGATCACTGCCGACAGCGGCACTTGGAATACGGCCACTCAGACCTGGACGCTGACTGGCGCCTGGGTAACGCGCCCCGGCGAGACCCCGCAGCCGAGCGCCGAGCCGCTGACCTTTGTCCAGAAAGACACGCTGGCGCCCCCCCGCCCTGAAGCCGACCAGCTGAGCAGGGCCGAGCTGCGGGCCGAGCTGGCCGACCCCACGCTGCAAGGAGCGGAGCGCCGCACGCTGGAGCACCAGCTGGCCGGGCGCACGGCCGATTCGTTTACCGCTGTGATTTTCGCGCTGGCGGCAGGCTTGCTGGGCCTGCTGATGCCGGGCCGCGCCTGGGCCTTCGCGGCCGTGTTGCTGGTGGTGGTGGTGTACTACGTGCCCTGGACGCTGGGGCCGCAGTTGGCAGCGGGCGGCGCCCTGACCCCGGCGCTGGTGGCCTGGCTGCCCAACCTGATCTTTATCGTGCTGGCAGCCGCGCTGGCCTGGAGGCTGCGGTGATTTCACCTATGCAGGCCGGGCAGGAGGGGCACACCGAGGGCGCACCGTCCCGCCGCCCGGTCATGAGGCGTTTCGAGACCTATGTGCTCTCGGAAATCCTGCCGCTGCTGGTGGCGGCCCTCAGTGCCCTCATTGTCCTGCTGATGCTCAAGGGCCTGGAGGACGTGCTGGCCCCGCTGCTGGCCAAGGGAGCCAGCCCCGCGCTGGTGGCGCAGTTGCTGGCGCTGAACGTGCCTGAGGCGATGGCGTTCGGGCTGCCGCTGGCGCTGATGTTCGCGGCGCTGCTGGGCCTGTCGCGCCTGAGCGGCGACAGCGAAATCAAGGCGGCGCTCTCGGGCGGGATTCCCGGCACCACGCTGTTCCGGCCGGTGCTGCTGCTGGCCGCGCTGGTCACGCTGCTGTCGTTCGGCATCAACGAAGTGCTGGTCACCCGAGCCAAAGTGCAGGCCCAAAGTGTGCAGCGCCAGATTGTGCTGGACAATCCCCGCGTCATCGGCCTGGCGCAGACGGCGGGCGGCGGCCTGGTGCTGCGCGACGCCCTGGACCGTGCCATCAGCGTGGGGAGCGTGGGCGAAGACGGCACCCTGCGCAACCTGCGCATCGTGACCATGCAGCCCGGCCTGCCGCCCCGCGAGGTGATTACGGCCCGCGAAGGAGTGTTGCAAGAAGGCAGCAACGTGCTGGAGCTGCGCGGCGGTCAGCGGGTGTCGTATCAGGGGGCGCGGCCGGTGACGGTGCTGAACTTTGAAACTGGGCAGTTGCCGGTGCAGGACGTGCAGGCCAGCTTCGACGGGGGCAGCGGCCTGGACCCCTTTTACCTGCCGCTGGGCACCCTGAAAGAGCGCACCGACGGCTACCGCGACAGCGGCATCCGCTCGCCGGGCGACTTTACGGCGCTGTACCGCAAGTTCGCGCAGCCACTTTCGGCGCTGGCGCTGGCCTTTTTTGCGGTCAGTCTGGCGCTGTACACCTTCCGCTCGGGCCTGAACCTGGGGCTGGTGTGGGCGCTGCTGCTGAGTTTCGCCTACTACGCCACCTGGAGCGTGTTCCGGGTGATGGGTGAGAATGGTGCCCTGCCCGCGCCGGTCGCGGCGTTCGGCCCTGACGTGATTGCCCTGCTGGCCGGAGCGCTGCTGCTGTGGCGGGCCAGCCGGCAGTAACCCTGCGCCGGACCTTAGCCGTCCTTTTGGTGGGTGCCGCGCTGGGCGGCGCAGGGGTAGTGTGGAAGGTGTCCTTTCCCCGTGACGACCTGACCCCGCCGCCCCCGGCCAGCCCAACGCAGGCGGCTCCGCTGCCGCTCTCCAGCCTCAGCCTGCCAGTTGCAGTGCCGCTGTCCGGTATCCGGGAGGCGGTCAACGCCCGGATTCCCCGCGAGTTTGCGCGTGTGCAGCAGGACCAGCGGGTGCTGGGTGGCCGGGCTGGCATTCATATTCGCGGCGCGGTGGTCCGCGCAGGTGACATCCGCATCGTGCCGAGCGATTCGGCGGACACCCTGGAACTGGAAGTGCCGCTCAGTGCCCGCTTCAGCGTGCGGCCGGAGCTGTCCGGGGCGTCCTGGGCCGGCCGGCTGGAAAGCACGCTGACCCGTGATTTTGGCGGCGAGGCCACCGTGCGCCTCAAGGTGAAGCCCTACATTCAGCCCGACTGGGAAGCGGGAGCGCAGGTGAGCGGCGAGCTGCGCTGGACCGACCCCCTGGCGGTAGAGCTGGTGCCGGGCACCCGCCTGAGCGTGGCGGCCCTGGCCGAAAGTGCGGTGCGGGCGCAGCTCACGCGGGTCACGCAGGAGGTGGCCCGCGCTGTGCGCGAGTCGGCCGCCCTGCGCAGCCGGGCCGAGCAGCTATGGGGGCAGGTGGGCCAGCCCTGGCCGCTGCCGCTGGAAGGGAGTGGCGTGGGGCCGGCCTACGCCCAGGTCATGCCGCAGTCGCTGACGGTGGCGGGGCTGGGCCTGCGGGATGACGCCCTGCACCTGACCCTGCAGGCCGAGGGCTACTTGCGCGCCGAGCTGGGCCAGCCGCCGCTAGTGCGCCCGGCCAGCGCTCCACTCCCTGCCCTGCAAACGTCCCCCCAGCCTGCACCCGGCGAACTGCACCTGCGGGTGCCGATTCTGCTGCCCTTTGCAGAACTCTCCTCGCTGGCGACCGCAGCCGCACAAAGGGAACTGCTGGCCCTGCGGTTGCCCGGCGGGACCCTGGCCCCACGGGTTCAGTTGGACCGCTTGGAGGTTACCGGACAGCCGGCCCAGCAGCGCCTGACCCTGACCGCTCGGCTGACCCTGAGTGGCCTGGGCCTGCGCCAGAGCGTGACGGCGGACATCAGTGGGCGGCCCTGGCTGCGGCCTGGTGGGCGGACGGTGACCCTGGAAAATGTGCAGGTGGCGACCCGCGACGAGGGGCTGAGCAGCCGCCTGCTGGGCCTGCTGGCTGACGCCCGGCTGGAAGAATATCTGGCCCGCAGCGCCCGCTTTGACCTGGGGCCGCGCCTGGACGGACTGGAAGACTCACTGGCGGCCCGGCTGCCCTACTCGCCGCTGCCGGGCCTGCGCCTGCGCGGCGACGTGGGCGAGCTGCGGCTGGACGACCTGCGCGTGACCGGACAGGGGCTGCAAGTCACCGCCGCTGCCGACGGCGCCCTGGACGTACTGGTAGACGCGGGCCAGCTGCCAGGGCGGCCCTGACCGGCTCCCCCGGGTTATTGCGTGCGGCTGCGCTCCAGCAGTTCGCGGTGGTTGTGCAGGTGCGCGGCAACCATCCGCAGCCAGTTGAGGGCGTCCAGCTCCCCGAAATAGGGATGCCAGGCCGTGCGGCCGGGCGTCTCGCGGACATTGGCCGCCACAGCTTCCAGTGCCGTGCGGTGTTCGCTCCATACCGTTTCCCAGCCCGCCCAAGGCAAGCCGGTTTCACTCGGCAGGCTGTGGGCGGGGGCCTGACGCTTGCCGCCTTTCAGCACGCCGGGGGTCTGGGGCATGGGGTGCAATTCGCGGTCCGAGAGCAGCAGCGCCAGCAGCCGGGTAATGCCGGTATTGATTTTGACCACGTGCTCGGCTTCCTGGGCGGGCGACCACTCGCGGCCCGGTTGGGTGGCGCTCCAATCGCTTTCGTGGGCACGCAGCTCGGCCTCGAGGGCGTCCAGCTGAGCATGCAGGGCGGCCTGCACTTCGGCTGGGCCAGTGCCAAACTGGCGCAGCACGGCGGGATCTTGGAGGGGCTTAGGTGCAGTCATAGGGGCAGTCTAGTTCACTGCTGCATCCAGCCAGCCCAGACGCCTACCTGGCTGTTGATGCCGCAGCGGGCCTTGTGCTGTAGGCTGCCCGGCGTGGTCCAGTGCGAGAGCGGCGCGGTGGGACCGTAAGCATCCACGCTGTTCAGCGCCACCCCTGCCCGCTCACAGGCGGCGATCTTCTCGGCGCTGAAGCGGCGGCCGGTCACGGCACTCAGGAACTCGGCCGCCAGCGGGTAGTGGGCCGGGTGCATGGCAAAGGTGCCATTTTTTTGCGGTTGCGGTTCGGTCAGCAGCCGGGCGTTGCTGATCCAGCCCTGTAGGCGCACTTCCACTTCCATGCGGCTGCCGCCCCTGAGGCGGTAGCTGCGCTGGGTGCCGTCGTGCCAGCCCAGCGTGCTTTCGCCGTTTTGTATCACTTCTACCAGCTTGCAGCCGTAGGTACGGCAAAAAGTGGTTCCGGCGGGGTCTACCTTTTGCCCCAGCCAGCTGGTAGGTGCGCCCCCGGCAGCGGCGGAGCCAAGCGCAGCCAAAGCCAAAACGGGCACGAGTTGTCTCATGCCCGCAAGGTAGTGCAGAGGTTTGATTGGAAAGTGACGCGGCCTGAACGGGCCTTGGCTTAGCGCCGGGGCTGCCCAATCACCGCTTTGCCGCCCAGATAGGGTTGCAGCGCTGCCGGAATCCGCACCGTGCCGTCGGCCTGCTGGTGGTTTTCCAGGAACGGCACCAGAATGCGCGGGCTGGCGATGCCGGTGTTGTTGAGGGTATGGGCAAACTGAGGCTTGCCGTCCGCGCCCTTGAAGCGCAGGCCGGTGCGGCGGGCCTGCCAGTCGGTCAGGTACGAGCAGGAGTGGGTTTCGCGGTACTTTTCCTCGCTGGGCACCCAGGTTTCGATGTCCATCATCAGGTGCTTGCCCAGGCCCATGTCGCCGGTAGAGTTCTGCACCACCCGGTAGGGCAACTCCAGCGCCTGCAAGATACCCTCGGCGTTGGCCAGCAGTTTCTCGAACCAGGCCATGCCGTCTTCGGGCCGGCAAATCACGTACTGCTCCACCTTGCGGAACTCGTGGACCCGAATCAGGCCGCGCACGTCACGCCCGGCACTGCCTGCTTCGGAGCGGAACGCGGCGCTGAAGCCCGCGAAGGCCAGCGGCAGGTCGCTCTCGGCCAGGATTTCGCCGGCGTACAGGGAGTTGATCGGCACCTCGCTGGTGCCGGCCAGCATCAGCTCCTCGTCCTCCAGGCGATACACCTGGTCCTCGCCGCCGGGGAAATGGCCGGTGGCGGTCAGGGTTTCGGGGCGCACCAACGCGGTGGTGCTGAGCATCTCCAAGCCGCGCTCGGCCAGGAAGTCCAGCGCGAAGGTCAAAATCGCCATTTCCAGCCGGGCCGCTTCGCCCTTCAGCAGGTACGAGCGGCTGCCCGACACGCGGGCCACCCGCTCGGGATCGGACCAGCCCTGCAATTCCAGCAGGTCCACGTGGTCCAGCGGCTGAAATTTGAAGGTGGGCAGCTGGCCCTCGCGGCGCAGTTCTACGTTGTCGTCGTCGCTGGGGCCGACCGGGGCCGACCCGTGGGGCACGTTGGGCACCCGCAGCAGCAAGGAGCGCAGCGCCTCTTCCTGTTCACGCAGCTGGGGCTCAAGCTCGGCCAGCTGGGCGCCCAGTGCCTTGCCCTTTTCAATCAGGGCGGGGCGTTCTTCGGCGCTGGCCTTGGGGACCAGTTTGGCGTTGGCGTTGCGCTCGGCTTGCAGAGTTTCCACCTGCTGGCGCAGTTCCAGCACGGCGCGGTCGGCGGCCAGCACTGCGTCCAGGTCCAGCGACACGAATTTGTCGGCAATCGCCTTGCGGACGGTGTCAGGGTTCTCGCGGATAAAGCGGATGTCTTGCATGGGGCTCCTTGCGGGGAAAGCGGGAAAGGGACGGGCAGAAGGGCGAATAGGCCTCCGGCTGCCGCTGGGAGCTGTTCTTCCGGCGGGCCGGCCCTGGTGGTTGGCATGCGGCCGGTCGGGGTCAGTCGGTATCCAGGGTACGCGGCAGCCGCACGAAGCCGCCCGCCGCTGCCGGCGCCAGAGCCAGCACCTCGGCCTGGGGCAGTGGTTCGCCGGCTATATCCGCCCGCAGCTGGCCGGACAGCGGGAGCGGGCGCTGCAGCGGGTCCACGCCTTCCGTGTCTACCGCCTGCAACTGCTGGAAGTAACCCAGCAGCCCATTCAGCTCTTCCCGGATGGCTTCTTCCTCGTGGGGCTTCAACTCCAGCCGGGCCAAAAAGGCCAGATGTTCCAGCTGCGCCGTGCTCAGCCGGTCATGGCCGGGCGCGGCAGTCACGGGCGGTTCAGACGCGGTCATGCGGCTCAGTATAGGTGGCCTGGGCCTGCTCTTCCGGACGCATGCGGGGCCAGGCCAGTAGCGCCAGAATCAGGCTGAAGGCAATCATGCTGAGCACCGGAATGGTCAGAATGGAGTTGAGCGCCGACGCACCCTCACCGAAGAGGGTGGACCACAGGGGCCAGATGGTGGTGCAGGGCTCCTGTCCAGCGTCTATAGAGCAGGATTTGAGCGTGGGAATCCAGCCCCAGATTTCGGCATTCTGAACCAGGGCGGTGATGGCACCGATCAGGGCGAGCGCAGCGGCATACAGCCGCACGCGCAGGTCGTCCCGGAAAGCGGCGATGCCCAGCATCAAGGCCAGTGGGTACATGGCGATGCGCTGATACCAGCACAGTTTGCAGGGCCGGTAGCCCAGCACTTCGCTGAGGTACAGGCTGCCCAGCGTGGCGACCAAAGCCACCACCCAGGCCAGATAGAGACGGGTTGAGCGGTTCATACGGTTGGCTGTGCGGGCATCAGTTCGCCAGGGCAGCGTCGATGGCACTCTTCAGCTGGCCGTAGTCGCCGGGGTTCTCGACCTTTTTGCCGCCGATAAATACGGTAGGCGTACCGGTGACGCCGCTGGCTTCGACTTCTTCCTCGTTGGCTTCTACGCGGGCCAGGGTTTCGTCGTTGTCCAGGCAGCTGGCAAAAGCCGTCTGGTCAATGCCGGAGACATTGGCTGCCAGCTCCTTGAGGCGGGCCTTGGTGGCCCAGACTTTGCTTTCATCCTCCTGTGCGCGGAACAGAATCGTCTTGTAGGCGCTGAATGCCTCTGCGCCGCCGTGCTCATAGGCGCACTCGCCCGCCTGCGCGGCATACTTGGAGTCGTCCTCGTCCAGCTTGGCCACTTCGGCCAGGAAAGGCCAAGCCACCGAGTACACCTTGACCTTGCCAGTGCTGACATACTCGTTTTCGACTTTAGGAAAGACCGTGGCTTCGAACTGCTTGCAGGCCGGGCACTTGAAGTCTTCGACCACGATCATTTCGACCGGTGCGGAGGCGTCGCCCACCACCGGCTTGTTGGAGAGGTCGAACTTCGCGCTGGCTGCTGCGCCACTGGCAGTGCTCGCCTGTTCACCGCTTTTGCCGCGTCCGGCGAACAGCGCCAGGGCAATCAGCGCTGCAGCGATAAGGGTGCCGATGATCAGCGGCATATTGTTGCTTCGGTTTCCCTGCAGTTTGGTCATAGTTGACGCCAATTCTACACGGCAGGGGTTAAAGCAAGAGTCCCGCTGCACAGAGGCGTCCGGAGCGGGAAAAATAGCAAAAGGAGCGCTGCACACGGCGGCGCTCCCGGCCAAGTGGGTGCAGGCGCAGGCTCAGGCCTGGCGGACCGGCACCTGGTCGGCGCGCAGCAACCGGCGCTCGGTGCGGCGGCGGCCCAGGTCGACCAGCCACAGGATGAACTGCCGCACCAGGCTGATGCCCAGACCCACCAGCATGGCCAGAATGGCGCTGCGCCCCAGGTCCGGGTCGGCCACCAGCAGCAGGTTCTCGTCCAGCAGGTGCCCGTACTGCGCCGCCGCGATAATCGGCAGGGCGAACACGGCCCCGGCAAAAGGCAGCACGCCCCAGCCGCCGGAGTGCTTGACCACCAGCAGCGCGAGCAAGGCGCCGCCCACCAGCGGCAGCACCACATTCCAGACCTCGGCTGGCTGGTTGCCCAGCAGTAGGGTGAGGAGGCCCATAAACGTGGCGATGTATCCGAACCAGCCCCCGAACTCGTCGGCCAGGATGGTCAGCAGCACCCACACGAACAGCACGCTGCTCCAGCTCCAGCCGCTGCCCAGCGCAGCCAGCAGCACACCCAGCGTGACCAGGCCGCCGACCATGCGGCTGCCCAGGCCCAGCCAGTTCTGCCGGCGCAGGCGTTCCTGGGGCGAACCCTGGGGCACCGTGCGCTGCACTGCCGGGGCCACCACCGCTTCGTCAGCCGCGCGGCCCAGTGGGCGCCCGTCGGCCGTCGGCACCGGCTCGGCCTGCGTCACCGCATGGTCCGTGACCATATCTTCCGTGACCGTATCCGCTGCGACTTGGCGTACGGTCACCTCCGGTACAGCCGTGACCACCGTTTCACTGACAGCGCTGGGGTCATGCTGAGGGGCTGCGGGCTCCTCCACGGGACTTACCCCGGCCGGCTCTGCCCAGGCAGGGCGGGCAGCTGCCTGCGGGGCGCTGCTGAGGCGGGGGTCGCTGGTGCCGGTTCCGGTGGAGTTGGGAGCCGCCCCCTGTTGGGGCTCTGGGTTGGGCTGTTCTCTGTGACTCATGCCTTGCCTTTCTGACCGGCGGCCTTGCGTGGGGCGCGGGGGCTACGGGCCGGTGCAGCCGCCTCGGAGGCAGCTTCGGTCCCGGCCGCTTCGCTCTGTGCGGCTTTCCGGGTCTTGCTGGTCCCGGCTGCCTTACGGGACTTGCGGGCAGGTTTCGCGGCCTGCGCTTCGTCGCTGCCTGATTCCGCTTCGCCTTCAGTATGTGCTGTTTTCTCCTGCGGCTGCGAGGCCGGGACCAGGCCACGGACCGCCCGCAGGTACTCCCCAGTGTAGCTGGTGGGGTGCGCGGCCACTTCTTCGGGAGTGCCGGTGGTGACCACCGTGCCGCCGCGCACGCCGCCTTCGGGGCCCAGGTCAATGATGTGGTCGGCTGACTTCATCACGTCCAGGTTGTGTTCGATGATGACCAGGGTGTTGCCGCCCTCCACCAGTTTTTCCAGCACCAGCATCAGCCGGCGCACGTCCTCGAAGTGCAGGCCGGTAGTGGGCTCGTCCAGGATATAGATGGTCTTGCCGGTCGCCCGTTTGGCCAGTTCGGTCGCCAGCTTGATACGCTGCGCTTCCCCGCCCGAGAGCGTGGTGCTGGGCTGCCCGATACGCATATAGCCCAGGCCTACGTCCAGCAGCAGCCGCAGCTTGCCGGCGATGGCCGGAATGCTCTCGAAAAACGCGCAGGCGTCTTCTACCGTCATGTTCAGCACGTCGGCAATGGTCCTGTCGTCGTATTTGACTTCCAGCGTTTCGCGGTTGTAGCGTGCCCCTTTGCATACCTCGCACGGCACGTAGATGTCGGGCAGGAAGTTCATCTCGATTTTCATGACGCCGTCGCCCTTGCAGTTCTCGCAGCGCCCGCCCTTCACGTTGAAGGAGAAGCGCCCCGCCTGATACCCGCGGCGGCGGGCTTCGGGAGTGCGGGTGAACAGGTCACGGATTTCGGTGAACACACCCGTGTAGGTGGCCGGGTTGGAGCGCGGCGTGCGTCCAATCGGGGACTGGTCAATCTCGATGACCTTGTCGAGGTGCTCCAGCCCTTCCATGCGGTTGTATTTGCCGGGGCTGGTCTTGGCGCCGTTCAGGTCGCGGGCCAGCGTGGCGTGCAGGATGTCGTGAATCAGGGTGCTTTTGCCCGAACCGCTGGGGCCGGTGACCACCGTCATGGTGCCCAGCGGAATCTCGATGTCCACGTTCCTCAGGTTGTGCTCGGTGGCCCCGAACACCCGCAGACGTTTGCCGTTGCCCCGGCGGCGTTTGTCCGGCACCGGAATTTCTATCTCCCCGCGCAGGTAGCGCCCGGTCAGGCTGACAGGGTCGTCGCGCACCTCCGCGGGGGTGCCGGCCGCGACCACCTCGCCGCCGTGGACGCCTGCGCCGGGGCCCATGTCCACCAGGTAATCGGCTTCCAGCATGGTGTCTTCGTCGTGCTCCACCACCAGCAGGGTGTTGCCTAGGTCGCGCAGGTTCTTGAGGGTGCCGATCAGGCGGCCGTTGTCTTTGGGGTGCAGGCCAATGGAGGGTTCGTCCAGCACGTACAGCACGCCGGTCAGCCCGCTGCCCACCTGGGTCGCCAGGCGAATGCGCTGCGCCTCGCCGCCCGACAGGGTGTTGGCGGTGCGGTCCAGCGACAGGTAATCCAGCCCCACATCCACCAGGAACTTCAGCCGGGTGCGGATGGCTTTCTGGATGGGAGCGGCCACCGCTGCGCCGAACTCGTTCAGGCGGTAGTCGCCGCGCTCGGGCAGGGCCGCCTGCGCGGTGCCGCCCAGGTGGTCTTTTAGGAAGGGCAGGACATCGTCGCGGGTCACGGCGTTGTCGGCCAGCCGGCTGAAAAAGCCGTCGGCGTCCAGCACGCTCATGCTGCTCACCTGCGCGATGTTCAGGCCGCCCACCCGCACCGCCAGGATTTCGGGCCGGTAGCGGGTGCCGCCGCAGGTGGGGCAGGGCTGCAGCTCCATCATTTCTTCCAGCTTCTCGCGCATGTACTCGGACTCGGTGTCGAGGTAGCGGCGCTCCAGGTTGGGCAGCACGCCCTCGTACTCGGTCATAAAGCGCATGGTTTCCTTGCCGCCCCGGCGGTACACCACCTCGAACGGTTCGTCTATCCCGTTCAGGATGATGTCCTGCACCTTCTGCGGCAGGTCGCGCCAGGCGGCTTTCAGGTCGAATTCCAGGTGCTCGGAAAGTGCGCGCAGCTTGTCCCAGTAATAAATCCCGCCGGTCGAGCCCTTCTTGGACCAGGGCAGGATGGCCCCGCCCGCGATGGAAAGGCCCGGGTCAATCACCCGCTCGGGCGAGAACTTCTGCTTGAAGCCCAGGCCCGAGCAGTCGCCGCAGGCGCCGTAAGGGTTGTTGAAGGAGAACGAGCGCGGCTCCAGCTCTTCCAGCACGCTGCCGTGTTCGGGGCAGGCGAATTTCTCGGAGTACAGTTCTTCGGCGCCCTGGTCGGGCAGCATGACCCGCAGCAGGCCCTCACCCCGGCGCAGGCCCAGTTCCACACTTTCCGCGATGCGGCTGCGGTCTTCCTCGCGCAGCTTGAGGCGGTCAATCACCACGTCTACGTCGTGCTTCTCGAACTTTTCCAGCTTCAGCTTCTCGGCTTCTTCCAGCTCGTACAGCACGCCGTCCACCCGCACGCGGGCAAAGCCCTCGCGGCGCAGGTCCCCGAACAGCTTGCGGTACTCGCCCTTGCGGCCGCGCACCACCGGAGCCAGCAGAATGGCGCGGGCATCGGTGTAGCCTTCCAGCAGGCGGCCCGTGATTTCGCTGGGGCTCTGGCGCTCGATTTTGCGCCCGCAGACAGGGCAGTAGGGCGTGCCCACGCGGGCGTACAGCAGCCGCAGGTAGTCGTGAATCTCGGTGACGGTGCCCACCGTACTTCTGGGGTTGTGCGAGGTGGTCTTCTGGTCAATCGAGATGGCAGGGGAGAGGCCCTCGATGGACTCCACGTCCGGCTTTTCCATCAGCCCCAGGAACTGCCGGGCGTAGGCGCTCAGGGATTCGACGTAGCGGCGCTGGCCCTCGGCGTAGATGGTGTCGAAGGCCAGCGTGCTTTTGCCCGACCCCGACACTCCGGTAATCACGATGAACTGGTCACGCGGCAGCTCCACCGTGATGTCCTTGAGGTTGTGCTCGCGGGCGCCGCGCACAATCAGGTTGGAGGCGTGCGCGGCCGGCGCAGCGGGTGGGCGGACCGAGCCGGTGCGGCTTCTTTTGGTCGCGGCGCTGTCGGTGCGGGGGGCAGGGCGGTTGGAGGTGGAACGCGGCAAAACGGAACTCCTTTGGGGTGGGAGGCAGGGCCGGGCATGCAGGCCGCCGAAAGGAAGGTTTCTGTCCGGGGCGTAGTGGGCAGGGCAGGTTTGCCCGGAAGGCTAAACATGCCAGTTTATCACCCCGCCTGAAGTGGGAGCCCGGGCCTGGGCCGGAAGGGCTACACTGGGCCGGAGGACCTTCATAGAACCGTCAGGTGCTCATTCAGGAATCAACTCCGTCGCCAAAGCTGGCCGGGGCCTGCCCATCTGGCCCCCCCTCCTGGGGACGTTCTCTAACCACAACCCTTTTCACATACAGGAAGGAGCCTTATTTGACCGCCTTATATGTCATCCTGGCTCTGTTGGCAGTCGCCGCCGCCTTCTGGGCCGGGCGGACACTGGGCGCACAGCAGCGTGAGCGCCTAGAGCAACAGCACGAACAGCAGGCCCTGGAGCGGGCCGATACCATTCGCCGCGAGGCCGAAGCCGACGCCCTGGCGCTGCGTGAGCAGGCCCGCAGCGAGACGCAGGCGGCTCAGGCAGCGGCCTTGGCCCAGGCTCAGGCGCAGGCCGACCGGCTGCTGGCTCAGGCCCGTGAAACCGCCGAGGAACACCGCGCCGAGGTGGCCCAGAACCTGCGCGAGCAGCGCCAGCAGCTGGAGGACCGCCGCAGCCAGCTGACCGAGCAGCACCTGCAGGTTCAGGCCCTGCAGGGCACCGTCAGCGCCGAGCGCCTTCAGCTGGAGCAGGACCGCGAGCGCCTGGAAGCCGAGCGCCAGGCCCTCAAGGCCGAAATGGCCCAGGAGCGCGAGCACCTCAGTGCCGACCGCCAGGAGTACCGCGCCGAGCGCGATGCCATGAACCGCGAGCTGGAGCGCCAAAGCCGCCGCGCCGAGCAGCTGGACGTGCGCGGCGAGCGCCTGGACGCCCTGGAAGAGCGCCTGGAGAAGCAGGGCCGTGACCTGGCCGCCCAGGCGGAGGAACTGCAGGCCCGCGCCGCCGCTGCAGACGCCCGCTTGCAGGAAGTGGCTGCCCTGAGCCGCGAAGAAGCCCGCGCCCGCATTCTGGACGCCCTGGACGCCGAGCTGGAAGAGGAAAAAGCGGCCCGCATCCGCACGGCCGGCGACCTGAGCAGCAAAGAAATCGCCCGGCAGGCCCGCAGCCTGATTGCCCAGGCGATTCAGCGCAGCGCGTCGGAAACCAGTGCGCAGCTCTCGGTCAGCGTGGTGCCGATTCCCAGCGACGCCATGAAGGGCCGCCTGATTGGCCGCGAGGGCCGCAACATCCGCGCCTTCGAAGCGCTGACCGGCGTGGACCTGATTATCGACGACACCCCCGAAGCGGTGATGCTCAGCAGCTTTAACCCGGTTCGCCGCGAGGTGGCCCGGCACGTGCTGCAGTCCCTGCTGGAAGACGGCCGCATTCATCCCACCCGCATCGAGGAGATGGTCGGCCGCGCTCAGGAAGACATGCGCACCTTTATTCATACCCAGGGTGAGGAAGCCGCGATTGAGGCGGGCGTGGTGGGCCTCAAGCCGGGGCTGCTGCAGCTGCTGGGCCGGATGTATTTCCGCTCCAGCTACGGCCAGAACGTGCTCAAGCACTCTATTCAGGTGGCGCACCTGACCGGCATCATGGCGGGCGAGCTGGGGCTGGACGCAGCCTTGGCCCGCCGCTGTGGGCTGCTGCACGACATCGGCAAGAGTATTGACCGGGAAGTCGAAGGCACCCACGTAGATATCGGCGTCAGTCTGGGCACGCGCTTCGGCGAGGGCACCGAGGTGATCGACGCCATCGCGCACCACCACGACCCGGAAAACGGCGAGACGCTGTATTCGGTGCTGGTGGCTGCCGCCGATGCCATCAGCGCGGCCCGGCCCGGCGCCCGCCGCGAAGAACTGGAGGCCTACACCCGCCGCCTGGAAGCCCTGGAAGAAATCGCCGTGAGCTTCCCCGGTGTGCAGCAGGCCTACGCCATTCAGGCGGGCCGCGAGGTGCGCGTCATTGTGCAGCCGGACCAGGTGAGCGACGCCGGAGCCGTGCTGCTGGCCCGTGACGTGGCCGGGCGTATCGAGCAGGACATGGAATACCCCGGTCAGGTGCAAGTGACCGTGGTGCGCGAAAGCCGCGCGACCGAGGTGGCCCGCTAGCTGCACTCGCTTTCGCCCGCAGGGGAGACACCTTCTGGCCGAATGCTCTGTGCCCTGCGCGCTGGAGCGTCCGGTTCGGACAGCGGCCACGGACGACTCCGTGGCCTGTTTTTTGGTGCTGGTGCCCCGGCTGTACCGGCCAGCGGGTGTCCTTTGTCTGCGCCTGCGTTCTCAGGGCTGACTACAATGCTCCCCATGACGCGACCCCCTACACGTTCTCGCCTGCCGGCCGGGTTCTGGCGGCTGGCACGGCTGCTGGGCGCCCTGGGCACCGGGCTGGCAGCGCTGCTGACGCTGGGCACTTGGGGCCTGACCCTGACCTTGCTGCCGGTCCTGAGCGGCTGGCTTTCGCAGGCCGAGGCCGGCCTGACTGCCGTAGACACCAACCTCGCCCAGCTGACGGCCTCGCTGGAACCGCTGGATATCCTGGCCCGGCCCGAAACGCTGGCCGCCGTGCGCTCGGTGGGCAACCTAGCGGACCGCGCCCAGGAAGCGCCGCTGATTGGGCTGTTCTTGACCCAGAACGGCGTGACCGAGCAGGCCCTGCGCGAGTTCCAGACCGTGACCGACAACTGGGCCACGCTGCTGGAAAACCGTCCCAGCGTGCCGGAGTTGCGGGCGCAGCAGGCCGAGGTGCAGACTTGGCTGGAGCGCACCCACACGGCCCAGCGCCTGCTCACTCCGGCAGCCTGGCTGCTGAACCTGGGTTCGCTGCTGCTGGGCGCCTGGTTCCTGGCCGGCCAGTGGGCGCTGATGTGCCTGGCCGGTGAGCGCCTGACTGGGGAGCGGCTGGCTGGTGAGCGCCCGGCTGCGCAGCCGGCACCTGAGAAGCAACGCTACTGATCCGTGCTTAAGTTGCTAGCGAAGCAGTAAAGGGTGTGCCTCGGATAAAGGCTAGTGGCAAAGATTTGCGCCGGATGTGCTGCCATCCCACTTTCAACCGCTTCGTCAGCATTTCTGTCGTTAGCGCACAGAAGTTACCTACGACATTCCGTTTGAGATCTGCCCAGATCAGTTCGATGGGATTCAATTCTGGCGCATAGGGTGGGAGATAGATCAGGGTTAGGCGTTCGTGCAGCTGCACGAACGCCTGCACTGCTTTCGACCGGTGAATCATGGCCCGGTCAAGGATGACTACCACCTCTCCGGCGACATGACGCAGGACATGATCCAGGAACTTCACGACTTGTGGGGACCGTACTGCACCCTGACAGGTGTGCTGCAAAAACTGTCCGCCTGTGGTGATGGCTCCAATCACAGAAAGATGTGCCCAACGCAGTTTTGTCGGGATAATCGGTGTCTCGCCTCGTCGTCCCCACGCGCGAACCCTTGTCGTCTTCAGACTGAACCCACTCTCGTCCAGAAAAATGATCGTCGCCCCCTCAGCCCTCTTTTTTTTCCAACGCCTCCTTCTGGAGACGGACCCAAGCTGCAATATCCTCTTCGTTACGCTCTACGGCCCGCAACGCGGGCCGCTGATACGAGAATCCCCAACGTCTGAGCTTCCTGGAAAGATGGGCACGGTCGATCCAGACCCCATACTTCAGACCGATCACTTGACGGACCTTGGGGACAGTCCAGCCACTGGTCTCGAAGCCATGCAGTCGGGGATCGCTCTCAAGAATGTCCTGAATTTCCTTCTGCTGGTCAGGGGTGAGGAACTCCGGGCGGCCAGTGGCACGGGAAGCGCGGAGCGCTTCCTCACCACCGTGGCGTATACGGGCACGCCAGGCACGAATAGTCACCTCAGCCACACCGAAATGTCGGGCCAGATCTCGAGTGGACCAGTCGGGATCATTCAGGAGGGGCTGAGCAGCTAGACGGCGCTCTTCCTGTTGAGTGCGGGAGAGACGAGCGGGTCGCCAAGCAGAAAGCGTCACACCTTATGTTACCAACTTAAGCACAAATCAATAGGTTGAGAGGCTAAGGCTAGGTTGAGCGGCCAAGGAACCGAGCGGGGAAATCAGGCCGGGCTGCTGGGCTGTGCGGGCTCGCTGCCGGGTGCTGGCGCAGGCAGTTCCCCCGACCACGCCAGTACCCGGTTGCGGCCGGCCCGTTTGGCGGCGTAGAGCGCTTCGTCGGCCTGCCGGGCCAGCGAGGCGGGAGTGCCGCCCTGCTCCAGCGACGCGACACCGACCGAAATGGTCACGCGGCCCAGCGACAGCCCGGCATGCTTCAGCGTCCAGCTGGCCACTTCGGCCCGCAGGGCATCGGCGCGGCGCAGGGCTTCTGCGGCGTCTACACCAGGCAGCAGCAGAGCAAACTCTTCTCCGCCGGGGCGGCAGGCGGCCTCGCCGGTGCGCTGCGCTGCTTCGCGCAGGGCCGCGCCCACCCGCACCAGTACGGCGTCGCCGGCGTCGTGGCCGAAGGTGTCGTTGAAGCGTTTGAAGTGGTCCACGTCCAGCGCCAGCAGGCTGAGCGGCTCACCGCTGCTCAGGGCGCGGGCCACGCTGGCCGCGAGATGGTCCTCGTAGTAACGGCGGTTGTACAGTCCGGTCAGCGCGTCGCGGATAGACTGCTGGCGCAGCTCGCCCTGCAGCCGTAGGGCGTCCAGCGAGAGCGAAAGCTGCCGCGACAGACTGCCCACTATGCGCCGGCTGTGGGCGTCCGCTTCGCCCGGCAGGGTCATCTGCAGCAGCCCCAGGGCCTCGCCGTGAGCGGTCAGCGGCAAGCAGGTATAGGCGGCCTGAGCCCCTGTGCCCAGGCAGGGCGGCACCAGCGTCCGCTCGCCCGGCCAGAGCGCCTCGCCCCGGCGCAGTGCCCAGCAGTCGTGCGGCGAGCGGGCCTGCTGGGCCGCTTCCCCGCCCCAGTGCGCCAGCGGCTGAAGCAGGTTGCGGGACGCTGCATACACGAACAGCGTTCCCGACGAACCTGGCAGCAGCTCGGGCAGCGCCCGCGCCACGATCTCGCCGCCCTCGTCCAGGCTGCGGGCGGCCAGCAGCAGGTCGCTCAGCTGTCCCAACTGCCGCAGCAGTGTGCCCTGCACTTCCAGCTCGGCGGTGCGGGCGCGGGCCTGCTCCTGGGCTTCGCTCAGCTGCGCCCCCATGCTGTTAAAGGCGCGTGCCAGTGCCCGCTGCTCGCTCAGCTGGACCGCCGGCACCGTGACCCATTCCCCCTGCGCGAGGCGCTGGGCTGCCAGCGCCACCGCCCCGAACTGCCGTGCCAGCCAGCCGGCCCCCCACCAGGCGGCACTGGCGGCCACCAGCAGCAGCGTCAGTCCGACCAGCAGCAAAGCGCGCTGCAGCTGCTGCCACTGCGCGGCCGCCTCGGCCCGGCGCGCTGTCAGGGCGCTGCGGGCCAGCCGTTCATAGGACATCTTTTCGGCGCGGACCGCGTCAATCAGGCGCCGGCCTTCACCGCTGGCCACGATGGCTTCGGCTTCATCCTTGGAGCGCTGGCGTGCCGCGATTTCCCGTTCGGCCACCTGAGATTGCCAGGTGGTCATCAGGCGGCGCATGTTCTGCGTGTGCTCCAGCCGTTCGGCGCTGCCGGAAGCCTGGGCGACAGTTTCCAGGTCGTCCAGCGTCCGGGGCAGCTGCGCGCGGGCCGAGGTGTACGGCTCCAGAAAATCCTGGTTGCCGGTGATCACGTAGCCGCGTAGGCCGGTTTCCATATCCAGGACCAGCTTCAGCATGGTTTCCAACGCCTCCAGTTCCTGCTGGGCCTGCTGGGTGTACTGGTCAGCGTGGGTATTGGCCGACAGCGCGTGATTCAGCAGAACACCTGAGGTCAGCAGCAGGGCTACGAACGGCACCTGCAGCAGCAGTAGAAACGGACGGAGCTTCATCGGTCTCAGCCTAGGGGTGAGCTGGTAGCAAGCCCCTGACACCTGGGTGCCGCCGCTTGCAGATGAAGATGAGGCTGCAGACACCGGACGCTTTCTAAAGCCGCGCTGTCATGTGCGTCACAGACGCAGTGTCAGGACGGTGTGAGAGGCTTGCGGGCAGTATCCAGGCAACTTCGCAAATTTCTGTGGAGGGAGGTGATGATTCCCGTCCTGTAATCCGGGCACCTCGGACGGGAGGAGCCAGTGGTGCGACCGACTTTTCGTTGCGTTTACGGGACAGTGTTCCGTAGGCCTCTGTCTTGCACGGCCCTGTAGCTGTGCCAGACGTATCTCAGGAGTTTGCCATGTTTAAGAAAATCACCTTCGCCGTTCTCTTGGCCGTCTTCACCTCCGCCCTGGCAGACAGCAGTGTCTCTACCGATTACGACAACGCCTCTTTGTCGCTTACGGCGGCCGGTACCTATGCTCAGGCTGTGAGCTTCAGCGTGCCCCGTACGGCCATTACCTTGAGTGCCGCGCAGATTCGGCCCGGCAACTCCTTTACCGTGTCCATTCCGGTGACGAACACCACCGACCGCGAAATCGACGTTGCTGCGGTGGCTGCTGCGCCGACCGGAACCGGCGCCGCGCACCTGAAGGTGACGGCTCAGTCGGCGTCGGCCACCCTGCCTGCCGGCGGACAGACCAACCTGACCTTCCTGCTGAGCTTCGATGACAGCACCGACGTTTCGCAGGGCGAGCAGACGGTGAGCGTGGTCTTCGACGTGAGCGCCACGGCGGCCGCCAGCAACACCAGCGGCGCCGACAGCTCGTTCTAAGCAGGCCGAGTCTGCAGCCAGGCAGCCTGCAAGGCTCTCTGGCTGCAGCTCTGCCTTTTCGCACTGTTCGGCCCTGCTCGGCCGTGACGCTGTGACAGAGCGGCGCGAAGTGCTGCCCGCAAGGGTGCCGCCCAAAGGAGACAAGCTATGCGTAGGATAAAAGTGGCGCTGGCGCTGCTGGGCGCGGCCGTGGCGGGTGCGAGTGCGGCACAGACCGGAGCGCTGGTGGCGCCGGCAGTGACCGTGCAGCAGGTGACGGCTGCTCCGGCCCCAACCGAAGTGGCCCGGCAGGTGCTGATTCAGCCGTCGCGACTCGAAGCGGCGGTGGCTCCTGGCTACACCACGGCGCTGCTGTCGTTCACGCTGCTGAGTGAGGTGCCCACCGAGGTCTATTTGCGGCCCGCCGACCCCCGGCTGGTGTTCCGGGGGCCGCCGGGAGGCAAGGTCATTCTCACTCCCTACACTCTCCACTCGGTCAGTTTCCTGGCGCTGTCGGCACACAGCGGCGCGGTGGATATCTTCAACGCCGCCGGGCAGCGCATCGCCCAAGCAACCTATACCGTATTCCCGGCCAAGACCGTCAATCAGGCGGCTGCGCTGAACTTCAGCCCGTTGACCGGCCGCACCAGCGTGGCTTACTCGGTCGCTCCGGTGCCCCAGGGCCTGCGCGCCCCGGCCCTGAGTGCCAATGTCAATCTGGGCTACACTCCGCCCGACCGAGTAGACGGCACCGTCAGCCTGAGCGTGCGCTGGTAACTGCTGGTCACTCTGGCAGGATGTCCACAGACAGGAGCGTGTGGCACACTGGGGCGCATGACCCACGCTTCCGAACTCGATCCCCAAATTCTGGAGCTGCTGCAGCGCATGTTCGACCTGGCCCGCGCCGGCGAGGCGGACGAGGTGGAGCAATGGCTGGACCGGGGCGTGCCGGTCAACCTGACCAACGAAAAGGGTGACACCCTGCTGATGCTGGCCGCCTACAACGGCCAGCCGGCAGTGGTGCGCGTGCTGCTGGAAGCCGGTGCCGACGCTTCCCGCGCCAACGACCGGGGCCAGACGTCACTGCAGGCGGCCGCGTTCAAGGGCGACCTCGACATGGTGCGGCTGATGCTGGACCTGGGCGTGGACGTGGACAGCCCCGGTCCCGATGGCCGCACCGCCCTGTTCCTGGCGGCCATGTTCGACCGCGCCGAGATGCTGGAGCTGCTGCTGGAGCGCGGCGCCGACCTGAACGCCCGCGACGCGGTTGGCTTCAGCGCCCTGGACGCGGCCCGGCAGATGGGCGCTCAGCACACGGCCGCCCGCTTGGCTGAACTGATGGACGCGGGCACCTCGGCTGCCGAGCGGCGCAGCTGAGCGCCGGTGCCCCAGAGCTGTCGAGTGTTGGGCCGGGGAACCGCTGGCAGTGTCGCTTGCCGCTACAATTCGCGCTTGCCCAGCTCGCGTAGCCACAGGTAAAGCGGCAGCCCGAACGACGGCCCCACCAGCAGGGTGCCCAGCACGGCCAGCCAGCGGTGGGACACCGTGCGGTGAGTTTCCGCCGAGACCAGAAACAGCACACTCAGCGCGGTCACAGCTACGTCTGCCCAGGCAAACGCCGAGATTCTAGACTGGACAATCTCTTGCCACAGCAGTCCCAAGTCCAGACCGCGTTCCAGCAGCCAGGGCGCGAACTGAGTCAGCGGCAGGATCAACCCCAGGGCGGCCAGTGCCAGGTAACCGCGGGTTTTATCTTCAGTGTTCATGCTCCACCGTAGTGCGTGGGCTGTCTGCCGGGTGTCAGCGGCGGCGGGTTGGGGAAACTGGGAGGCACCGGCCCCAGCGCGTGCTATCCTATAACCCCGTGAGCCTGGCGCCACGGCTTTTTTTATGGACTCGGCTTCTGGCCGCCCCCCACGGAAAAAGCCTGCGGCGCCGCTGGATCATTGCTTCCCGCTTTTTCCTCTCCCGCTTCTTCCCAGCATAGGAGTTAGCATGAAATACATCTTCGTTACCGGCGGCGTGGTCAGCAGCCTGGGCAAGGGCATCGCCAGCGCTAGCCTGGGCGCCCTGCTGCGGGCCCGTGGTTACAAAGTCACCGCCGTCAAGATCGACCCTTACATCAACATCGACGCCGGCACCATGCGGCCCTACGAGCACGGCGAGTGCTTCGTGACCGCCTCGGGCGCCGAGACCGACCTTGACATCGGCAATTACGAGCGCTTCCTTGATCTGGATATTCCCCAGGGCAGCAACATCACCACCGGGCAGGTGTACCAGGAGGTCATCCGCAAGGAGCGGGCCGGCGACTACCTCTCGCAGACCGTGCAGGTGATTCCGCACGTGACCGACGAAATCAAGCGCCGTATCCGCACCGCTGGCGAAACGGCGGGCGCGGAAATCGTGCTGATTGAAGTGGGCGGCACGGTGGGTGACATCGAGTCGCTGCCGTTCCTTGAAGCCATCCGGCAGTTCAAGTTCGACGAAGGCGACGAGAACGTGCTGTACCTGCACCTGACGCTGGTGCCGTATCTGGGCACCTCCAACGAGTTCAAGACCAAGCCCACCCAGCACTCGGTGGCGGCGCTCAGAAGCTACGGCATCAGCCCCGACATCGTGATGGTGCGCTCCAAGGAGAAGCTGCCTGCCGAAATTACCCGCAAGATCGCCGCCTTTACCAGCGTGCGCGAAAACCGGGTGTTCAGTAGCTACGACGTGCCGCACATCTACGAGGTGCCGCTGGCGCTGGAAGAGCAGGGGCTGGGCAAGGCGGTGGAAGACCTGCTGGGCCTGGAGCGCACCCACCCCAACCTGAACGTGTGGACCAACGCGGTCAAGACCCTCAAGGCCCCGGAAAACGAAGTCACCATCGCCATTGCTGGCAAGTACACGGCCATGCCCGACGCTTACCTCAGCCTACTGGAATCGCTGACCCATGCCGGAGTCGCCAACGACGCCCATGTGAACGTGAAATGGGTCAACGCCGAGGAGCTGGCCGAAAGCGGTGAGAACATCGAAGCCCTGCTGGGCGACGCCGACGGCATTCTGGTGCCCGGCGGCTTCGGCATTCGCGGTATCGAGGGCAAGGTCAAGGCCGCCGAGTACGCCCGCGAGCGCGGCGTGCCTTACCTGGGCGTGTGCCTGGGCATGCAGGTGGCCGTGATCGAGTACGCCCGCCACAAGGCCGGAATCAAGGACGCCAACTCCTCCGAGTTCGACCCCTACGCCGAGCACAAGGTGATTGACCTGATGCCCGAGCAGCTGGAAGTGGAGGGCATGGGCGGCACCATGCGCCTGGGCGACTGGCCCATGCAGCTGGCCGCAGGCACCCAGGTGGCCGAGATGTACGGCGTGCCCCAGGGCGGCACCGTGACCGAGCGCCACCGCCACCGCTACGAGGTGAACCCGCAGTACGTGCCGCAGCTTCAGGAGGCCGGTCTGGTCATCAGCGGCGTGACACCTGGGGTCGAGGGGCGCGGGGCCGGCCTGGTGGAAACCGTGGAGCTGCCCCGGAATGTCCACCCGTACTACGTGGCGCTGCAGGCCCATCCCGAGTTCAAGAGCCGCCCGATGCGCCCTAGCCCGCCCTTCGCCGGCCTGGTCGAAGCGGCGCTGGAGCGCAAGCGTCAGCAGAGCTGATATGGACGGCAGGCCTGAAGCGCTGAAATATGGGCGGTTCCGGCCCGCTCACAGAGACACGTAGGGCTGCGAACGTTCCCGCCCCGGCCTGCCCGGTCCTCCCCACCTTTGGGAGGACGCGGCGGGCCGGGAAGGTTTTTAGGCTTGAGACATGCGGGGAGATGCCCTGCCTGGTCCTGCCGCCCACACAGCCGAGCTTCGCCGCGACGAAGGCCGCCGGCTGCTGGCTGGCGTGGTGGCCGGAGGGCGGAACCGCTTCCTGCCCCACACTGACCTCACCCTGCTGCGGGTGAGCGCATTGCTCAGCCTGCTGACTGGCGCGGCGCTGGGGTACGTGTGTGGGCGCTGGCCCCAGCAGAGTAAAGGGGAATAGGGCGGGGCAGTGAAGTGCAGCCCCGCCCAGACCTGCGAAATCCTGACGCTCTCTTACAGGCCCAGGGCCAGCTCAGCGTCGTTGCTGCGGCGGAACGGCAGGTACTCCGGAGTCCACTGGTGCTCACGGATAAAGTCCGCCAGCGCCTCGTCGGTCATGTTGCGGATGCGGCGCTCGGCACTCACCCCTTCGGTGATCGCCTGGCGGGCCACCCGCACAGCCACCTCCTCGCTCACGGCACGCAGCTGCGACACTACCGGAAAGACCGCGTCCGGTCCGCTGTGCTCTGCCGTCCAGTCGGCCAGGGTCTGCGCGGCTTCCATCACCATGCCGTCGGTGATTTCGCGGGCGCGGCTCATCACGGCCCCGAAGCCCAGGCCAGGGAAGATAAAGGCGTTGTTGCCCTGCCCGATGCGGTAGGTCTGCCCGCCGTGTTCGATGGGGTCGAAGGGGCTGCCGGTGGCGATGATGGCCGCGCCGTCGGTCCAGCGCAGCAGGTCGGCGGGGTGCGCCTCGATGTGGCTGGTGGGGTTGCTCAGCGGGAAGATGATAGGCCGCGCCGTATTGGCGAGCATGGCCCGCACCAGCTCCTCACCGAACAGCCCCGCCGCGCCCGTCAGCCCCAGGACGGCGGTGGCTCCCGCGTTCTGCACCGTTTCCAGCAGTGTGGGCTGTTCGCCGGCCAGCTGCCAGCCCTCCACGGCGCTGCGCGGCTGGATAAACGGCTGCTGAAAAGCGTCCTGCTCGTAGCCGCGCCCTTCTATCATCAGCCCTTCGCGGGCCACCACGAACAGGCGCCGCTGCACTTCCGCGTCGCTGAGGCCCTCACGCAGCAGGCCCTGGCGAATCATGCCCGCCACGCCGATACCGCCCGCGCCGTTGCCGACCACCACGAACACTTGGTCTTTCAGCGTCTCGCCCTTTTGCCGCGCCGCACTCACCAGGCCCGCCACGGCCATGGCCCCGGTGCCCTGAATGTCGTCGTTGAAGCTGGGAATCACGCGGCGGTAGCGCTCCAGCACGTGGAAAGCGGTGTTCCGCGAAAAGTCTTCCCACTGCACGATGGCCTGCGGGTAACGCTCGGCCACGGCTTCTACGAAACGGTCCAGAAACTCATCGTATTGCCGGCCCGTCAGGCGGCGGTGGTGCTGTCCCAGGTACAGGGGGTCCGCCAGCAGGTCTTCGCGGTCGGTGCCCACGTCCAGCTCTACCGGCAGGGTCTTGTCCAGGCCCAGCCCGCCCGCGGCGATGTACAGGCTCAGCTTGCCGATGCTGATCGCCATGCCGCCGAAGCCCTGGTCTCCAATTCCCAAAATGGCGCTGGAATCGGTGGCCACAATCATGCGCACGTCGTTGAGCGGCACATTGTTGATGACCTCTTCCACATGGCCGACATTGCTGGTGCTGACCGCCAGTCCGCGTGGGTAGCGGTAGATACTGGAAAAGTTCCGCACCGCCTCGCCCACGGTGGGGGTGTACAGAATCGGCAGCATCTCTTCGAGGTGATCGATCAGCAGCGAGTAGAACAGCACTTCATTGCGGTCTTGCAGCGCCCGCAGGAACTCGTGCCGCCCGATGTCGCTGGTCTGGCGGCCGTATGCCTGATAGGTGCGCTCCTTTTGCTCGGACAGCGAGTTGATGTGCGGGGGCACCAGACCGTCTATGTCGAGCTCCCGGCGCTCCTGCAAGGAAAACCCGGTGGACTTGTTCAGCAGCGGAATCTGCAGCAGCGGAAAGCCGGTCACGTGCACTTCCACATAGCGCTGCCCATGCTCGTCGCGTTTTACGTCGTAGTAGCGGGTCAGTTGGTTGGGGCTGGGCATGGGCTACAGCATAGTTGAGGTGCTGGAGCTTGTCACAGCGCGGGGCGCGTGCGTAAGAGGCCCCCGGCTCTAGGAAGGCTGCCGGCTGGCCGCGAAGCGCTCCCGCAGTGCCTCGAAGCCTGCCCTGATTTTCTCCTCGGGCAGCACCAATTGGCTGGCCGTGCCGTGCCCGATCTCGTCGCCCAGGCTGCTCACGGCCCGCAGCGCACACACGACGCGGCGGCCGCTCACCTCCTGCAAGGTGGCCGTGACCGTGACTTCCATGCCGGGCAGCGCCGAGCCGGTATGAAAGGTTTCCACCTGAATCCCGATGCTGTCTTCGCCCGGCTCCAAGAAGGGCAGCAGCAGCTTGCGCCCGGCTTCCTCGAAGTGCTTGGCAAGGGTGTAGGTGGAGTAGACCGGGTGCAGCGGTCCCAACTCGGTAAAGTTCACGGTCATGTCGTCGGTCACGGTGATGGTCAGGGTTTCGCTGTGGTTCTCGGGAATGGGACGCATACCGCTTCAGGCTAGCAGGGGCAACCCTAAACGGCCTGTGAGTGCGTCCGGGCGCCCCCCGGCAGCAGGGACGTTTAGACTGTGAGACAAGATGCTCACTGTTCCCCAAACTGCTCTGCTGGTGCGCGAGGCGGCCACGTCCTTCGGCAAGGACAATGCTCCGCGCCTGGCCGCCGCCCTGACGTACTTCACGATTTTTGCGCTGGTGCCGCTGCTGATTCTGGCCATCACCTTCCTGACCAGCCTGCTGGCCGACCCCGGTGTGCAGCAGCGCATCGTGGAATTTCTGTCCAGCAACTTCGGCGCCGACGTGGGCAATGCCCTGCAGACCATGATTGACAATCAGGACGACAAGGTGGACCTCAGCCGCGGTATCACGGCTGGCGCCTTGATCGGTCTGGCGACGCTGGCGTGGGGCGCCACCAACCTGTTCGTGCAGCTGCAGGCCTCGCTCAACGAACTGTGGAACGTGCCGCCTGAAGCCACTGGCGGCTTTGCCGGGCAGCTGAAGACCCGCGGCAAGGGCCTGCTGATGGTGTTGGGCTTCGGCGTCGTGATGCTGCTGTTTTTCGGCCTGAATACCTACATGTCGGCCATCGCGCAGCAGCTGGGCGAGGCCTGGGGCGCCGGCGCCTTCTTGGCCCGGCTAGGCACCCTGCTGCTGGGTTCGCTGCTGCTGACCGGGGTGTTCGCCGTCATCTACCGGGTGCTGCCCAACGTGCGGCTGCAGTGGCGCGACGTCCTGGTGGGCGCGGCCATTACGGCGGTGCTGTTTTCCATCTTGCAGGTCATCATCAGCTGGTACTTCGCCAACTTTGCGCCGGGCAGCGCGTTCGGCGCCTACTCGTCCATCATCTTGCTGCTGCTGTGGATCTACTACAACTCCATGATTCTGTTTTTCGGCGCCGAGCTGACCTATGCCTACGCCAAGCACTTCGGGTCCAGCGAGGCCAGCCTGAGTGCCCAGATCAAGGAAGAAGGCTACCTGACCTCCCGCGAAGCCCGCGCCATTGCCTACGCCGCCGAAACCGGCGGAGCGCTGAGCCCGCAGCAGCGCCAGCGGGCCTGGCAGCGCACCACCCGCATGGACCACCCCCACTCGATGCTGACCATGCAGCAGAGTGCGCCCAAAGCGCTGCTGCCCAGCGTATTCGGTGCTCTGTGGAACGCGCTGGTGGCGGTCCTGGCCGTGCCGGCCCTGCTGCTTGCCAAGGCGCTGGGCCTGGGCGGCAAGAAGCAGGTCGTCCAAAAGCGCGTGACCGTGCATACCGACAAGGGCACCCTGTACACCAAGCGGCGCTAAGTGCCAGCGCTAGATTGACCCAGCTCACCTGGGACCAGAGCGGCCTGACGGGGCCGCTTTTCGCTGTGCTGCTTTCCCCTGTGCTGCTTCCCGCTGTGCTGCGGGTGGCGGAAGGGGAATGAGGGCGGACCAGCTAGGGGTCCGTGGCAGGATAGGGAACATGACTGCCGAGCTGCCTGCCCGCACACAAGCTGCCCGTCCGCCCCGCTTCCAGCCGGCCAACCCGGCGCGGCCCACCATCCTGGTCGCCAACGACGACGGCATCTTCTCGCCGGGGATCAAGGCGCTGGGGCTGGCCCTGGCCGAGGTCGGCAACGTGTTCGTGGTGGCCCCGGACGTGGAACAGTCGGCAGTGGGGCACGGCATCACCATTCGCCGGCCGCTGCGCTTCAAGCACACGGCGGCGGCCGGCTTCGGGGACATTCCGGCCTACCGGGTGGACGGCACCCCGGCCGACTGCGTGGTGCTGGGGGTTCACCTGCTGGCGCGGCCGGACCTGGTGGTCAGCGGCATCAACATCGGCCCCAATCTGGGCGACGACCTGACCCACTCCGGCACGGTGGCGGCGGCCATCGAGGGCCTGGCGCTGGGGATTCCGTCTATTGCCTTCAGCCAGCAGGCCCGCCCTGACGGCGAGTACGACTTTGCTGCTGGCGCCGACTACGCCGCCCGCCTGGCCGCCGAGGTGGCGGTACGTGGGCTGCCGCCCCGCACGCTGCTGAACGTGAATTTCCCCGGTACGGGCCCCCAGGGCGTGCAGGTTACGGAGGTGGGGATGCACCGCTGGGAAGACCGCATCGACTCGCGCCAGGACCCCGAGGGCCGCGAGTATCACTGGGTGGCCGGCACCAGTACCGCGCCGGAGGATGAAGACGAACGCACCGACTACGGCGCCGTGCAGCGCGGCTTTATCAGCGTGTCGCCGGTGCGGCTGGACCTGACCGCCCGTGACCTGATGCCGCAGCTGAGCGAGTACCTGCCTGCGCTCTGAGCTTTAACACGCTTCCCACCGAGCCTGGCTAGACTGAGACCCGATGAACTTTGCCAAATCCCCCGCGCTGCTGCTCAGTGCCCTGCTGGGCCTGGGCACCCTGAGCGCCTGCCAGGAGCAGACCAAAACCACCACGACCACGACCAGCTCGGCGGCGACCAGTGAAGCCACTACCAGTGAAGCCAGCACCAGCGCCACTGAGACGAGTGCCAGTGAGGCCAGCGCCGCAGGGACCAGTGCCAGCGCGGCCGCCAGCGTCCCGGAAGTCACCAAGCCCGGCGAGGTGCCGGCCGGCTACAAGGCCCTGGAGCCCCTCAGCCAGGAGCCGGTGCGTGCCTTCGACAAGCAGCCTGCCCGCGCCCTGCAGCAGGGCACCGACTACTACGCCCTGCTGGACACCTCACGCGGTCAGGTCCTGATTGACCTGCTGGAACAGGACGCACCTGTGACCGTGAACAACTTCGTGGCGCTGGCCCGCAACCACTTTTACGACGGCACCCGCTTTCACCGCGTGATTGACGGGTTCATGGCGCAGGGTGGCGACCCTCTCAGCGTGGACGAGGCCAAGAAGGAAGAGTGGGGCAGCGGCGGCCCCGGCTATCAGTTCCCCGACGAAATCCGCCAGAACCTGACCTTCAGCGAACCCAACCTGCTGGCCATGGCCAACTCTGGCCCTGGCACCAACGGCAGCCAGTTCTTCGTGACCTTTGCGCCCACCGAGTTCCTGAACGGCCGCCACACCATCTTCGGCAAGGTGGTGGACGGCCAGGCCGCCCTGGATGGCCTGACCCGCACCGCCACCAGCGACGGCGGCGGCGAAACTCCGGTGGAGGGTGCCGTGCCCGACAAGCTGCTCAGCGTGCGGATTCTGACCAAGCAGTAAGCGCGGGCTGTGCCCCAAGAGCAATAGGCTCACCCGAGTGGTATCCGGGTGAGCCTTTTCGCCGTACTGCGTCTCAGAGCCGCCCGAACGCGGCCTGCGCTGCCCGGTAGGTAGGCTCTCCGAACAGCACCAGCCGGGCTTCCAGCTCGGGGTGCGCTTCCAGCCCTGCCAGCAGGGTACGCAGGGCAATGTCCAGTGCTTGTTCCAGGGGATAACCGTACACGCCCGCGCTGATCAGTGGGAAGGCCACGCTGTGGGCGCCAGCTTCGGCGGCCAGCTTGAGGCTCTGACGGTAGGCGCCGGCCAGTGCTTCCGCCTCGCCGCGTGCGCCACCGTGCCACACCGGCCCCACGGCGTGGATGACCCAGCGTACGCCGCGCGCCTCCAGCCGGAAAGCTGAGGTAATGACGGCGGTGCCGGTCGGGGTGCCGCCGATGGGCCGCAGCGCAGCCAGCAGTTCAGGGCCGGCGGCGCTGTGGACAGCTCCATCTACGCCGCCGCCACCGCGCAGGCCGGCGTTCGCGGCAGTGACGATAGCGTCCACCTGCTGGCGGGTGATGTCCCCCTGCACCAGGCTCAGTCGCTCCTGGGCTGCCCTCACTGGCCGGCTCCTACGCTCCGAGCGGTCCGCAGGTGGTCGGCGCCCCTGGCCTGCGCCAGCTGCTCGGGGGAGCGCTCGGCGGCCGGCAGCAGGCGGCTGCGTTCAGCCTGCTGAATGGCGTGCAGGTCGGCCACCGCCTGTGCCAGGTCATCGTTGACGACCACGTAGTCGAACATGTCGGTCTGGTTCATCTCCACCTCGGCGCGGGCCAGGCGCTTTTCAATGCGCTCGGGCGTCTCGGTGGCGCGGCCTTCCAGCCGGCGGCGCAGCTCCTCCAGGCTGGGCGGCATGATGAAAATCATCACCGCCTCGTTTCCCAGCCGCTCGCGGACCTGCCGGGCACCTTCTACCTCAATCTCCAGCACCACGTCCTGCCCGCGGGCCAGCGCCTGGCGGATAGGAGCCAGCGGCGTGCCGTAATGGTTGCCCACGAACTCGGCATGCTCCAGGAACTCGCCGCGTGCGATGTGCTCGCTGAAGGTGTCCCGGTCCACAAACACGTAGTCCACGCCGTCCCGCTCGCCCTCGCGGGGGGCGCGGGTGGTCCACGAGGTGGAATAGAACACGTCCTGGTCCCTGAGCCAGTCGGCCCGCAGCGTGCCCTTGCCCACACCGGACGCGCCGGTGATGACCAGCAGCAGGCCGGGAGATGGCCGGGACGTGGGGGCGGCAGGTTCGGACAGGGACACTTCGTTCATGGCGCCCAGCATACGCTGCCGGTCCCGGCCGGTGCCAGCTCTCAGGCCGCCGCCGGCCCACAAAAAATCCCCGCACTGGGCGGGGAAGGGCTGAGGCTCGGCGGCCTCCAGAGGGCGTTATTTGCGGCGCCCAGCCGGCTTCTTGGCGCGGGTCTTGCCCAGGGCCTGACCCTTTTCAAAGCTGGCCTGCATCTTTTCCTGGGTTTCGCGGGCCAGGGCCTCGAAGTCCACCAGGCCGGCCTCCACGGTTTCCAGCGTGGGCTTGATGCTGCTGCCCTTACGGCTCACGGCCAATTCACGGTTGACGCCGTCGAACCACGCTTCAAACTCAGGGGTGTGTTCAAACAGCATTTCTTTGGTGTCTTTCTGATAGGTGCCGCTTTTGCCGCGCCGGGTGTACTGCTTGGGCAACGTAAAACGTTCGCCCGGCAGATAAATGGCTTTGAGCTCGCCCTGGCGCACCGCTTCACGGAACTGGCGCACAAACGTATCGCTGCGCTGGGCGTTGGTCAATTCTTGAACCTGCTCACTTAGTCTTTTGTAGGTCATCATTCCTCCGTTGGGGCAGTATAAGAGCAAAGCCGGCATCCGTAAAGCCAAGGGACATTTTGAGTCTATGCTCCTATTGATTTTGCCCCCCATATTCCTTCATTGCGGAGCCTCTCTAAAGCCCTTGAAGAGGTTTCAGGAATATTGGAGGTCGCTTCTTTGTACGCTCGGCGCTGCAAGGTGACACTTGCGCGGAACTCTGACCAGGGCGGCCGCGTACCGAAGAATATGCAATACAAATGGCAGTCCCGTGTGACCCAAACCCTGGCCTTTCCCGGCGCGTCGGTGCGTGTGCTGGAGTACTCCGCCTCCCCGCTGGAAGAACCGCTGAGCGGCTTTCACCAGGCCATCAGCCGCCCCGACCCCTACCGCCAGCTTCAGCTGGAGTTGAGCGGCGCTCAGGCCGTGCTGGAACCGGGAGCGCTGCAGTGGCTGCGCGGCGAGATGGAAGTGCAGGCCTCGGCCACCGGTGGGGCGCAGGGGGGTGGCCTGGGCGGACTGCTGCGCGGAGCCATGACGGCGGCGGCCACCGGCGAGGGGCTGTTCAAGACGGTGTACCGTGGCAGCGGCCAGATCAGCACCGAGCCCACGCGGCTGCATTACCTGCTGGGCGAACTTGCCGGTGAGGACCTGATTGTGGACGACGGCGCCTTCGTGGCGGCGGCCGGGCAAATTACCGTGGGGCGGCACGTCAACCGTGGCCTGGCCAACATGATGGGCAGCGGCGAGGGCCGCATTCAGCCCCGGCTCAGCGGCAGCGGCGTGTTCTGCCTGCAAAGCCCGGTCCACCCCGAGGAATTCCAGGTGCTGGACTTGCAGGGCGACACCCTCAAGGTGGACGGGAACCTGGTCCTGGCCTACACCGGTGGGTTGGAGATGACCGTGGAGCGCAGTGCCCGCAGCCTGCTGGGCGCTGGCAAGACGGGCGAGGGCTACTTGCAGGTGTACCGGGGCAGCGGCCGCGTGTGGCTGGCCCCCACCCTGGGCGGCCCAGGCCTGAGCGCGGCCGGCACTGTACTGGGCGGCGCGGCGCTGAGCGGCAACCTCAGCGAGATTCTGGGCAACTGATACGAAATTGTGGCCCGGAGCGCCAATTTTTGGCGGAGGCACCCAGGTCAGACCTGCCATGGCCCACCGGCTGAATCAGGCCGGACGTATCCGGGCAGTGATGCGACTGCCTGCGGTCCGGCCCCCGCTCAGCCGGCCTGCAACAGCCGGGACGGAGGGCTGGCTGCTGCGCCGGCTGGTTGGGGAGAAGCCTGGAGCGCTGTCTGCAGGCCCACATCTACCCGCACCACATGGCCCAGCAGCCAGGTGTGCATGACGTGGTGCAGCTCTTCCAGCAGCGGCAGCGTCAGGCCCTGTGCCGCCAGCCGGGCGCGGAAGCCCTGGCCGTAGGCTTCCAGCCGGGCGTGTGCGGCGCGCCCCTGGGCGGCGGCGGGGTTGCCGGTGCGCCGCATCAGCAGTTCTTCGTAGGTCAGGTGCAGGTAGAGGTGGGTCTCTACAAAGGAGAGGAACACTCCGAGTTCCCCCAGGTCCGGCGCCTCGCCGGCCCGCAGACGGTCAAGGTGGCCTTCCAACTGGTTGGCATAGTCGAACAGCCGCCGGTGCTGGCGGTCAAGGCGACTCTCGCCCGTCTCATAGCTGGTGTTCCACTCCAGAGGCACCGCGAAGTTCTAGTGCAGTCTGCCTGACAGCTTCGTGACAGACCGGAGACAGAAAAACTCCCCTGCCGGCGGCCGTAGCCAGGGCAGGGGAGTTCAGCAGTGGCAGCTCAGCCGATGGTTTCCCGGACCACCTTGACCACGTTCTGTACGCTGAAGCCCAGCTTTTCCAGCACCACTTCGCCGGGGGCGGACGCGCCGAAACGGTCCAGCGTGACCAGGCCGCCCTCCGTGCCGACCCACTCGAACCAGGGCTGGCTGGCGGCGGCCTCAATCGCCACGCGGGGGGCCGTGCCCAGCACCTCGCGGCGGTACTCCCTGTCCTGCTCGCGGAACAGCTCGAAGCAGGGCATGGACACCACGCGGGCAGCCACGCCTTCGCCGGCCAGCGCTTCGGCGGCGTCCAGGGCCAGCGCCACTTCCGAGCCGGTCGCCAGCAGGGTCACGGCGGCATTTTCGGCGTCCCGGACCACGTAGGCGCCTTTCTTCACGCCCGCATGGTTGGCAGGCAGCACCGGCAGGTTCTGGCGCGAGAGCACCAGCGCTGTGGGGCCTTTTTTGTATTCCAGCGCCAGCGCCCAGGCGGCGGCGGTCTCGTTGGCGTCGGCGGGGCGGAACACATGGGCGCCCGGCACGGCCCGCAGCATCGCCAGCTGCTCGACCGGCTGGTGGGTGGGGCCGTCCTCGCCCAGGCCCACGCTGTCGTGGGTCAGCACGTAGGTCACCGGCTGCATCTGCAGGGCGCTGAGGCGGTAGGCCGGCTTGAGATAATCGCTGAACACCATGAAGGTGCCCACCAGCGGGCGCAGGCCGCCGTACAGGCTCATGCCGTTCGCGGCGGCGCTCATGCCGAACTCGCGCACGCCGAAGTACACATTGCGCCCGGCGTAGTTGCCTGCCTGCATGTGCTCCGAGTCGCTGATGGCCGTCTTGGTGCTGCCCGATACGTCGGCCGAGCCGCCCACCAGCCCCGGCACCAGCGGAGCCAGGGCATTGATGACTTCGCCGCTGCTGGAGCGGGTGGCCTGGGCCTTGCTGCCCGCTTCCCACTGCGGCAGTGCCCCCCACAGGTTGTCCGGCAGCTCGCGCTCCAGCAGGTCGTCCACCTCTTGGCCCAGTTCGGGATATTCGGCGCGGTAGCGGTTCATCATCTCTTCCCACTCGGCCTGCTGCGCCGCGCCGCGCTTCAGGGCGCTCATGTGCTCGGCCACCTCGGCGGGCACGGTAAAGGCGGGGTGGTCCCAGCCCAGCGCCTGCTTGGTCTTGGTGACGCCCTCGTCGCCCAGCGGCTCACCGTGCGCCTTGGGGGTGCCGGCACGCGGGCTGCCGAAGCCGATGACTGTACGGACCTGAATCAGGGTGGGCTTGGCGGTTTCGGCGCGGGCCTGCTCGATGGCGGCCGCAATCGCCCCGACATCGTTGCCGTCCTCGACCTTCAGCACCTGCCAGCCGTAGCCCTCGAAGCGCAGCCGCATCCGCTCGGAATCGGCCTTGGCGACCATGGTGTCCAGCTGAACTTCGTTGTCGTCGTGCAGCCAAATCAGCTTGCCCAGGCCCAGGTGCCCGGCCAGCGCGGCGGCCTCGTGGCTCACGCCTTCTTGCAGGTCGCCGTCGCCGCAGATGGCGTAGGTGTAGTTGTCGAACACCGGGAAGCCCTCTCGGTTGTAGCGGGCGGCCAGGTGCGCTTCGGCCATCGCCATGCCCACGGTCATCGCAATGCCCTGACCCAGCGGCCCGGTGGTGGCGTCCAGGCCGTCGGTATGGAAGAACTCGGGGTGCCCCGGCGTCTGGCTGTCCCACTGGCGGAAGTCTTTGAGCTCCTGCAAGGTCATCTTGGGGTAACCGGTCAGGTGCAGCAGGGAGTAGATGAGCATGGACGCGTGCCCCGCCGACAGCACAAAGCGGTCCCGGCCCGGCCAGCGGTGGTTGGCAGGGTTGTGACGCAAGAAGCGCTGCCAGAGCGTGTACCCCATCGGGGCCATGCCCAGCGGCGCGCCGGGGTGGCCGGAGTTGGCCGCCTGCACCGCGTCTATGGCAAGGGTGCGGATGGTGTTGATGCTCAGCTGTTCCAGGTTCTGGTCGGACATGGAGTTCAGTCTAGCGGCTGGGCCTGGGCAGCAGGCGCTTTGCTATACTGCTGCGGCGTCCAAGCGGGCTTGTACATTTGCTCCTGCGCTGTATTCACACCCGCACCCGTAGCTCAGTCGGATAGAGCGGCCCCCTCCTAAGGGGCAGGCCACAGGTTCGATTCCTGTCGGGTGCACCACCCGGACAGCCCCTGCCCCAGCGGTGGGGGCTTTTGCTTTGGCCTGCTTTGGCCCGCTCCATACTGAACCCATGACCACCCACCCCGCCCGCCTGAGCGCCCGCCCTGACCCCACCGCTTCCCACGCGCCCCCCGCCGAGCGCGGCCTGCTGCCGCTTGGGCTGGGGCAGGGGAGAGACGGGCTGCTGTACGTGCCCACCACTCACCCGCTGGAAGGGCCACGCCCGCTGCTGGTGGCTTGCCACGGCGCGGGAAGTACCGCCAGCCATTCTATCCGCCCCTTCGTGGACGCTGCCGAGCAGCACGGCCTTATTCTGTTGGCCTGCGACTCACGCGGCGGCACCTGGGATGTGATTCGCGGCGGCTACGGCCCCGACGTGGACTTTATAGACCGTGCCCTGGCCCTGGTGTTCAGCCGCTACGCCATAGACCCGCAGCACCTGGCGCTGGACGGCTTTTCGGACGGGGCCAGCTACGCCCTGTCGCTGGGCCTGGGCAACGGCGACCTGTTCAGCCACCTGCTTGGCTTTTCGCCTGGTTTCCTGGCCCCCGCCGCGCAGGTGGGCCAGCCGCGCATTTTCGTGTCGCACGGCACCGCAGACCGCGTGCTCCCGATCGACCGCTGTGGGCGGGTAATTCGGGAGCAGCTGGAAGGCGCGGGGCACGACCTGCACTACGTGGAGTTTGAAGGCGGGCATACCGTACCGCCAGAGGTGCAGCGGGAGGCACTGGCGTGGTGGCTGGGGTGAGAGAAGAAGGGGAAGGCATCGGGCTGTTTATCATTCAGGAGACTCAGGGCTAAAACTGTTATTGATAGCGGCGTAAGTTGGCGTCCATAAGCTGACGGGGCAGGTGAATATAGCGGACCCGCTGCCAGGCGGTGACAAGCCTCTTTTTCAGCGCTCTGATGGAGTGGGCACAAAAGTTCCCCAACACATTGCGCTTGACGTAGGCCCACACCAACTCGATCGGGTTCAACTCTGGAGCATACGGAGGCAGAAAGATCAGAGAGAGGCGTTCGTGGGAACCCACGAACGCCTGGGTTACTTTCGCGTGATGAATTTTCGCATTGTCCAGCACCACGACGATGTTCCCCTGAACTTGGCGCAGGATGTGCCCAAAGAATCGGATGACCTCTCCACTGCGGATCGCTCCGGATGTTGTGTGCTGGAAGAATCGTCCATCTGAAGTGATCGCCCCAATCGTCGAAAGCTTCTCCCAGTTCGCTCTGAGCGTGACCAGGGGCGCTGACTACCCCTCAAAACTCCGGCAATCCCGTCTGAGACGCAAATTCTGTAGACACAAAAAGAGCTGGTTCATAAGGTGTATCTGCGATGAACCACCTGAACCAGCCCCCCCAAGATAGCCTCTTCACTGCCTTGCGTCCCTTTTTCCGTATTGACCAGCGACGGTTCACCGTCCTGGTCGCGTTGATTCTGGCGATCATCCAGCAGCGCAGCGTGGTGCTGAACAATCTGAAAGCTACGATCACTTTGCCAGGTAGTCGAGAAATGCGGTATCAACGCCTTCTGCGCTTTGTTCAGTTTTTGATTCCAGAGGAGATGTATCTGAAGTTTGCGCTTCACGTGCTGGGTACGGATGAGCTGACGCTCATCCTGGACCGGACGAACTGGAAACTGGGCAAGAGGGACGTCAACATCCTGATGCTGTCTGCGGTATGGGAAGGGTTCAGTTTGCCGCTGATGTGGCGTTTTCTCCCGCACGGGGGAAGCAGCGATCAGCGAATACGTAAGGAGCTGATGGCTGATTTTCTGCGTCACTGTCCACAGGTCCACATCGACGGTCTGCTTGCAGACCGTGAATTCATCGGCCAGGACTGGTTTACGTTCCTGAGCGAACATGGGATTGCTCCCTGTATCCGGCTGCGGAGTGACACCAAGATGGACAGCTTACCTGTCCACGTCTTCGCTAAGAAAATGCAGGTGGGAGAGGTTCGCGTCTGGCACAGCTCTATGGTGGTGTACGGGGTCAGACTCCGTGTTCTGGCACTGAAGGTCTCGAAGACGGAGATGCTGTACCTGGCCTACAAGGGCAGAGCAGATCAGAATTTGCGGAAGTACGCACTGCGCTGGCAGTGCGAAAACCTGCACGCTGCACTGAAAACCAGAGGCTTCGATCTGGAAGCGACCGGATTGACCCAGGCCGAGCGGGTGTCAACGCTGCTGATGGTGATCGCCATCAGCTTCATTTGGTGTTTGCGGACAGGTACGGTTCTGCTGCTTGAAGGCAACGTGGAGACCATGAAGGCCAAGCGCCAGAAAGCGCATGGCTACGCCAGCAAAAGTCTGTTTCGACTGGGCTTGGACGAGTTGCGAGATTTGCTCAGTCACCCAAGCCCTGAAAATTGGAACCGTCTAAGTAGCTTCCGGGTGTAGACTAAGTCATCAGACGACTTGACCCCCAACTGACTCCTGAAGACGAAACTCGGCTCCAGCAATTAATGTTTTCGACTGATGTCCTTCCATGTGAGCGCAAACGGTACTTTGCCCTCTGGCATGCTCACCAGGGACTATCCTCCTACAAGATTGCAGGCATGGGTATCCTGACTGCTACCCGCGTACGTCGTGTCATTACCCTTTACCGCGAAGGTGGCCTAGATGCGCTCAAAGAGCGCATCCACCCTGGAAGCAAGAGTCAGATTACGCCTGAGATTGGCGAAGATTTGAAACGGCTGATTGCTCAAGATGACCGAGTGTGGACCGCCAAGACAGTGGGTGAATATCTCGTCCAAGAACATGGCATACACCTCAAACACACGGCTATTACGGACCAGCTCCATAAGCTGGGACTGACTTGGCAGCGTACCCGCTACGTCGTTGCTGGACAAGCTGACCCAGAGGAAAAAGCCAGGTTCAAGGAAAACCTTGAAGTGGTAAAAAGGGGGCCAAGTTCGGCCTCCTGAAACTTCTTTTCCTCGACGAAGCCGCTATTTGGTTGACTCAACCCAATACCTATAGCTGGCGACCTATTCAGCAGCCCCTCCGTGTACCCACGAGTAAAGCTCGTGGTATCCGTGCCCGATTGAACTTAATGGGAGTTGTGGAATATGGGTCTGGAACAGTGTTTTACCGAGAGATAGAGGGAAATACTACAGGTCAGGCCGTTGTGGATTTCATCGAGGTTCTTGCTGCTGATGCGAATCCAGAATGTCCTACGGTTGTCCTTGTGGACCGAGCAAGTGTGCACACTTGCTCGGCAGTGAACCAGCAACGGAAGAGGTGGCAGGACCTCGGTCTCATCATCGCCCATCTCCCCGCCTACAGCCCTGAACTCAATGATATGGAGCCCCAGTGGCGACACCTGAAATATCAAGAGTTGCCAGAACGCCACTACCAGAACAAAACAGATTTGCGAAGGGCAGTTGGTGGAGCCAACTGGGGAATTGCAATATGATGCAATCTACACCTGGAAGCTACTTAGCACGGCTTGTCCCGCGTTTTGAGGGGTAGTCAGACTATTATGATTACATGACTAGAGATTTCTTCCGATATCTAAGCAATGTTGATAGAAGTCAAATGTATTGGAATGCTCCGGGAAGTGGACAGAGAGTGTACAGGAAAGGAGCGTTCGAGTTGAAAGCCACTACTGCATATAATCAATCTCTGGAAGGTATAAGTCATTATATTTCTAATAGTAACTGGAGTGCTAGGCAGGCATTCAGGAACATCTATGGAAATTACTTCCCAAACTAAGGAATTAGCGCGGCAAAGCTACGGTGGACTCTCAGTAGGTGACAACTTCGGTTTGACCTCGTTCCAGACGGGAAGAACTCAAGAGAGAGCCCCATCAAGCTTGATGGGGCTCTCTCTTCGCGGTCTCCTGGGAGTGTGAAATCAACAGAATCCGCTGCCCAGCAGGCTACCGTACTGACCCGCCACTTCAAAGTACACGCGAGTCACCTCCGCATTGACACCCTTCAGCGGCTGATCGATGTGCTTCTGGCGATGATTGCCGCGAGGAGCATCAATCATCACGACCTGAGTCCTCACATGCCCGGTATCAGCACGCCGCAAGCCAAGAAAAGAAGGGCGGACCGAACCTTCCGGGATGAGCAGCTGGACATGGACTTTTTCATCGCTCTGCTCGTCGTCCATCTTCCACCGGGGAAGGTGTTGCTGAGTCTGGACCGCACCAATTGGGAGCATGGGGAAACGCCCATCAATTTTCTGGTGCTTGGAGCCGTGGTTCATGGCTTCACCCTGCCCCTGATTTGGGTTCCTCTTGATGAGTCTGGGAACAGCCACACCTACGCCCGTATGTGGCTGGTGTTGAAGCTCCTCCGCGTCTTGCCAGCGAAACGCTGGCAAGGCCTGGTGGCTGACCGTGAGTTCATCGGTGCGGAGTGGTTCCGTTTTCTCCGTCGTCAAGGCATCAAGCGGGCGATCCGCATTCGGCACAGCGACATGCTGGACGACATGAATGGGAAGGAATGGTTTAAGCACGTCCAGCACGGGCATTTCCATGAAATCGACGAAAAGGTGTTCGTGTTTGGCGAACTCATGCGGGTGGTCGCGACGAGGTCATCCACAGGTGACCTCGTCATCATTGCCACAGATTTCAGCGCTCGGAAGACCTGGAAGCTGTACAAGCAGCGCTGGTCAATCGAGTGCACCTTCAGCAGCTTCAAGAAGCGAGGCTTCGACCTGGAGCGGACTGGGATTACGGAAAGGAGCCGTCTACAGCGGCTCTTTGGCCTGGTGACACTGGCCTGGATGTTCTGCTTGCGTCTGGGAGTCTGGCTCGGCCAGACTCATCCCATTCCCGTTTTGAAGCACGGTCGTAGAGAGGTCAGCCTGGTCCGGCACGGTGCTCAGCATCTCGTAGACGCTCTACGGTGGAAACCCAAACAGTTCATGGCTGTCCTAGACCTGCTGACCCAGCCTTTTTGCCCACCAGGAGGGGCTGGAAGTGAAGTTGTCACCTACTGAGCGGTGGACTCTACGAGCAGATTCGCCAATTATATGGCAGGACTGCATATTCACACAAGACGCATGAAAAACAAGCCGACCTAGAGTTAGAACTCTATAAACGCCTCACAAACGGACAGATTTGGTTTTCAGCGTTAACAACGACCAGTCTGATTTTAGCCCTTCTTGGCGATAATAAATTGGGAACGATTGTTGGCGCGTTAATAGCTACTTTGCAATTTGGATTAACTATCTACCTCAAAG
Source organism: Deinococcus proteolyticus MRP (assembly GCF_000190555.1). Classification (GTDB taxonomy): domain Bacteria; phylum Deinococcota; class Deinococci; order Deinococcales; family Deinococcaceae; genus Deinococcus; species Deinococcus proteolyticus. The sequence continues at coordinate 534,175 of NC_015161.1, forward strand.
AAATTAATCTTCAGGAGAAGGCAAGTAGTCATTCGGAAACAGCCCAGGCATTATGGAGTGTGCGTGAAGATTTGATGTCCCTTATAACAGATATGCATGATAATAGGCTTGATATTGATGAGGTTGTTGAGAAGAGGAGGGAAATGTTGGATAGGTTGCTACATATATATTCGGCGTCGCTAAGGACAAGTTCTAGAGCTTACGCCATGGCGCAAAATTCTCTAAAGCGAGCAGGAGACTTATCTTTTGGGGAAGAAGAGCTTGATAATTTAATAAATTAGCTTAGCTGGAGTTTTAGATATTTTCTCCAGCTAATTCTTTCAATTGCTCACTTAACCCACTCCTGCAACCCAGTAACCCCCAACTCCCCAGCATCTACCGCCACCTTAATCGCCTTAGCGGTCCACTCGGCAGCTTCCCGGGTGGTCACAATCGCTTTGCCACGCTCCAGCGCCTGCCGCAGCAGCCCGCTCTCGGTGGTGTCAATCAAGAGGTCGGGCAGGTCCTGTCCAGCCTCGCGGCTCACGCTGAGGCCCGCGCTTTCCAGCATGGCGGCTACGTCATCCAGGCCTTCGCCCAACACGACTGCCGAGCCGCTGAGGGGCAGCATGTTCTTGGCCCCAATCTGGGCGCGGTAGAAGGCCAGGTACGGGTCACGGTCAATGCCCATGCTCTCGCCGGTGCTCTTCATTTCCGGCCCCAGGATGGGCTGCACGCCCGCGAACTTCAGGAACGGCAGATGGACTTCCTTTACCGAATACATGCCAGGCACGGGGGTTTCGCGCAGGCCAATCTGCTCCAGCGTTTCGCCAGCGGCGATGCGGGCGGCGTACTTGGCAAGCGGGTGCCCAGTGGCTTTGGACACGTAGGGCACGGTGCGGCTGGCGCGGGGGTTGGCCTCCAGGATGTAGGGCACGCCGTCCTTGACTGCATACTGCACGTTCATCAAGCCCCTTACGCCCAGTTCCAGCGCCAGGCGCTCGGTGGTCTTCTTGACCGTCTCCAGCAGCTCGGCGCTCAGGCTGACGGGGGGGATGATGCAGGCCGAGTCGCCCGAGTGAACCCCAGCCGCCTCAATGTGCTCCATGATGCCCGCGACCACAGCGCTCTGGCCGTCGCACAGGCAGTCCACGTCCAGCTCCAGCGCCCCTTCCAGGAACTGGTCCAGCAGGATGCTCGGCTGGCCTTCTACGGCCGCGTACACTTCCTTCAGGTAGGTTTTCAGCTCGGGCATGGAGCGCACCGTCCGCATGGCGCGGCCCCCCAGCACGTAGGAGGGGCGGGCCATCAGCGGGAAGCCCAGTTCCTCGGCCAGTCGCTCGGCCTGCGTGGGGGTGGCGGCCACTTTGCCCAGCGGCTGCGGAATGCCCAGGCGTTCGCACAGCTCGTTGAAGCTGGCGCGGTCCTCGGCCTGGTGAATGGTTTCGGGGCTGGTGCCGATGATGGGTGCGCCCGCGTCCGCCAGCCGCTGCGCCAGCTTCAGCGGGGTCTGTCCGCCAAGCTGCACAATCACGCCCACGGGTTTTTCGTGCTCGATGATGTTCATCACGTCTTCAAAGGTGAGCGGCTCGAAGTACAGGCGGTCCGCCGTGTCGTAGTCGGTGGACACGGTTTCGGGGTTGGAGTTGACCATGATGGTCTCATAGCCCGCCTCTTGCAGCGCCCACACGGCATGCACGGTGGCGTAATCAAACTCCACGCCCTGCCCGATGCGGTTGGGACCGCTGCCCAGAATCACCACTTTGGGCTTGTCAGTGGAGCGCACTTCGTCTTCCCACTCATAGGTGGAGTAGTGGTATGGGGTAAACGCCTCAAACTCGGCGGCACAGGTGTCCACCGTCTTGTAGACGGGGGTGGCTTTGGCCTTCTTACGTAGCTCGCGCACCTGCAACTCGCTCAGGTTCACGATTTCGCCCAGGCGGGCATCAGAAAAGCCCAGGCGCTTGATTTCGCGCCAGTATTCATATTTCCACTCGGCAATCGGGCCAAGCGCGGCGATTTCCTTTTCCGCGTCAATGATTTCGCGGATTTGGTTCAGGAACCAGGTGTTGATTTTGGTCGCGTCGTGCAGTGCGTCCACGCTCTCGCCCCGGCGAATCAGCTCAATCACCGCTTCGATGCGGCGGGGGTTGGGGTAGAGGAGGGAGCGCAATTCATCGCGGGTCATGGCGGCGAATTCACCGCGCACATCGGCCTCAATCGAGCGCAGCGCCTTTTGCAGCGATTCCTTGAAGGTGCGGCCAATCGCCATTACCTCGCCCACCGAGCGCATCTGCGTGCCCAGCGCGTCGGGCGTGCCGGGGAACTTCTCGAAGGCGAAGCGCGGAATCTTGGTCACCACATAGTCAATGGTGGGTTCAAAGGCGGCGGGCGTTTCCTTGGTGATGTCGTTGGGCAGCTCGTCAAGGTGATAGCCCACCGCCAGCAGCGCAGCAATCTTGGCGATAGGAAAGCCCGTCGCCTTGCTCGCCAGCGCCGAGGAGCGGCTCACGCGGGGGTTCATCTCAATCACAATCACGCGCCCGTCTTCGGGGTTCACGGCGTACTGAATGTTGGAGCCGCCGGTATCTACCCCAATCTCACGAATGATTTTCAGCGACTGGTCGCGCAGTTCCTGATACTCCACGTCGCTCAGCGTCTGCGCGGGGGCCACCGTGATGGAGTCGCCGGTATGCACGCCCATCGGGTCGAAGTTCTCGATAGAGGTGATGATGACCACCGTGTCGGCGGTGTCACGCATCACTTCCAGCTCGTATTCCTTCCAGCCCAGGATGGATTCTTCCAGCAGCACGCTGGTCACGGGGCTATCGCGCAGGCCGCCCTCGGTGATTTTCAGGAAATCTTCGTAGGTGTGGGCGATGCCGCCGCCCGTGCCGCCCAGCGTGAAGCTAGGACGGATGACGACGGGCAGGCCCAGTTCCTTTTGGTACTCGATGGCCTCTTCCATCGAGTGGACCATCTTGCCGCGTGCCGTTTCCACGCCGATTTTCTGCATGGCGGCCTGGAAGGCTTCGCGGTCTTCGCCCTTGTGGATGGCTTCGGCATTCGCGCCAATCAGCTCCACGCCGAATTCTTCCAGCGTGCCGTTCTCGTGCAGCTCCATCGCCAGGTTCAGGGCCGTCTGGCCGCCCAGCGTGGGCAGTACGGCGTCGGGGCGCTCCTTCTCAATCACCCGGCGCACGAACTCTGGGGTGAGCGGCTCCAGATAGGTCGCGTCGGCCAGGTCGGGGTCGGTCATGATGGTGGCCGGGTTGGAGTTCACCAGAATGACGCGGTAGCCCTCGCTCTTGAGCGCCTTGAGCGCCTGGGTGCCGGAATAGTCGAACTCGGCCGCTTGCCCAATTTGAATGGGGCCGCTGCCGAGAATCAGGATGGTCTGGAGGTCAGTTCGCTTAGGCATTCCAGATACGTAGTATGTCACGGGAAGAGGGGATAGGGGGCAAGAGCGGCATGGGGCCACCTGCGGGGTGTTGGTGGCCGGCTTAGGCTCCGGGTAGACAGGGAGTGTCACTTGCGGTCCGCGTTGCTGCGCCGGCCGGGCAGGTGTGTTCTTGCCCACTTGCCCTGGCTGCAGCTGCGTCACGCAAGCTGGCAGAACGCCACAGCAAAAAAGCCGGGGCCGCAGCCCCAGCTTCCCTTTTCCGCAGGCTGCCGGGCTTACTGCCGGTTGTCTTCGTCCGCGATGCGGTGGCCCTGGCTGGCCCCGTCGTCGGTCTTGCTGCTGCCAGGAGTGGTCATGGTGGCGGTTTCGCCGGTGGTATGGTCGCCGGTGGTCAGGTTGCTGGTATCCGCAGTGCTGGCCTCCCCGTCACCGCTGCTCAGGTCGCCCATGCCGCTGTAGCTGCTGGACATGCCTTCGCCTTCCATCTCGCGGCCCAGCACGTTCTGAGGCTGCTCGCCGTTTCGTTTACCTTGCTGCACGTCCTGTCCGACCTTGTCTTTTTCCTGCATGGTGTGTCCTTTCCTGTGGGGGAGCCTGTCCCCCGCTCCCCGTTCAGCGTAGTGCGTGCCAGCTGTAGAGCCCCTTAGGGTTCGTTGAGAGACCCAGGCCTTCGGTGGCCTGTCGAGCCTTCTGCACCCAAACCTCCTGCGCCCCGTACGGGAGAAGCCAACCCCCCGTGGGCCCAGCTTCCGGCACTGCCGCAGAAAGGTTACTGGCGGTGATCTTCGCCGGCGATGCTGCTGCCCTGGCTGGTGCTGTCCTGGGTGGTGCTGCCGGGGGTGGTCAGGGTGGCCGTTTCGCCAGTATCACGGCTGCCGGTGGTCAGGTCGCCGCCACTCGGGACACCTGCGCTACTCATGTCCTGACCCGACATATCGCTGTGACCTGACATGCCGCCCGACTGCACGCGGACATGGTTGTGGACATCCTTCACACCGCGCACCCGCTCGGCGCAGTCCTCGGCATGGCGCTTTTGCTGGCGGTCGCTGACGGTGCCGGTCAGGGTGACTTCGCCGCCCTGCACCTGCACTTCAATCTCGCTGGCGTCCACATAGTGGTCATCATGCAGGGCGTCGCTGACCTCTTCCTTGATGCGCTCGTCGCTGCGCTGGTAGCCCTTGGGGCCCTTGCCCCGGTGGCTCTGGCCCTGCCCCAGGCCGGCCATGCTGCCGCCCACCGCGCTCTGGCCGTAACGGTCACCCTGGCTGTAGCGGTCCTGGCCGACACTGCCCAGCGGGCTATAGCTGCCCTGTCCAAGGCGGGACTGATCATAACTGGGCTGATCATGACTAGGCTGGCCGTAGCTGGACTGGCTGTAGCTGGACTGGCCGAAGTCGCGCCCCAGTTGGCCCTGGCCCGTGCTGTCCCTCTGTCCGAAGCCCCTCTGTCCAAAGCTGCTCTGGTCGGAGTTGCTCTGACGGTAGCTGCCCATGCCGCCCATGCTGCCCAGGCCGGAATCGGCGCCGTAGCCCATACCACCCGTCGGGCGGCCCATGCGGTCATAGCGGTCCTCGGTCATACCGGCACCGAAGCTGCCTTGGCGGTTGCCGCTGCCCATCATGCCGGAGTCGCGGAAGTCCTGGGTGTCACGGTAGGCGTCGCTGCCCATGCCCATGCTGCGGCGCGTCTGGTCCTGCCCATACTGGTCCTGGCCATATTGGCGGTCCATGTCGGTGCTGCCGGAGAAGTCAGAGCGACTGCGCCGGCCAGCACCTTGGCGGTCGTCGCGGTCATCTTCATAGCGGTCGTTGCGGAAACGGGTCATGGAATCCTCCTGTGCAGGATGACGGACGTGGGGCGTCCACGTCTCCATTCCTTGCTCAAATTGGCCTGCGCCTGCATTACAACACCTCCTTTTCATGGCGTGCCAGTCGGGAAACGGCCATTTTTCTCATTCGGTCTGTCCACTGTCTGTGCTGGCAGCTTGACCCGTTTCCGGCCCGGTGTTAGGCTTGCATAGCCATTCAGTTTCTCTGAATACACATTCAGCGATGACCCACGGCAGCAACGACGTCTAGGCCAGTCCGGTCCTGTTTCAGGACACGGGCGGCGTACTCACGTCGCCTTTTTTATGCCCCCCGAGTTCCTAAGGAGATTCCCATGACCCAGCGCGAAAAGATTGTGCTCGCCTACAGCGGCGGCCTCGACACCTCCATCATCATCAAGTGGCTGCAGCAGGAGCGTGGCTACGACGTGGTGGCCTTTACGGCCGACCTGGGACAGGGGGCAGAGGTAGACGAGGCACGCGAAAAGGCTATTAGGACCGGCGCAGTGAGTGCTTATGCGCTAGACCTGCGCGAAGAATTCGTCCGCGATTACGTGTTTCCCATGATGCGGTCCAGCGCTCTGTACGAGGGGTACTACCTGCTGGGCACCTCCATCGCCCGCCCCCTGATTGCCAAAAAGATGGTGGAGCTGGCCGAGAAAGAAGGCGCGGTGGCCGTTAGTCACGGCGCCACCGGCAAGGGAAACGACCAGGTGCGCTTCGAGCTGTCGGTGCTGTCCCTGAACCCGGAGTTGCAGACGGTCGCCCCCTGGCGCGAATGGGACTTTCAGGGCCGCGCCGACCTGGAAGCGTTCGCGCAGGAACACGGCATTCCGGTGCCCACCAGCAAGAAGTCGCCCTGGAGTATCGACGCCAACATGCTGCACGTGTCCTACGAGGGCGGCCTGCTGGAAGACCCCTGGGCCGAGCCACCCGCCGACCTGTGCAAGATGACCGCGAACCTGGAAGATGCGCCTGACCAGCCCGAATACGTGGAAATCGAGTATGTGAACGGCGACCCGGTGGCCATCAACGGCGAAGCCCTCAGCCCCGCCGCGCTGCTGCAAAAGGCCAACGAGCTGGGCGGCAAGCACGGCATCGGCCGGATTGACCTGGTGGAGAACCGCTTTGTGGGCATGAAGTCGCGCGGTATCTACGAAACGCCCGGCGGCACGGTGCTCTATCACGGCCGCCGCGCCGTGGAAAGTCTGACGCTGGACCGCGAGGTGCTGCACCAGCGTGACGCCCTGGGCCCCAAGTACGCCGAGCTGGTGTACAACGGCTTTTGGTTCGCCCCCGAGCGTGAAGCGTTGCAGGTCTACATGGACCATGTGGCGAGCCGTGTGACCGGCACTGCCCGCCTGAAGCTGTACAAGGGCAACTGCGTGGTGGTGGGCCGCAAGGCTCCGCGCAGCCTCTACGACCAGGAGCTGGTGTCGTTCGAGGCCGGCGGCGATTACCGTCAGGCCGACGCCGGGGCCTTTATCCGCCTGAACGCCCTGCGCCTGCGGGTCGAGAGCTGGGCCGACCGCGCCCGGAAGACACCTACGCCCGAAAGCTACGTGCCCAACGAACCTGAAGAGGTTCGGGGCGACTGAGGCGGGCCATGACCGAGCTGAACATGAACAAACCGGAAGCCAAGCTGTGGGGCGGCCGCTTTGCGGAGAGCACCGACGCCCTGGTCGAGAGGTTCAACGCTTCGGTGGCGTTCGACCAGCGCCTTGCCGAGCAGGACATTCGCGGCTCGCTGGCGCACGTGGCGATGCTGGGCGCGCAGGGCATCCTGAAAGGCGAGGAAGTCGCGCAGATTTCGCAGGGCCTGACGGAGATTCGTGAGGACATCCGCGCCGGGAAATTCGAGTGGCGCATAGACCGCGAGGACGTCCACATGAACGTGGAAGCGGCGCTGCGGGACCGCATCGGGCCGGTGGCCGGCAAACTGCACACGGCCCGCTCGCGCAACGACCAGGTGGCGGTGGATTTCCGCCTGTTCACCCTGGAAGCGGCGCTGGACCTGGCAGGGCTGACCCGGCAGCTGCGCCGCGTGCTGGTGGCCGAGGCGCAAAAGGCGCTGGACGCCGAAGTGATTTTGCCCGGTTACACCCACTTGCAAGTGGCGCAGCCTATCTTGCTGGCACACTGGTTCATGGCCTACGCCGAAATGCTGCGGCGTGACGAAGGCCGCCTGCGGGACGCCGCCGCCCGCATGGACGAATGCCCACTGGGCAGCTCGGCCCTGGCCGGCACGCCCTGGCCGGTGGACCGGCACGCAGTGGCCGGTGCTCTGGGTTTTTCCCGGCCCACGGCCAACAGCCTGGACGGCGTAGGCAGCCGCGATTTCGCCCTGGAATTCCTGGGGGCCTGCGCCATCCTCGCCGCGCACCTGTCACGCATGTCCGAGGAACTGATTCTCTATTCCAGTTTCGAGTTCGGCTTCATCACCCTGCCCGACAGCCACACCACCGGCAGCTCCATCATGCCGCAGAAGAAAAATCCGGATGTCTGCGAGCTGGCACGGGGCAAAACCGGCCGGGTGTTCGGGCATCTGCTGGGCCTGCTCACGGTGGTCAAGGGCACGCCGCTGGCCTACAACAAGGACCTGCAAGAGGACAAGGAAGGCGTGTTTGACACCTACGACACCCTGCAGGCCGTACTGCGCCTGTACGCCGACATGCTGCCCCGCACCGTCTGGCATGCGGACACCACCGAGGCGGCGGCGGCGCGTGGCTACTCCACCGCCACTGACCTGGCCGACTGGCTGGCGCAGCGCGGGGTGCCGTTCCGCGAGGCCCACGAGGTCGTGGGGTCGCTGGTGGGCCTCGCCGCACGCAGCGGGCGGCAGCTCTGGGAGCTGAGCGGCCCCGAACTGAGTGCCGCCCACCCCCTGCTGACCGCAGAGGTGGCCCAGGGCCTGACCGTCCGCCAGAGCGTACGCAGCCGCCAGAGCTACGGTGGCACCGCGCCCGAGCGGGTGGCGGAAGCGATTGCGGCTGCTCAGGCCGAGCTCGAAGGCTAGACTGTACCCATCATGAAAAGAGCCACTCTCCTGGCCGGCTTGACGCTGGTGGCCAGCCTGCCGGGCTGTGCGCCTGCTTACACTGCGGGCGGCACGTCTGGCCAGGTTCAGTTTGCGCAGGACGTCTTCTCGCGCGGGTCGGCGTTGGAACTCACCCAGGTGCGCCCCGATACTCCGCCCAACCAGTTCGTGCGCCTGCCCGACTGCGAGGCCGTGGCCTACTGGGGCGATATTCAGCGGGTGGGGCTGGTCGAGGCAGGCCAGCAATGTCTGCACTTCAGTCGGGGCGTGGGTACGCTGATGGGCGGCGTTGTGATCATAGGCTTCCTCCTGATTCTGCCTGTCCTGTATTTCTTCGGCATGATGGTGAAAGCGCTGGGTGGGCTGACAGGCAGCGCAGGAGCCGTGGAGCCTGCACCGAGGTAAGCGGGAGGGTGGAAGGGTGAGGCCAGGGCGGCGTTGAGCACCGCACGGAGTGCCGCCCAGGTTGGCCCATGGAGGGCCGCGTCCACCGGCCCCGCTTATTCAAGCGACCATTCAAGTGATGACCGGGAGCGTAGCTGGAGCGGGGCTCCACCGCCAGCTTCAGGGGAGCGGCTCTGTGCCGTGCGTGACCGGACAGCCGGAGAAGGCTGACCGCCGCGAATGAAAAAATCCCGGTGTCAGTTCGCGGTCCTCGCGGTAACTGCGTGCCCATACCGGCGTGGTGGCAGGGGAGAGGGGAGGAATCAGCCAGTCCCACTGCCCGTTGACCCGCCGTCCGGCGGCGCGCTCACGTTCCTCAAAGGCTACGAACTGCCGGGTCAGGCTGTGATGGTCGTCCAGCCGCACGCCAGCCGCATCGAAGGAGTGCAGCACGGCGCGGTTCAGCTCCACCAGCGCCCGGTCGCGCCACAGGCTGCGCTCACGCGCCGTGTCCAGGCCCAGCCGCTGCGCCAGCTCCGGCAGGCGGTCATAGCGGCCTTGGTCGGCCAGGTTCCGCGCACCGATTTCGGTTTCCATATACCAACCGTTGAACGGCGCGCAGGCGTAGGTCAGCCCCGCAAAGCGCAGTTCCATATTGCTGATGACCGGCAGCGCGTGCCAGCGCAGACCCAGGTCGCCCACTTCGGGGTGAACGATGGCCACTTCCTGAACATCGTCCGCCTGCCACTCGAACAGCTGCGTCCTGCCGCCAGTCTCGATGGCTACGGGCAACACATCGAAATCGCTGCGCTGCACTGGCGGCGACCAGCCCAGTGCGGTCAGCTCTGCGGTCAGGCGGCGGTTCTGGGGGTCGCCTAGGCCGTCCGGATACCCAGCGTAGCGAATCAGCTGGTCGTTGAGAATCCGCACGCCGGGGCCGAACACGCTGATGGTGCTGCGAATTCGGCCTCCATTCCAGGCCTGGCGCAGATGCCGCTGCAGCTCACGGAAGACCTGCTGCGGCTCACTGATATGCCGCAGGTCACGCACTGCCAGTGCCGGCCAGTAGCCCCTACCCACGCAGCGCGCCGCATTGCGCCAGGCCACCCGCGCGGCGAAGGTAAGGTGCTCGGTGGTCGGGTTGAAGGTGGTCCGGTCATGGGAAGCCAGCTCATGGGAAGCCAGCTCATGGGAAGCCAGCTCAGAGGTGTTCAGGGCTGGCTCTGAAAGGTTCTGTCCGGTCTCCCGGGCATACAACTCCAAAAAGTGGCGCACTTCTGCGGCTGCAGCTGTCATGGGTGGAGGAGGGAGCGGAGAGCTGCAATCCATATACCGAGCATAGGCAGCGGCCGGGAGAAGAATGACTCATCTGCTGTTCAAACGGTGGGAGCATGCGGAAATTCAGGTCTCAGACTGGCAGAGCGTCATAAATATTCATTTTCGCTGCGATGTGTTTTACATTGAAGAAATGAGATAGGGTTTCTGCTTTCTATTTCTGTTTCTGGACATAACATCAGCAAACCGATTAGCCGCTGGCTAACTGAGAATTGAATCCGGCCTGAGGGCCCTCCGGACCTGGGTGCTTCCAGCCGGACCCCATCACTACTTCCCAAGGAGCCGAGGAACTACCGTGGAGACTTTTCGTTACATCATCACCCGCGCCTGCTTGCAGGAGGGCAGCCTGCGCCTACAGCGTTATCTCAAGCCTCATTTTCCCCCAGAGGGCACGGTGCGGCTGTTCGACGACAGCGGGCATGAATACGGCGCCGAAATCAGTCAGGGTGAACGCCTGCTGGGGGTGGGGCCTTTTTACCGTGACCACAACCTCAGCGTGAACGATGTGGTCATGATTACGCCTCTGCTTCCCGGCTGCTACAAGGTGGAGGGCATCGTCAAGCCTTATGCCCGTCCCGAGCCGGCGCCTGAGCGTGAGCGGGGACGCACCGAAGCCGCTGTGGCGGCTGAGCCGGTAGACGAGAGCGGCGTCCGCGTGGTGGTCCACGCCAGTGCCCATGTCCGCGAAGTCCGGCTGCAGCGCCCTGAAGGCCCGGTGGCACAGCCCTGGGCATCCATGGAACGCGAGACGGCTGAACGTGCTGAGCGGGCCGGACGCTACGCCGTGCCGCCTCTGGCACGCGGGGTCGCTGCTACAGATGAGCCGAAAGCCGCTCAGGACAGCATGGGTTCCAAGCGGGTTC